>JBBDMV010000001.1:0-8941 GCA_040878115.1 Balneolales bacterium
ACCAGATTCCATCTAGCTCCATGGAGTAGCTATGAGGAAACCTAAGGCGGTCCTTTGTATGAATTATACTTGCTTAACATAATACCGTATGTCATAGCTTTTTATATTCTCTAAAAGATTGTATTTTTTATAGATATCTATAAATAATGAATGTATTTTTAAAATCACCCCAAAACCCAATCCCTGGGTGGACAGGGTAAACGTTTTATATGCTTGAATGGAATGAAAAACTGCGAAATGAGGAATACGTCAGAAATTTATTTGCAGATATAATATTATCTGCATGATAAAATTGAAAGGTAACGCAGTTGGTTATTTTGCCTTTATTTCCGGCAATCTTGAATTGCGGACATTTCAGGGGAATGAAATATTACCAGATAGGCTTTTAAATATATTATTGTTGTTAGCGTCTGTAAATGATAGTATATTAAGAGGTTAAATTAAAACATCTAATGCAATAGAAATATATTCAGAATGGCTCAAAAGAAAACTTCTTCAACTTCATATTTACCATTGATTTGAAAAGTCATGTTGCCATTATTATGCAAAAAGGCTATCCGTTTTAATTTACAAACTTTTTTTAACCGTAAATTAAGTAGTAATACAGCAAATAGATTAATTATGCTCTAAATATAAAAGGCATTTGGTGGAATTTTTAAGAAACCAATCATTAATTAAATGCTTTAGAACGTAATATAAACAAGATTTTTTATATTACGCAGGATTTGTATTCTTGTGTTAAATATAAAAATGATTTACAGGTTACTAGTTGCTGATTTTTTATCATCAAAATAAACCTACAGGTATACGTTAATTGAATAATAAACCCTGTCTGTTAATGATTACCTATCGGTAAAATGGCTGAATCAACCTCTACTAAAGAAGCCCCAAACAAAGATGTGGTTATTGTCGCCATCGGTTCGTCTGCCGGTGGGCTGGATGCCCTATACAAAATACTGGCTGGTTTTCCCGAAAAACTTGAAAATGCCGCGATCATTATAGCCCAGCACCTCAGCCCGGCCTACGAAAGCCAATTGGTAAGCTTGTTGGGAAAAAAAACGAAGATGGATGTTAGAGCTGTGACAAACGGCATTCAAATAGAACCGGGCACGATACTAGTTGCACCGCCTGGCTGGGATACTTACTTAAAAGAGGGGAAACTTTATCTCAATCGTGAAAAGAATGATGCTTCATCCAGCCCGAAACCCTCCATCGATTATTTATTTAGTTCTCTGGCCGCCTACAAGCAACAAAATATTATCGGGATTCTGTTATCCGGGTCCAGCCCCGATGGGGCCATAGGTATACAAGCGATTAAAAAGGCGGGGGGATACACCATCGCTCAGGAACCCCAGACGGCGGAATATGATATCATGCCTTTGGCAGCCATAGATTCGGGCTATGTTGATTATGTTTTACCACCGGATGAAATTGGTGACGAAATCAACAACCTGGTTGATGAACTGCTTAACCTTAATTATGACCTGATAGAGTCATTCAAAAACACCAAAACCCAAAATGAAATACTCGCACTGCTTTCTAAAAGAACGGAAACCAGTTTCGAAAACTATAAGCCGAAGACCATTTTTCGGAGGCTTCATAAACGCTTGAATGAACTTAAGATCAGCAGCCTTCAGCAATACCTTGCCTATTTAAAAAAGAACACTCAGGAAATTGACGCTTTGTTTGATACCATTCTAATCGGAGTTACTGCTTTCTTCAGAGATAAAGGAAGCTTCGAACAGCTCGAGAAGCACCTAAAAGAAATGATAGCCGCAAAAACCCGGGGTGACTCCATCCGCATTTGGGTACCGGGCTGTGCAACCGGCGAAGAACCGTATACAATTGCGATTATTTTACACAAACTTCTAAAGAGCAAGATCAGCAATTATAATGTCCAGATATTTGCTACCGATATTGATGAAAAAGCATTAGCCAAAGCACGAAAGGGAGAATATTCAAAAGATTCGCTTCGCAATGCAGAGCCTGATATTATTGATAAATTTTTTATTAAAAATGGTGATACATATACTGTCACCAAGTCTATCCGGTCCAGCACTAAGTTTTCTAAACATGACGTTACGGTCAACCCTCCTTTTTTGAAGCTTGATTTGATTAGTTGCCGAAACCTGTTTATTTACTTTGGCCCCGGCCTGCAAAAGCAGATACTTCCCATTTTCCATTACGCCCTTAACGAAAATGGGTCTTTGTTTCTGGGCAAGGCGGAGACCATAGGTGCCTTTACCGACCAGTTTTCTGTAGTGGATGCGAAAAACAAAATATATCAACGAAAAAGGGGCAATAAGATCAATGCTTTGCGTTTTGGAAACTTCAAGACCCAGCGCTTCGGAGAATTGAAATTTTCAAATAGAGACAGAGATACTTCCATTCCGGATATTGTGAAAGAGACTCTTTATAAAACATTCCCACATCCCTATGTGGTCATTAACGACAACATGGACATTCTTGAAATAAAAGGGGATGTCCATTACTTTCTTGGACTTCGGGAAGGCAATATGGATACCAACATTTTCCATATGGCCCATGAGAGCCTCCAGATTGACCTGCGCACTATTATTTCCAAAGCCTCCAGAGAAGATATTCTGGCTTCAACCAGGTACAAAAAAATCTCCGTTGCCAATACCGCGTATTATGTCCGCATCACCGCTCAGCCGCTGATTGACGGTAATCACAATAACCAACTTTATCTGGTGGCGTTCGAGAAAAAATTGCCGGAAGAAATCTATTCTCCCCAGGAACCCGTCTCTGATGACGGAAACCCACGCGTAGCAGAGCTTGAGCAGGAGCTTTCCGCAACCAAAGAAAATATGCAGCGATATATCGAGGAACTGGAAACCTCGAACGAAGAACTGCAATCCCTGAATGAGGAGATGCAGTCTACCTACGAAGAACTGCATACGTCCAATGGGGAACTGGAAAGCACCAATGAAGAGCTGCAATCAAGTTATGATGAAATACAAAACGGTTATGCAAAACTGCGGACAGCTAACGAAAAGCTTGAAAAAAAAGAGGCTGAGCTTATAAAATCGCAAGCCAATACCTGGGCACTGCTTAACAATACTCTTCAATCTTTCGTATTGATTGACCGCCAGTATAAGATCATCACCTTTAATGAAAAAGCATTTCAGAGCTATCAGGAATTGATGGGCAAGAAATTGCAGCCCGGCAAATCTTACATTGATTTTATAACAGCTGAAAATACAGAGACCTTTCGAAACGATCTCGACAAGGTTTTTAAAGGAGAGACGGTAGGTGGTGTGCAAACCATTAAAGGCGCCAATAACAAGGTGAACTGGTTCAAATATCATTACAGCCCTGTTATCAATAAGAATGACGAGGTTGAGGGTGCTTCATGCAGCACTTTGGACATTACTGCTGAAAAAGAAGCGCAGCAGGACCTTAGAAGGACCGAGCAGCTTAACGAGCTGTTTTTCGAATCTCCGGCTGTTGGCGTAATACTGACCGACGAAGATGGGATTATCCACAGGGTAAATGATCTGTATTGCCAGATGAGCGGTTATAGTCGCGAAGAACTGCTTGGAAAACCATTTACCGTGAATGTCATTCCTTCAGATCATGAGAAAGCCATGCTCAGCTACCGCAAATTTACACAGGGGGTTGAAATTGAGGAAGAATCCAGCTTCTATACAAAAGACAAACAGGTTATTGACGTGATAATGACGGGTGTTCTTTTAACTGATCCGGATAAAAAACGTTTTAAGTTGACAACGGTCCAGGATATAACTCATCATAAAGAATATGAAATACAGCTCGAGCAGTCAGTAAAGGAGAAAGAATATATGCTCCAGGAGATCCATCACCGGGTGAAGAACAATATGGCTGTAATTACCGGCTTGCTTTCCTTGCAAGCTGACGGTATTGAGGAGGATAAGATCAAGAGATTGTACCGTGAGAGCGAGAACAGGATTCGCTCAATCGCAATGATCCACGAAAAACTCTACCAAAGAAAGAACTTTTCAGCTATAGAGATGGAATCATATATTGAAGACCTAATGGAGATGATTATCTCGCTGGTCCAACCCGATATTGATATTAAAACCGTTATCAAAGCAGAAAAAGTTTATCTTAATATAAACTTAGCCGTACCTTGCGGTCTAATTATTCATGAATTACTCACCAATGCTTTTGAGCATGCTTTTAAGGGAAAGAAAAAAGGGACTATTCTTGTGAATTTTACACATATAGATGGTACGTACTGTTTGATTGTTGAAGATAACGGAATAGGTCTGCCCAAAGCAGTCAGTGCAAAAAAAGGTGAGAGCCTGGGCATGAACCTGATTAACGGACTTGCAAAACAGCTAAATTCCACAATTAAGATCGATCGTAATAAAGGCACCAAATTCACTTTACAATTTAAAGAGCAATGAAAAACATTCTCCTGGTTGAAGATGAGTTCATTATCGCTCGAATGATCGAGAACCATCTCGAAAACATGGGATTTACCTCAAATCAAATTGCCATGTCCGGCGAACAGGCCCTTGAAGCGTTTGAGAAAGATAATTTTGATTTACTCCTTGTCGATATTAAGCTGAATGGCGAGTTGGACGGTATCGAGACGGTTGAAAGAATCAGATTACAATCACCCGTGCCTATAATTTACCTTTCAGGTAACTCCGACCAACAAACCTTTGAACGGAGCAAGAAAACTCAACCTGTTGACTACCTTCTCAAACCTATTAAGATGGACAAGCTCCAGGAATCCATTCAAAAAGCGTTGGGAGTGGGTAAGAAATAAATTGGCTGATAGCTGCTCCGTTAAGATTCTGCGCTTAACGAAAGAACAACGCCCGGAGCGGGTAAAGTAAACCACAACGGCACGAGAAGTAAACAGCCGCCTAATGGGCCGCGGCTGTTGGTAACCCAGGATGTGTTGGAAGGGCCGGGCTCCCGGGTGCAAATTCGTGAAGCGTGGACGCTTCACGAAGCTTCTGCCTGTGAGCCACCTCCTGCTGCAGCAAGTCACTATTCCCGCGTCTTATGCCAGTGTTTTTCAATAACGGGCTCTTCGGCCTCAACGCCGATTTCCTGAAGCCAGCGCTCGGCATCAATAGCGGCCATACACCCAGTACCGGCAGCGGTTATAGCTTGGCGATATTCTTTATCCTGGGCATCACCGCAGGCAAATATACCTGGAATATTGGTTCTTGTACTTTTGCCGTTGGTCTGGATGTATCCCACATCGTCCATTTCCAGAACGCCTTTAAACAGGTCCGTATTGGGCTTATGGCCGATGGCCAGAAATACACCGGTTACATCTTCGAGGGTTTCAAGTTCTCCGGTTTCTGTATTCTCAAGTACAACTCCCTGAACAACGTCTTTACCGAGCACTTCCTGCAGGTTCGAGTTCCACTTCACTTCCACTTTCTCGTTACCGAGCACCCTCTTTTGCATGATTTGTGACGCTCTAAACTCATCGCGGCGGTGTACAATCGTAACTTTACTTGCAAATTTAGTTAGGAAGTCGGCTTCCTCCATGGCAGTGTCACCACCGCCGATTACAACAACATGCTCGTTTCGGAAAAAAGCACCGTCACATGTAGCGCAAGCTGTCACACCATGTCCGCGAAGTTTCTGCTCGCTATCCAGGCCGAGCCATTTGGCAGAGGCCCCGGTAGCGACAATAAGCGAATCCGCGCTGATTTGCGTTTCTTCATCTATAGTAAGCTTGAAAGGGCGTTGATTAAAATCAATATCAGTAACCATCCCCCAGCGGCAGTCTGCACCGAAACGTTTTGCTTGTTCCCTGAAATCTTCCATCATCTTAGGACCTAAAACACCCTCAGGGTAACCGGGGTAATTCTCCACATCCGTGGTAGTCGTTAGCTGTCCGCCCGGTTCGGGCCCTTCAAATACAATGGGTTTTAGATCAGCCCTGGCAGCATACAACGCTGCCGTTAGGCCTGCGGGGCCACTTCCGATAATGACTACTTCAAAATTCTTGCCTGCAATGTCGTCCATAATATGTTCAAATAGTTCTGATTAATAACTGATGAAGACCCGAAATTGTTTTAAAAATACGATCAGCCTCTGAATTACTAATCTTCGGACTGATAATATTAAGGCGTGGGTTTATTGCAGCCTTCATTTGTTCATCCTGTGAAGTTAAGAATTAGAACGGTTAATAAATAAAGTCGGTGGATAAACTTTTAAATTGTATAGATAATTCCCGTTGAATGTAAAAATATCACTCCATTTCTGCTTTTATATAAAATTTCAGCAACAATAGCGTCCTAAAGACCGGAAAAAAAAAGCCTCTTCAGATAATCTGAATAGGCTTTTTTTTTATGAGCGGGAAACGAGATTCGAACTCGCGACCCCAACCTTGGCAAGGTTGTGCTCTACCACTGAGCTATTCCCGCAAGGCAAGAAATATAAGAAGATTGTTAGCTTAAATAAAGGGGTGAATTATATTTTCTGTCTCTTCGGTATCCTGGTTTGTTCATCCGGATGAGAAGGGAATTTGTTTATAATTATTCAGGAAAATCTAGAAAGTACCTTTTTAATGAAGGCTCGCGAGCCTGTCAAGAATAACGAAAACCCAAACCAAGGGCAGGTAAACCAGCGAACCAAACATAAGTTTTTTAGCGTTGACTTTGTCACGTTGCCGTGCAAACCTGATCCCGAAATACAGGAAGTAAATACCTGCCAAAAAAGCACCTGTTAAATAAACCCATCCATTAATCCCAAGATAATACAATAATCCGCTTACCGGTAAGATCAGAAAGAGACAGACAAGAATAGCTACTGCAGAGTTCATTCCATTCTTGTCATACTTGGGGAGCATTCTGAACCCGGCCCGGGTATAATCTTCATTACATAACCATGCGATGGCAATTACGTGGGGGATTTGCCAGAGGAAAACAATACCAAAAAGAACCCACATACCGGGATCGGCAACATTTCCCGTTGCGGCAGCCCATCCACCAACAGGGGGCAAAGCCCCGGGGATAGAACCCACCCAAACATTGGCAAATGATACCCGCTTCAACGGCGTATATAAGCCCAGATATAATAACGTTGTTATTCCGGATACAACCCCGGCTGCCAAATTCACCATAAAACTTAAGTAAATCAGCCCACTAAACATCAGTGTAAGCGAGAAAAACAAAGCCTTGTTAGGTGCAATTTTTTGGGCCGGTAAAGGACGCGTACTGGTCCGGAGCATCAGCTTGTCCAGATCACGCTCTATATATTGGTTATGTGCGGCCGTTCCGGCGGCGATCAATAAAGTTCCGATTACCGCATGGGCCAATATCCCAAACTGTATTCCTGCCGTTGAACCCAGAATAAATCCTATTACCATACTGGATAATACAAGCATGGTGATTCCGGGTTTGGTTAACTCTACATAATCCAGTACAGCGGATGATTTGAAGGGATTTGCTAATAATGTATCAGTTGCTGGTTTCATTTAATAATAGTAGTATTTGTAACATGCCTGGAAATATTATTGGCTGCAAAGGGTCATCATCGTCAAAATAGGGTATCATCTGTTTTTTTGCGACCGATCAACCCTTAAATTTAAGGAATTTTTAACTCTGATGGCATGTAGAAGCTTAAATTCTCGTTAATAACGCATCAGAGAAAATTAACATATACTCTTTCAACAAGTTCGAATGAATTTATCACGCCGGTTTTCCGGCCTCAACCGTTACCAGAAAACTGCCGTCATAACAGTTTTTTTTACTTTTCTATTGATCTTTATAGGCGGCCTCGTCCGTGCATCCGGGGCGGGCCTTGGTTGCCCTGACTGGCCCCGGTGTTTCGGCCAATGGATACCGCCTCTATCTGCTTCAGATTTACCAGCTGGTTATAACCCAGAAGAATTTAGCGTCTTCAAAACCTGGATGGAGTATGTTAACCGTCTGGTCGGGGTACTTATAGGATTTTTGATCACCCTTACGTTCTTTTTTTCCTTTGCTTACTTTAGCAAAAAACCAGTGGTATTTTATAGCTCCGTAATTGCATTTATACTGGTGTTATTCCAGGGTTGGCTTGGTGGCCAGGTGGTCCAAAGCGGCCTCAGTGAATGGCTAATTACTATACATATGCTAGTTGCATTGTTAATCGTCAACGTGTTAATGTATGCTTCTTTTAAGGCCATGTCCGATAGGTTCAAATTAGAACTACCCCCTAAAGCTAATAATAAGCTACTGCTTATCGCAGGCCTGCTTCTTTTTTCGACACTGTTCCAAGTGGCCATCGGAACCCAGGTCAGGGAAGCTATCGATGCCGTAAATCACGCCAATCCGCTTTTAGAAAGAGCACTTTGGATATATGAAATTGGCTGGATTGATCAGCTCCATCGCACTTTTTCCTGGATCGTTTTAATTCTTTCCGCCACCTTAATTTATTATCACCAAAAAACCGGAATAACCAATTTACCTTATAATTTGTCCCTTGCTATAGTTGTTCTGGTAATCTCTCAGTTTGTTATCGGCATTGTATTGGCTTATCTGGGCATGCCGCCCGTTTTTCAGGTCCTGCATCTTTTGGGAGCAAGTTTGTTAGTGGGAGTTGAGTTTCTTTATATACTTGTAGTTAATGAAAGCAAAAAGGTACCTAATCAGGAATATCAAAATGCGCTAAATGAATAAAAATTTCAGTTGCATGGAATGCCCTGGTGGGTTGCTCCAAAAGGCCTTCGACTACAGTTGGGATGACTATCTGAGACAATATTAAGATCATATGCCCAACTTGCATTCAGACTGACGTGGGTGTTGAGTATGTTTATAAAACAACTAACGCCGGAACAGGCATCTTGCCTGTTCCACACTATGCTGCGGCGTCTCGCCGCTACACCTTTTCCGTGACTGCGCATGATGCCGTAATTGTAAATACGTAGTTTTTTCATGAATACAAAATTCTGGATTTGCAATCAGTACATTTGCGTAAATGT
>JBBDMV010000002.1:0-44836 GCA_040878115.1 Balneolales bacterium
CTATCTACAATCGATGCTGTAGATACATTAAATTCTTTTGCTACTTTAAAAAGCTTCTTAGGTTTTACACCTTTTGTCATAAAGAAATAACCTCTTTTATTCTTAAGCCTATATTATAATTAACCGGCTTGATCTTCTTCTTCTTCTTCGAATTCGTCCTGAATGGTGCCAATTATGTTCCTGGCCGTTTCCTTGTCGATAGATCCCTCTGTTCTTCGAACGAGCTCATCTTCACTTAGTTCAAGTACAGATCTGGCTGTATCACAGCCAATATCGAACAATTTTTGCACCAGTTCATCACCAAAATCGTCGCTAAATTCAAAGATGTCAATGTCTTCTTCATCGTCAACTTCCCGGTATACATCTATTTCGTATCCCGTAAGCTGAGAAGCCAGGCGTATGTTAACGCCGCCTTTTCCTATTGCTTTGGACACCTGATCAACAGGTACCACTACTTTTACCTCTTTTGACTTTTCGTCAATTTCAACAGAAAGGACCTGAGCGGGTTGTAAGGCCCTTTTAACAAACTCTTGCGTGTTTTCGGTATAATTGATTACGTCAATGTTCTCATTACAAAGCTCTCTCACAATGGAATGAATTCGTATGCCTTTCATCCCGACACAAGCTCCAACGGCGTCAACCCGCTCATCGTGCGATACTACGGCAACTTTTGATCGGTCACCCGGTTCACGTATGGACCTTTTAATTTCGATAATGCCGTCAAATACTTCCGGTATTTCATTTTCAAATAACCGCTCAAGGAACAATGGCGATGTTCTTGAAATGATAACAGCAGGATTCCCATTTTCACGTTTCACTTCGAGAACAACGGCACGGATGGTATCCCCTTTACGGTAACGGTCTTTGTAAATTTGCTGGCTCTTAGGGAGAATAAGCTCCACGCCATTATGATTTACAAGAATATCTTTGTTACGGACCTGATAAACATCGCCTAAAACTATTTCACCTACCCGATCGGAATAATCGTCAAAGATATGGTCTTTTTCGATCTCACGAATACGTTGAGCAAGTGTTTGACGAGCCATCATTACCGACCGGCGACCAAAATCTTCAATCTTAACTTCCTGAGCGAATTCATCGTAAAGTTCCAGATCGGGATCAAACTTAAGGGCTTTACTGAGCGGAATTTCATTAACCTCATCAGAAAATTCATTATCAGGAACGACCTCCCTGATATGCATCATTTGGATTTCTCCGCGATCAGGGTTCAATATCACGTCAAAGGCTTCATCACTTTCGTATTTCTTTTTAATCATAGACCGGAAAACATCTTCCAGTATAGAAAGAAGCAGATCGCGCTCAATGCCCTTATCTTTGGCTATTTCAGCAAAGGATTGAATAATTTGTTTTGAAATATCTGTTTGCATAATTCTTCAGGATAACTTTCTGCGTCAAATAACCGCTTCAATTTTCGTTTCTATAATATCTTTAAATCTGACTTCATGTTTTCCGCCGTCTTTCGCATCTATAAAAATATGGTCGTTTTCAACATTTGCAAGTTCTCCGGCTAATGTCTTTTCTTCCTCGTTAACTCTGTACCTTATAGATACTTGACGTCCTTTGTTACTAAAATATTGCCTGATGTCTTTTAAAGGACGGCCCAACCCGGGTGAAGACACATTAATCGTATATTTGTGCGAAAAGACTTCATTGGCCTCAATCAAAAAACCTAACTGCCTGTTCACATCAGCACATTGATCTAATGTGACGCCCCCCTTTTCCGAATCAATATAAATCCACAAAGACGTATTCTGACTACTGCCTTTTAGCTCTATATCGACCAAAAAAAGTGATGTATCATTGATAGCATCATCCGTTAGATCTCTAAGTTTATGTAATAATTGATCTTGCAAAATGAATATTCTGTGTGAAAATAAAAAAAGTGCGCCTTTTTGGGACCCACTTTTTCGACTCAAATATAATCTTAATACTTGTGAATAACAATAGAAGTTATCCAGTGTTTATCATGTTAGACACTATCATGGACACCATATTACGCAATAAAGTCTGTGCAATACTACTCAGATATCAATGCACACTTAATACATTTTTTGGATATATTTGTGTTAAAATTTAATACCTAAGCTTATTATGAACTCCTATATCTCTATTTTTATTGTATTTGTTTTTGTTTTTTTAACATTTTCATGCGGTAACGATAACTCCAGGGGGAGAAGCGCCGAAGGCCGCACTCCTGATTTAGTTACCGAGGTCCATTTCTTAAGCACCACTAATGATACCATTTCTACTATTCGTGCGGCAGTGGCCGATACAGACAATGAAAGGAACCTGGGGCTTATGGATGTGTACGATCTGCCATCCGATGCCGGTATGTTATTTTTGTTTGAAGATGAAAGGCCCCGCAGTTTTTGGATGGCCAATACCCCCCTTCCCCTCGATATTCTTTATATAAATAGCGATAATGAAATTGTCCGAATACATCAAAATACAACGCCTTTTTCTGAACGCCAGATCCCCTCTGATCATCCCGCTCAATATGTAGTCGAGGTAAACGGGGGGTATACCATCGACCACGACATAAGAGAAGGCATGTATATTGACTTTTAACTAACTTTAAGCTTTAGCAGGGACTGACGTTGGTATAAAACCCAGGTTTAATAAATTATAGTTAATAACTTAATTCATATTCCCTTAAAAAGTTCTCAGCCAGGTTTACGTTCGTTTTAGAACCCATGTAAATGCTGGTACGCTCATGAATATCATGAGGACCTATCTCCATAATGCGTTTCACCCCATTAGTCGCTTTGCCGCCGGCCTGCTCCATCAGGAAGGAAAGCGGGTTGCATTCGTACATGAGCCGGAGCTTCCCTTCCGGATATTTATCGGTCGCAGGGTAAATAAAAATCCCTCCTTTCAACAGCGTTCGGTGTACATCGGCAACCATTGAGCCAATATATCGGGAATTATATGGCCTGGATGAAGCCGGGTCATCGGCCTTGCAATACTTAATATATTCTCTCAACCCGGGTTTCCAGGAATTATAACTGCCTTCATTGATACTGTAATAGGGCCCGTGCTCGGGAATCTTAATTTTATCATCACAAAGGAAAAACTCTCCTATACTGGGATCAAGGGTAAAGGCACTCACCCCGATACCGGTTGTATAAACCAGTATAGTGCTTGATCCATAAAGTACATAACCTGCCGCTACTTGATTTACCCCCGGCTGGATGGCATCATCTTCCGTTGGATAATCCGCCCGGTGAGATTTCCTCATAAAGATTGAAAATATAGTCCCTATCGAAACATTCACATCAATATTAGATGATCCGTCTAGTGGGTCCATAAAAACAATATAATTTCCGGAAGTACTCTCAAACCGAATAATCCCCTCATCTTCTTCTGAAATAACCATGCTGACCAGATCGGAACGGTTTAAAGCATGCAGCATCTGGTCATTTGAAAATACATCGAGTTTTTTTACATGCTCGCCGTGAACATTTTCAGATCCATCTACACCCAGTATATTTGTAATTCCAGCTTTATTGACCTCCCGTGAAATGATCTTTGTAGCCAGGCCAATATCACGCAGCAACTGAGAGAGCTCCCCGGTAGCACCTCTGAAACGATTCTGGCCTTGTATAATGAATTCTTCAAGTGTAATGTGTCGTTTAACCTTTTGCTTAAGTAAGTCCATAAAAAAAATTCATACTTTATTTGATGTAATAGTAATAAGAAAATGCTTCATTAAAGGTACCTCTTGTTGTTCAAAAAAACATATTCAGATACATTAATCACGGTTATTTTCTGATTAATTTGGATTAGCAAAAGCATCATAAGTTATGAATATTTCAATTATCGGGGCTGGATTAGGTGGTCTGGCTACCTCTTGCCTTCTCGCTGGAAAAGGGTATGAAATAACTGTTTTTGAGAAGAACGACGGGCCGGGCGGCAAGATGGACCAGGTTATCAATGATGGATTTCGTTTTGATACCGGGCCCAGTTTACTGACCATGCCCGAAGTTCTTGATGAAATCTTCCAAAAATGTGGCTCCAGGCTCTCTGATTACATCAAACTAATTCCCCTTGATCCTTTATGCCGTTACAACTTCAGCGATGGTGCCGTATTTGATTCATACCATAACCAGGAAAAATCACTCGAAGCCGTTCGGACCATTGCTCCGGAGGACCATCAGGCGTATGTCGATTTTTTAAACTATTCATCACGTTTATATGATAAAACAGCCTCATCATTTTTAAATAACCCGCTGCAACGTCTTTCCGATTTATCAGGCATTAACCTTACGGATGCTCTCCGGATCGACGCCTTGAAAACCGTTAGTGATCGTATAGACCAATCATTTCAATCACCATACATGAGGCAGTTTTTTAAGCGCTTTACCACCTATAATGGTTCATCGCCTTTCAAGGCTCCGGCAACACTAAATGTAATCCCCCATATCGAACTTAACCAAGGTGGCTTTTATGTGGATGGTGGAATGTACAAAATTGCCGGGGCCTTGCTGGAACTAGCTCAATCACGGGGTGTCCGGTTCAGGTTCAACGCGCCGGTAAGTGAGATAAAAGCATTAAAGGGAAAGATAACCGGCATCGTCAGTGAAGGCGAGTTCATAGGATCGGATTTAGTAGTAGCCAATAGCGATGCCAGTGAAACCTACCTTAATTTGATCAATGCTGAAAGCCTGAAGCATTCACATCGAAATAAAATTGAGAAACTAGAGCCATCCTGCTCAGGCTTTGTCATGCTTTTGGGTAGTGATCAGAAATACAGCCAGCTAAAACATCATAATATCTTTTTCTCAAAAGATTACCAAAAAGAATTCACCGACATTTTTGATAATCTGATGATGCCGGCTGATCCAACCATCTATATCGCCAATACATCTTCAACGAATCCGGACCATGCCATGCCCGGTGGCTCAAATTTATTTGTTTTGATCAATGCACCCTATTTGGGCCACAAAATTAATTGGAGCGAACATAGTGAAGTCTACGGACGATTCATCATCAAAGAGCTTGAAAAACGCGGGTTGCCTGGATTACAAAAATCCATACGTTTCCAACAAATAATTAATCCCCAGGATTTCTACAAAAGATACCGGTCCAATAAAGGCAGCATATACGGGACTTCATCCAATAAAAAGCTATCGGCCTTTATGCGGCCCGGAAACAAATCACCCTGGTTCAAAAACCTGTACCTGACGGGTGGCAGTACTCACCCCGGCGGAGGCATACCGTTGGTGATGTTGTCGGCCTTGCACGTAAACACTTTAATTGAAAGGGATAAAAAGCGTTAGCCGGGAGGATCCATCACTTCGCGGTTTTCTTGCACTCTGGTTTTGTTATGAGGCTCAGGCCGGCCCTGTTCATCCACGCTCACGAAAACCAGCTTATCTATGGTGATGATTACCGTATGAGTGAACTTGTTTCTAACCACACAGCGAAAGGTTATGGATGTTCTCCCAAACTTAACCACCTCCATCCCCATCTCAAGGACATCACCCATCTTCGCGGAGCTGACAAAGTTAATTTCAGATATAAATTTGGTAACCACCCTATGGTTATCAAGCTGACAAATAGCAAAAATAGCCGCCTCTTCATCCACCCAGCGAAGCAGAATGCCTCCAAACAGTGTGTTATTTGGGTTCAAATCTTCCGGTTTAACCATCTTGCGGGTATAGAAATTCATAATGTTAAGCTATAAGTATGGAATTAATTATAAAACATCTACTAATATAGGCATCACATTTCCACGGTGAAAGTGCTGATTATTTTTCTTTCATATGGATGGGGATCGCTCCGCTCAATGCATGTCCTGAGCGTAGCCGAAGAAAAAGTGCAGCAATGAGATGTGTAACAATAAATGTCTTTGCGAGGAGCATAAATACGCCATTCGTTGTAAATTAAAATCTACTTGCGACGAAGCAATCTGTCTGATTCCACACGCTACGGTAATCAACGCACAAATGCCCGCGCCGTGATGGGTTGCGGATGAAGTAGGCAGTACAGATTGCTTTGTCGCGGATCAGCTCTTTCTTACCACTTATGGAGGGGGATTGCTCCGCTCAATGAATGACAGGTATAACCTTTTATGACACCTTCACCTCATTATTAACAACACCTGAAAATGATGATCTGTAACTTTACTGATAAACACATGTTTATCAGGTATGCCATCCTGTTCAGCAAATTAACAATCTCACAATAAGCCTTAATAATTAAAGCCATTATTTCAGATCCAAAAATGGCAGAAATAAAATAGCTTAGAGCTCGTCCTGACCTGGGCCTGAACTGCTCTTACACATGCAACAGGTGAGCAAGCGTTTTCCGGGAGTTGGTACGGACGAGGTACGGACCAGGTGCAGGCAATATACAGGTCAAAAAAGAGGCAAAATAGCGGCCGTTTTATACAGCCACAGGGCCAAGGTGGCAGCCGGTATTTTCGGCTAAAAGTATGGGTGAAATGATAGATTTTTGAAAAAGTGCCTTAATAAATAAGGCACTTTTTCAGGCCACGAAAGCATAGCTTAAAGTGCCTGGAAAGGTCCACGAAAATATAGCAAGCCTACTCTGGCCAGGAGTAATTCCCTTTTCTTGTTGCGTGTGTTTCTATTCTTCCACTTTAAAGGATATCAAAGCATTCACCCCATAGGAAGAGATTTCATTTCCATCTACATGTGCCTTCATCTCCTTAACATAAATAGATTCAATGTTCTTCAGGCTTATTGATGCCTCTTTCACCGCATTTCGTGCCGCTTCGTCAAAGCTTTTATCGGAACTGGCTATGACTTCAATTACCTTTACAATTGACATTTGCTCTCCTGATTATAGTTGATGATTTTAAAACCTAAGGTGTGCCGGGTTGGTGCAAAGCAATTCGATTACCCTCACTGTCGATAATCGTTGAGTAATACCCGTACTTATCGTTGATAAGGGTTTTCGGAGTGGATAGTCTCCCACCCGCTTTTTCAACCCTGCTAAGCATTTCATCTATTTTGTCACCGGCGTACAGGTAAAGGACAAGGCCGGTCCCTGGTTTGGCTGGTTCGAAACCGGGCCACTCTGTAATTGCCCCTCCACTTGATCCATCCTGTGAACCCGGAAACAAAGCGTATGGATTTCCACCCATCGTTGTTTTATCGAATGTGGCATCATACAGTGTTTCATAAAATGAGACAGCCCGCTTAAAATCGTGGGCAGGTATTTCAAACCAGGTCGTGGTTTTGGTCATGGTCTGTGGCATGATGAATGGTTTTAGGTCCTTGTTTTTACTTATTCAAAGTTACAGAATAAATTATTTGTGTTAAAGTAGATTTGAATATTATAACAGCGCAGACCAACCAGGCAAACATGTGGTTATGGTTTAAAGCTCTCTAACACTTCTACGATGCGATTACGTTCAGTTGCAAAGGTACCCGGCCCATTTAAAATTCTAAGCCTCATTAGCAAAGGGGGAATTTGCCAATCTGCCGTGGCCGCGTCCATTTGATGCGCCTTGATCTTTGGCTGGTGGGAGATTGTTAATTAAGACTGGAGTTCAGAAATTTTACGAGAATACTTTTTAATCTCAGCTTTTACTTTTGGGTCAAGTTTAGCTTTTTTCTCTCTCATCAATTTACGGAAATCTCTCAATTCTTCATCAGACCACGGTTCTGATTTAACAATTAAATCTACTCCTTTTGGTTCTCCAATAATTCCCATTAAAATCTTCCTTAAAGTATTGTTTAACAAGCTTCAGAGCATTAACGGATTCAATAAACATTCGTTGTTCCCGGAAATGAGTGGCTCCAAGCTTTTGTCCATAATGTTCAATTAAAGCAGACTTTGAATCAAAGGCAACATATCCATCAAAATCGTTTTGAAAAGCTAATTTACAGGCATATGCAAACAAATTGCCTTCGGTAGCTCATGGCCACAGGGCCCATCCTGATCACTCAAGGGACAAGATGATCTTGCCTCTGGTATGAAGCGATTGAACTTGTTGAAGGGCCTCCGCTGCCTTATCCAATGGATACGTTTTGCTGACCAGGACCTCTATTTTCCTTGATTCGACCAGATCGCGCAAATGCTCCAGGTGACTGGAATTAGGTTCTGTAAAAACGTATTCAAAATTAATGTTCGGGTCGAGATTCTCCCCCCGGTTAAGAAGAGAAACTAATTTACCGTTGCTCTTCAGGGCCGGCAAGCTTTGCTGCAGCGTCTCGCCAGCGGCGCAATCAAAAATGAGATCAACGCCTTCGGGTTGGAGTTCCAGCACTGCTTCACCTATATTCGTATCATTATAATCTATGGTTTCATCCGCGCCCAGCTCTTTCATGTAACCGTGATTTTTTGTGCTGGCCACGCCAATCACTTTCGCGCCCTTTGCCTTTGCAAGCTGAATACCCATACTTCCTACACCGCCTGAGGCACCAAGGATTAATACCGTCTGCCCTTCTTGCAGGTCACCGGCTTCGTATAGCGACTGCCAGGCCGTAAGTCCGGCCAGGGGCATACCGCCGGCCTCTTTGTGAGAAATATTGCCGGGCTGGAGAGAAAGATAATACTCAGGGACCACGATATATTCAGCAAAGGTACCCCATTGCACGACCGGGCGCCGGACATAGGCATAAACTTTGTCTCCAGGAACAAATCTACGGGCGCCAAATCCACGCTCTTCAACTATGCCTGCCATATCCCAGCCTGGAATAACGGGAAATACATGTGGCAAAGAACCCTGTAAATACCCTTGAGTTACGGCTGCATCTACAGGATTGACACCGGCCGCCTGAATACGTACCAGCACTTCGCCCTCCTTCACATCCGGGCGTTCCACAGTGCCTATTTTTAATCTGTCAGGACCTCCAAATTCCTCGAAAAAAGCTGCTTTCATTTGTTCAGCCATATCATAATCCTTTTTAGAATGTCCATATTAGCATCATTCTTTACTGCTGAGAAGCACAAAATATAGATACAGGGCCACTAAGAACATGATTTGAATGTGCATTGCCCATGATGCCTTTATCCTGGCATGTGCCCATATATGATATCATTCAACACTTGCATGGGAAGGATCGTTTCTGCTCAAGCCTTCTGGCCTTGCTACGATGCGATCTTGTTTTTCGGTCTACTTTTTCAGCGATTTCCTGCTTAAGTAAAGCCGCCTTTTTTCATCCGGAAACTTTTCAATGGCATATCTAAGCATCACACGAGGCATGGGGTTGTGATGCTCCATCAAAAAACCCTCTTCCGTTTCCAGGTCACGCTTTCCAATTTCCCTTAGCATCCACCCTGTCGCTTTATGGATCAGAGAGCTTCTTTTCTTTATTACAGCGTGAGGAAGGTTTAATTTTTACCTGACCAAAAAAAATGTATTTTAAGTTTGTGCTGTTAAAGGTGCACGCAGCATAACCGCCAATATCTTGCGGGCACCAACTTACAAGAGAGGTGTTTTTTTGAGTTGCACCGGTTTATAAAAGGATTACGATGAATATTTACGTAGGAAACTTACCCTACAATGCCGATGATGATGCTGTTTTGAATCTATTTTCGGAATACGGGAATGTAGAGTCAGTAAAATTAATTATTGACAGAGCAACCAACCGTTCCCGCGGTTTTGGTTTTGTTGAGATGAACAATGATGCAGAAGCAGGCATAGCCATTGATGCTCTTAACGATTTGGAATTTGGCGGTCGGGCTTTGGTTGTTAACGAAGCAAGGCCAAAAAAAGAAAGTGCGGGAGGCCGCAGCTTTAATGGTTCAAATAAAAAGTACTACCGATAAAGAATTTGAGAGGGTTATAGCGGCATCACCGTTATAACCTTTTTTACTTTATCTTTTCTTAAAGAGAAGGGCGATCCAGTCGTTTTCCTGTATTCTTTCTATGAGTTCCAGTTCGGAAAAAGCAGGATGATCAAGGATGTGTTTCTCATCATCCAGCATCAAACCTGATAAGACCAACGTATCATTGGTGTGATGAATGAGCTTATCTGCTAAACCGAGTAGTGCATTTCTGTCAATGTTAGCCAGCACCACATCAAAACGATCTTCATTGGACAGTAGCTCCAATGAGCCTTCCTTGATTTTCAGCTGGTTGTTCACCTGATTGATAAAGCCATTTTCCAAGGCATTGTTATAGCTCCACTCATCTATATCAACCCCCAGGGCATGGGTTGCACCCAATTTCAGGGCTGCAATAGCAAGAATTCCTGTTCCGGTACCTACATCCAAAACCTTATCATTTTTCCGGATACATTGAGGTAATAGCCGAAGGACCAAGCGTGTAGTTTCATGATAACCCGTTCCAAAAGCCATTTTAGGGTCGATCTCAAGCAATATCTTCTTATTGGGTGCGGCTTCATCTGACCAGGTTGGTTTTACAAAGAAATCACCAATCGTTTGAGGTTTTATGCTATTTTCCCAGGTCTCATTCCAGTTTGTTTCTTCAAGAATAGACTCTTCCTTGATATAACATTCTTCGCGTTGCCCCATTAGCCAGGTTTCAATGTACTCGCGGTCCACATCACTGAAACGTGCTTGAGGAACATAGCAAACGAGCCGGTCATCGAATTGTTCAAATCCTGTGAAGTCCATGTTTTCCAGATGGAGGATCAGAAGCTCTTGCAAATCATCTGGAATGCTGATGTCCAGTTTGATGTAATTTGTCAAATGTTCTCCTGAAATTTAATTAACTATGGATCGCTGGCACCATCAATCCACAGAATACTTTCAATAATATTCCGTGGTTGATAAATTACGGTGGCAATATCATTCAAACTGTCGTTCAACCAAACGGGAAGCGTTGAAAAGCTTGTTCTCTTCGAATCCATTGGCCATAAACTGCACTCCGACAGGCAATCCGTTGCTGTGAAATCCGGCTGGTACACTGACACCACAAATACCGGCCAGGTTTGCTGATATGGTATAAATATCATTCAGGTACATTTGCAGAGGATCGTCAAGTTTAGAACCAAGGTCAAATGCTGTTCCGGGGGCGGTCGGGGAAACGATCACATCACAGGATTTAAAAGCTTCATCAAAGTCCTGTTTGATGAGACGCCGGACCCTTTGGGCTTTCCCGTAATAGGCTTCATAGTATCCGGCACTGAGTACATAAGTGCCCAGCATGATACGACGCTTCACTTCCGTACCGAAGCCTTCTGTACGGCTTTGTTTGTACAAACGATTAAGCGGTGAGTCTAAAGCCAGCAGTTGCGCTTCAAGATCAGACAAGTTATCACCATTCGCGGAACTTATTACTTTTGTGAGTTCTTTTTCTTCGAGTTGAAGCTGTTCCCTCACTTCCTTCTGGTCGGCCCGATGACCATAACGCACCCCGTCATAGCGTGCCAGGTTGCTCGATGCTTCGGCTGTTGCCAGTATATAATAAGCGGCGATAGCGTATTCGGTATGCGGCAGCTTAATGGGCACCAGCTCGGCCCCTTCTTTCTCCAATGAACCGAGCGTGTCCATTATACGGTTTTTGATCTCATCATCAAGGCCTTCTCCGAAATACTCTTCCGGAACGCCTATCCGTATTTGGGGATCTGGGTTCAGGACAGCCTGGGTATAATCCCCTATGGGTTGATCAGAGCTGGTGGCATCACGGCCATCTTCTCCCGCCAGGGTATTCAGTAACAGCGCCGCGTCATATACTGAATTGGTTAAGGGGCCTATGCAATCAAACGAAGAGGCAAATGCGATAAGGCCATAGCGGGATACCCGTCCATAAGATGGCTTGACACCAACGGTACCGCAAAATGAAGCCGGTTGCCGGATCGATCCTCCGGTATCAGACCCCAGGGCCGCGTTGCAAAAACCTGCGGCAACTGCGGCGGCACTTCCGCCGGAAGACCCGCCGCATACCTTGGTTAGATCATGTGGATTTTTCGCAGGACCATAGATCGTATTTTCATTAGATGAGCCCATTGCGAACTCATCCATATTTGTTCGCCCAATACAAATAGCATCTTCTGCTTCAAGTTTTTCAATAACAGTAGCGTTATAAACACTTTCGAAATTTTCAAGAATATTTGACGAACAAGTGGCTTTTATTCCTTTTTGACATATCAGATCTTTAATACCTATTAATGTTCCCGCCAGCTTCCCCGCTGTTTTGTTTTTAATCTTCTCCTGGACAGTTTCCGCTTTAGCTTCGGCCTTATCCAGCTCTAGCTGGATAAAAGCGTTGACCTCAGGGTTTTTTTGGCTAATGGCATGGGAATAATCCTTAAGTAGTTCCGGTAAGGTAATAGCACCTTTTTGAAGAGCTGCCTGAGCACTTCGTATGTCTTTGTAAATCAAATCGTTTTGAAAATTTATTCGGTTTAAAAAAACTTAATGAGCAAAAAGTTTATTTTATTTTTCTTTATCTGCATCAGAGGTAGTATCGGCCTCTGAACTAGTATCAGCCTCTGAGGCCGTACCAGCATCTGAGGAAGTTTTACTATCGCTTCCGTTTTTAGCTTGTTTTTTCTTAGCCTCTGCTTCTCCTTTTGTACCTTTATCAATTTCGCTGCGTATTTCTGCCGATGCTTTACGAAATTCATTGATACCCTGGCCCATGCCTTTAGCAAGTTCGGGTATTTTTTTGGCCCCAAAAAGAAGCAGAACCACTAATATTATTACTAACCATTCAAGTCCGCCTAAAGCGCCCATAAGATAATTCCTTTACTTTTATAAAATTAATTGTTAATCACTTGCAATGAACGTAAAATACGAAACATTATTGAGATGGGTAATAGTAAGCAAAATTATTTTATATTCCTGCCGTTAAAACTTGAAATTAACAACAGGATTATTTTATTAGCACCCAGTGGATTTATCACAATTAATCATTAAAAAAATAACCGTATGATTTGGACAGTTGAATTAGCCGCTACACTTGAAGAAGCGCCCTGGCCGGCTACCAGGTCTGAACTTATTGAATGGGGAGAACGCAATGGCTGCCCTCAACAAGTTATCGATAATCTCTATGAATTAGATGAGGAAGACGATACCCCCTATGAAAGTATTGAAGAAATCTGGCCGGATTATATTATGAAAGAAGACTTCTTCCATGGTGATGGAGATGAAGGATTTGATTATGATGATGTTTGAACGTTTAACGAACCCTTAAATACTTTATAACAAATCTGTTTTGCTATTATTACTTGAATAGCATATATATTATTTTGCAAAAGCGGTTGATCACAAGGTTCAACCGCTTTTGTTTTATAACTATTTTGAAATCACATCTTCTTTGCTGAAAACTTATCCCCTATTGGTTTTATTTACTCTTCTTTTGCCTGCGGGGTTTGGGGATCTATATGCTTACAAAGATGTTTCTGAGATTAGGACCCGTAACAACACATCGGACGAGGAAAAAATCGTTCGCCGGGTCCGTTTAGTTGATAACCAGAGTTTCAGCAGCGGTAGCTTAAAAAGTATTATCAGAACAAAGCCTAACCGCGAGGTTCTCGGCATACCAAAAGCTAACCTTTGGTATGGTCTGTACCAACTTAGCGGTGGCCGTTTTGGAGAAGCTCCTTCCCTGCTTGACCGTGATATGGTAGCCAAAGATATACAGCGCCTTGAATCTTTTTATGAAAATCAGGGTTTTTTTGATACAAGCGTAGATACAACCATCATAGAATATGACCGGAACAAGGTCGAGGTTTCTTTTTTTATTGATGAAGGCGAACGCTCCAGACTGCAGGAGGTGATTTATAGTGGCCTGCCCGAGTTAGACGATAAGCAGTTGGTTGAGGATTTTATGCGTGACAGCCCCTTAACCCAATCATTTATCAACGATACCACATTTGAATCCAATCAGGATTTCACTTACGAAAAAGTAATTAATGAACGAAGCAGGATCACTTCCTTCCTGAGTAACCATGGATATGCTGCCATGCAAAGGGACTCGGTTGAGTCATACGTTCGGCAGGATTCCCTGAATCCTTTAAATCTCTATCTCCTTTATAAAATATATCCTGGAAAAGTATATAAGTTCGGAGACCTACATATCAACCTTTCCGGACCTGATGATGGTGATACTGAGTTCGAGACAGATACATTAAGCGGTGAACCGTTTACCATCGACCCCTTTACCATTAACCTCAGCAAGTCACCCGATAGTTATACGCGATTCAATTTGCTTACAAATCATGTTTTATTTAAACCCGGCGAAAGGTATAATCAAGAAAGGTATCAGCAAACTGTGAATCAATACCAAACCCTTGGCATGCTTACGGTACGGCAATTTGGACTAAACGAAGGCGGCGACCTTCCCGACTTCACTGAGGAGTATTTACCTGTATATCTTGACATGCAGACATTACCGAGACACCGATTTCGTACTGATATTTTTGGTATGCAGCGTGTTGGCTTTGGTGCCGGAGCCGGTATCCGGTATACCAATTCAAATTTGTTTGGTAGTGCGGAGACTTTTGAACTTGGTTTCAAAGGAAGTTTTGAATATGTAGACAGCCAGTTTCTTAGAAGTTATGAAGCCAATGCGGAATATACGGTGCCCCGACTCGCTTTTCCATTTGCCGGTCTTAATAACAGACGGTACTTTTTAAATACCCGAACACGGTACAGACTTAGCCTGGCGCAGGTGAGCCAGCAACTTTTCAACATTGATGCCAACTTCCGCTTTAGTCAGCAATTTGAGATAACTCATAGTAAAAAATCAACAAGTTTTCTTGACCTCATCGAATTAGACTGGCTGAGTGCTTCTGCTACAACGGACTTCAGGAATTTACTTTTCGATCGGTTTAGTGACTCCGAGGGTAATGCTGATTTGCTGCAAATTAACCGCATTCTTGAGGACTTCAACCCGCAGTTCAGCTCTATCATACGGTATACGTTCAGAACTTCGGATACAGACTTGATCAAAAGAGACCACGGCTATTACAGTGAAGCGGCATTGGAGATAGGAGGAAATATACCTTATCTGACCGATCGTTTTATATTCACCCCCGGTACGCTGGAAGGTACCATACCGGCCCTGAACCTAACAGGCCGTGAATTGATGTATAGTCAGTTTTTTAAAGCACAGTTTGATTATCGGCGTTATAGTTCCATTTTAGAAAATGGCGTTTTTGCCTATCGGGGATTTGTTGGGTTTGCCCAGCCTTATGGCGTAAATCCCCAGATACCACTAAACCGACGTTTCTTTGCCGGTGGTAGTAACGATATTCGCGGATGGCCACCGTTACGACTGGGACCAGGTAAAGTTGAACAATCAGAGGTTTCTATAAACGGTGGTGAAATCAAACTAGCTGGTTTCATGGAGTACCGGCATACGTTCCTGAAAAACTTTTTGTCAACCAACTGGGGGTTAGCCCTGTTTACCGATTTTGGAAATATCTGGTATGGTTCCCGGAGTCAATTTAATGAATTGGTCGAAGAGGGTGAACCAGACGGTAAGTTCCGTTTTAACGAGTTTTATAAAGAAATTGCCGTTGGTTCGGGTTTCGGTTTACGATTGGACTGGGAGTATATCATTTTAAGAATCGATGCTGCATATCGTGTACACGATATGCAGCATGGCTGGTTTAACGTAAGTAACAGTTCTTTGCATTTTGGCATCGGACATTCTTTTTAATAATTGATTCTTGATGTTTCATTACAGATTATTATACCCATATATTCTAATTTACCATTCACTTTCGTCTGTAGCTCGAAATCTATTTACTCATGCCGATATCAAAAAAAATAAATTCGCTTAAGGCACAATCCAATATTATTTTTAATTCACGTTTTCTAAAGCAGTTATCTCCTTTAGAACGTTATGAATTCCTTCAGCTATGCCATCGCCGCAAATACAGGAAAAATGAATCTATTTACCATCAGGGTGATCCTGCTACGGGCATGTATATCCTTGAGAATGGTCAAATTGAGCTTAGAGTTGAGTTTGAAGATGAGCATGGGCGAAAACCAACATGCATTATTGATGCCCCTGATAGTTTTGGGGTTTTCAGTGTAAACTATGAAATTCGGCGTAAATCATCGGCCATATGCGTCACAGATTGCTCATTATACGGTTTCTTTAAACCTGATTTTGATACTCTTCGTGACCGACACCCTCGCATAGCCATAAAATTTTTGGAAATGCTGAATATCATGATTACTGAAGAGCTTGAAAAAACTTTGGATAAACTAGTAAAAGTAACTGATATGGGAGAGGCTTATTCGCTTCAATTCGATCATTACAATACTGAATAACAACAAAGTTATTAACTGGAATACCCATTTAGGACAGTAAGATATTGTTATCCCTGCCCAGCCATTGCTTCTATTTATCCGGTAGAGAGAAAATGCATGGCTGTTTTTCATAATTATTTATAATCATCACTAATACTTAGATTTACATGAGCATTAAAAAGGGAGAGGAAGTTGACCTTCGTATCGATTCGGCAGCATTTGAAGGAAAAGGAATAGGTAAAATTGATAATATTGCGGTTTTTGTAAAAAATACCGCACCGGGTGATCTGGTTAAAGTTCGTATAATAAAAAAGAAAAAAAGGTTTTGTGAGGGTGTGCTGTTGGAAGTTCTTGAAGCAGGACCCACCCGTGTTGATCCAAAATGTCAGCATGCCATCACCTGCGGCGGTTGTTCCTGGCAGCATGTTGGTTATGAAAGCCAACTTGAATTTAAAAGGCAGCATGTCCGCGACCATTTGCACAGAATCGGAGGTTTCACCGATGTTGAACCCAAGCCAACCCTGGGCTCCCCAAGCGAGTTTGCTTACAGAAACAAAATGGAATACACCTTTGGATCAAGGCGCTGGCTAAGTGACGAAGAAATTAACAGCGAGGTCGAAATTGAGAGCAAGAACTTCGCCGTTGGCCTTCATGTACCGGGTCGATACGATCGTATCCTGAATTTACAGGAGTGTCATCTTCAAGATCCGGTTTCTTATGAAATCATGGACTACGTTCGTAATTTCGCCATTGACAATCATATCAAACCGTTTGATATACATCACAAACAAGGATATTTCAGGAATGTGATGATCAGGAATTCACCCATCACTAAAGACCTGATGGTGAATCTGGTAACCTTCCGTGACGATAAAAAAATCATGAAAAGCCTTGCCGACGCTCTTTTGGAAAACTTCCCGGAGATCACAACAATCGTCAATAATATCAATGATACGGCTTCCCCGACCTCCGAGGGGCGCATTGAGAAGGTTTATTATGGGCCAGGCTACATTACCGATCAAATTGGCGACTATTCCTACGATATCGATGCCAATACCTTCTTCCAAACCAATACTATGCAAGCGCAACGCCTATACTCGATCGCCAGGGATTATGCCGACATAAAAGAAGACGCTGTCGTATATGACTTATACTGCGGCCTGGGTTCACTTTCGTTGTTCGTAAGCGAGAGTGCCAAAAAGGTTGTCGGTATTGAAATGAACAAGATTAGTATTCAAAAAGCCAGTGAGAATGCTTTGAAAAATGAGGTAGGGAATTGTGTTTTTGAGCTGGGTGATATGAAGGATACCTTTGGCGACGAGCTCATCGAAAAACACGGGAAACCGGATGTAATCATCACTGATCCACCCCGGCCGGGAATGCATCCTAAGGTTATTGAAAAACTGCTTGAACTGGAGATTCCCAGGATCGTGTATGTAAGCTGTAACAGCGCCACCCTATCCCGGGATCTCGATATACTACGGGAAAAATACGATGTTCTTGAAGTTCAACCGGTGGATATGTTCCCGCATACTTACCACATTGAAACCGTGGTTAAACTAAATATAAAGGCATAGAGGCAATGAAAGCTCAAGGAAACCCCCGAGCTTTTGCTCTATTTTTCTGGCATATATAGGGATAGGAAAAGCTTCGCTTGCCTGGTTTCGCATATGCATGTATATTGACAAGAAATATAAACAGCAGAGCTTATGGAACCACAACCAAATACAGATCCAGGAAGTGAAGTCGTTTCTGTAAAGGAATGGATGATCACGCTATTGATCACCTTTATCCCTATCGTCAATATCGTAATGTATTTTATTTGGGCTTTCGGGAAAAATACCAACTACAGCAAAGCAAACTGGGCAAAGGCCATTTTGCTTTGGTTTGCCATTGGCATCCTTTTTTGGCTGGCATTTTTGCTGTTCCTCTTGCCGTTTTCATAACTAAACGTTAAAACGGAACAGCATTACATCCCCATCCTGAACCACGTATTCACGACCTTCCGAGCGCATTTTACCAGCCTCTTTAGCAGCTGCTTCTGATTTAAGTTCCGCGAAGTCTTTATACTTGATGGTCTCGGCACGAATGAAGCCTTTTTCAAAATCCGTATGGATAACCCCGGCCGCCTGAGGCGCCTTCGTACCTTTATTTATGGTCCAGGCACGAACCTCCTTTACCCCTGCCGTGAAATAAGTTATTAAGCCTAGCTCGCTGTAAGCGGCCTGGATCAGTCGTTCCAGACCGGCACTTTCCAGGTTCATATCCTGTAAGAACTCACGCTTTTCTTCTTCATCCAACTCAGCTATTTCAGCCTCTATTTTGGCGCAGACCACTACAGTCTCAGCACTTTCGGCATCAGCACGTTCTCGTACTTTCGCAACATGGGGATTTTCTTCTCCATCAGGCAGGTCATTTTCATCAACATTGCAAAGATAGATCACCGGCTTATCTGTGAGGAGCATTAAATCTTTAAAAGCCTCTTTTTGATCTCCCCAGCCATCAAAACTTCTTACCGGCTTGCCGGTTTCCACGTGAGCGCGCAGATCTTCAATAACCTTTATTTGCCCCACGATTGATTTATCCCCTTTAGAGGCTTTTTTTACGCGGTCTTCCCGCTTTTCTATACTTTCAAGATCTTTGAACAAAAGTTCGCTATCTATAATCTGTATGTCACGGACCGGGTCAACATCTCCCTCTACGTGAATGACATCATCATCATCAAAACAGCGGACTACGTGTACTATAATATCCACTTCCCGAATGTTAGACAAGAAGGCATTTCCCTTGCCCTTGCCTTCGGAAGCCCCTTTAACCAGGCCCGCAATATCAACAAATTCGATCGTGGCTGATTGTACGCGCTGGGGTTTGACCAGTTCAGTTAGCTTATCTATTCGCTTATCCGGTACGGGGACAATCCCGATATTGGGGTCGATAGTACAAAAAGGGAAATTCGCTGATTCTGCTCCGGCATTACTCAACGCATTAAATAGACTTGATTTGCCGACATTAGGAAGCCCGACGATACCGCATTGAAGACTCATGGGGTGGTTTGTTATTTGGTATTGGTTGTTTGTAAATTAATTAGAGGTTGCCGGTAATGTTTCTTTTAAAAATAACTGACCGGTAAACAGTTGCTATCATTCAACCTCATCCAGGCATGACTGATAAATAAATTTCTGCTCGGGTAGCAGCACGGCTGTCAACTTTCCCATTCCGGGAATATGATTGTATACGCAGCCCGTATCAATGCCTATCATATTAGATTTAACGACGGGATCGGTGCCTGGCGTGTGGCCAAATACAACTGTTTTCTCCCATTTATTCTTGTTCGTTTTCAAATGTGACCTTTCCCAGAGAAACTTTTCCTTAAGTTCCTTTTTCTCGAGGCATTCTCGAATGGTTACATTAGGGGGCAAGCCACCGTGTACAAAGAAATAATCATCTGTATCATAATAAAGCAGTGTCTCATTGTAAAAATGGTGGTGCTCAAATGGTATCTCCGTTACGTTATTATTATATGACCTGAGGGTCGTATCTCCCCCATTATGAAGCCAAAGCCGGGTATAGTTAGTGTTGAAAGCATCCAATAGCATCTGCTCATGATTGCCGCGTAGCATGATGCAATCATGGGTTTTCTGATAATTAATCAGATAATCCACAATCTGCCTCGATGCCGGGCCCCGATCAATATAATCCCCGGTAAAAATAAATGTACGATCATTCCATGGTTCAAGCTTTTGTATCAAAGCTTGCGTCGTCTGGATACATCCATGAATATCACCTATGGCTACAAATTTTCTGTCAGGCAAATTACTGAGATTTTTGTTGGTCCTGAGTTTGATTTAACAGCCCGCGCCCTGATTTTGTTAATCTGTTCTCAGCAGATAATGATTCCAGTACAGCATCAAGAATTCCATTCACGAATCGACCTGACTTGGACGTAGAAAATCTCTTGGCGATCTCGATAGCTTCATTAATGGTCACTTTAGGAGGGATATCGTCAAAATGAATAAATTCACTGATTGCCATTCGAAGTACCAATCTGTCAATTATAGCAAGACGATCTATCTCCCAGTTTTTGATGTGTTTTTCAATCTCAGCATCTGCTATATCTGAAGTTTGCAATGTATTTAGAAAAAGCTTCTCTGCAAACCTTAAGCCTTCCTTATCGTCACTCACTTTTGGCTTTATGATAGATGAGATCACATGTTCTCTGTCCTCGTTTCCTGCCTGGTACGCATATAATGCCTGAAGGGTGGTCTCGCGTATCCCCCTGCGATTTTTCATGAAGCTCCATTATTTGTGATTTCTATAACAAGTAAGATACGAAAAGTGGGCAGAAAACGGTATCTGAATTATGGTTTTATCTTATAATGTGAGTTTGGTTTATATAGATTTTAGCTGTTACCAGAAACAGGCCCGAACTCAACTTCAGGTTCTTGCACAAAGAGGTCTACCGCCACCAGGCAGTTGATAATTCTCTCCAAAGATAATATCAGTTTTATTATGCTTCTTTGATCAGCCCGGTGCGGTAAGCCACCAGGAGCTGTTCCAGATCATCTATCCGCTGTTTCATTTCCCGGCCTATATCGGTGTCGCGTACCCGGATCCTTTTGTCATTTTGTTCCAGGATTTGCGTTTCGGAATGGATATCCAATTCCTCTTCTATTGCTTTTTGTGTGGATTCAAATGGTTGATGACTGGTAAGTAGAAGCCCATATGAATTAAAAATAAGAGTATAGCCGGCTATGCCGGTCTGCGACTGATAGGCTTTGGCGAAGCCGCCGTCTATAACCAACAGCTTGCCACCAGCCTTAAGTGGACTTTCACCCCGTTTTACTTTAACAGGTACATGGCCGTTAATGACGTGACCCGTCTTAGGGTCCAGGCCGAATTCTTCTAGAATTTTCTCGACAACTTCCTGGTTTGTACGATAATCATAATAAGGGTTCATCTCTTCTTCCTGGATTACTTTATTTTCGATAAAGTATCTCTCGAAAGTGGCCATTTTTGATTTCCCAAACAGAGGAGATTGTGCTCCGCTCCATAAATACCACATCGTGTCCTGACCATACTCCTTTTCTTCCGAGTCACCGGTGGTGAAGTAGCCCTGACGGGCCAGACGCTCCAACCGGTCCATGAAGGCCTTGGGGCTGTGATCTACACCGTCGAAGGTAAAATGACGTAGCTCACCTCGCGGGGTCATGGGTATACAGCCGTGGTAGAGAAGGTTGCCGTTAAAAGTCAGATACATACTACCCTTTGAGAAAAGGAAACGGGTGTGGGCTTGCAGACGCTCACTGTTGACAAAAGAGAGGCTGATCTTTTTCATTACATCCTTTTCCTGCCCGGTCAGCTCGTACGGACTGGCTGGGTCGATAGTGGGGAAATGAGAATCCTTTAGAGGATAACTTTTTCCATCAATATGAATGGTACCCTGTTCATAATCGATCTTATCCAAAATCCTCCGGTCCTCCATCTGAAACTGGGGACGCCTTTGTACAATTTGTCCTTCCAACTTTAGTTGAATGACGGTAATTGCTTTGTGCATGCGAGCCATTAACTCTTGTTCATTCGTCGTAAAAGAATCGGCTACTTGCTTAGGCCTGAATTGTTCACAGGGGTCATTTCCATACACATCTACAGCCAGAGAGATCAGGGGCAGCATCGTGATAGCGTACCCATTTTCCAGTGTTTCCATATTAGCATAACGCAGCGAAACACGGATCACATTAGTAATGCAGGCTTCGCTGCCGGCTGCCGCGCCCATCCATAAAACATCATGATTGCCCCACTGAAAATCTACGGAATGATAGCTCAATAGTTTATCCATAATAATGTGCGCTCCGGGCCCCCGGTCATACACATCGCCAATGACATGCAACTGTGCAATAGACAGCCGTTGAATCAATCGGGCCAGGGCAATGATGAAAGCCTCTGCCCTGTCCGTATTAATAATGGCATCAATTATACTGCTGTAATATCCCTGGCGATTGGTTATGCTCTCCTGCTGATGCAGCAGTTCCTCAATAATGTAGGCAAAGTCTTCAGGCAAAGCTTTTCGAACCTTATTCCGTGTATATTTAGAAGAGGCAACACGACAGATCCTGATCAAACGGGAAAGGGTGATGCGATACCATTCTTCCGTGTTATCAATCTCTTGCAGGATCAGGGGTAACTTCTGCCTGGGATAATAGATAAGGGTGGCCAAATTACGCTTTCGGCGCTCACTTAACGTATCCTGGAAGATCTCATCAATACTTCGCTTAATGGAACCCGAACCATTCCGTAAGACGTGCAGAAATGACTCATACTCACCATGCACATCTGAGACAAAATGTTCTGTTCCTTTAGGCAGTTCCAGTATAGCACTAAGGTTGATGATCTCAGTAGATGCGGTCCGTATAGATGGATACTGCTCAGCCAATAGTCCCAGGTAACGCTTTTTTTCCTCTGAAAATGACTTATAAGGCTTTTTCTGTATCACGTCTCTCATAAATTATAATGGCTGTGTATATATTACTGCTTGCTAAACAATATAAAATAGAAATAACTTACATCACAAATTATGGTAGCTCTTATTCAAAGTTTACTTATACCCAAAGTTGTTTTTTTATGGCCTCATTACTGTCTTCAAATAAGGCTGACAACACGTAAGCCGACTACCGTTTTATCTTTACGTTGATCTTAATGTAATTTATTTATTCTGAAAATAAGTAAATTCATCATATTGGAGAATAGCTGTTCTATTGGATTATAACTGGATGAACTTTTGGATACTGAAATATAATTACTGATGGGAAAACTGGATGGGAAAGTAGCAATCGTAACTGGGGCAACACAAGGTATAGGCCGGGCTACCGCTGAACTTTTGGCTGCAGAGGGAGCAAATGTTATTGTAAACGGCCGCAATCAGGCACTTGGCCAAAAAGTGGTGAATTCTATAAAAGAAAATGACGGCGAAGCACTATTTGTTGCGGCTGATATTAGGCATCTTGATGAAAACATACGGTTGGTAGATACTGCTGTCAAAGAATATAACGGTCTGGATATCATGGTATCTAATGCTGGCGTTTTAGGACTTGGTTCCGTTACCGATGTTTCACTGGATACCTGGAAGAATACCCTCGATGCTAATTTAAATGCCCTGTTCTACCTGCTGCGTTCCGGTATACCAAATATGCAAGAGACCGGGGGAAATATTGTAGTGATAGGATCTATTGCAGCCCATAAAGGATTTCCGAATCATGCCGCTTATTGTGCCAGTAAAGGAGCCGTACAATCTCTTGTCAATCAAGTTGCTGTAGATTATGCGCCGGATATCCGCATCAACCTCATTCAACCCGGTCCGGTTGTAACAGAGCTCTATAAATCTTCTGCAGCGGCATTCCCTGATCCGGAAACGGTTCTGGATAAAGTACCGGGGTCCCTGCCTCTTCGCAGAACAGGCACCCCGGCTGACGTCGCCAAAAAAGTACTCTTCCTTGCATGTGATGACTCTTCATGGATGACAGGATCAGTAGTAAAAGTAGACGGAGGCGCTTCTGCCGCTGGTTAATTTCCTGATTAGAATCAGGTAGTGATAAAAAAAAGGAGTTTATTTATCGCTAATGACCGTCCAGGTAATACAGCAATCAGCAGCGATAAGCTTGATTGAGTTTTAATAAAAGTTGGTGAGAAATAACGCCTTAAATGAATGTTGCAAAGTATGCTCGAATATCTCTATAAAGCAGTTACGGTTTGGTTCTTTGGCTTTTTCCCTTTCTTCGAAATAATAGTCGCCGTTCCGGCGGGGTTGGCTATTGGACTCGATCCGTTTTCTGTTATCATTTTTTCTGTTGCGGGTAATATTACACCCATTTTTCTTATTGAATACGGTTATTCATGGCTAATGAAATCCTCCAGGATCCAAAACTGGGTAAATAAATTGTATTCTGAGAAAGTGAGCAGCAATGTGAATAAATACGGTATATGGTATATTCTTCTGATCACACCCTGGGTAGGAGTTTGGGCAATGGGTGTTGCTGCGAAAGTTTTAAAGATGAAGAAGCGAGTTTTTATTTGGGGCTCTTTCTTCAGCATACTTGCATATGCCATCGTTACGGTAATCCTAATTCAATTGGGAATAAATATATTTACTTAGTAGAACTGAAAAAATACCGCTCTTCAAACTGACGTAGGTAATATACTGCACTGTAATAAGAAATAAAATCACCAAGCAACATCAGTTCGAATGCTAGCAGCATAGCGAAACAAAGTCGAAATGGTATCCAAAAGTTGTCAAATCTTGCTAGCCAATGATTCAAATAAAGATAACATCCTTCAGGCAACCAGAGAAGATTTGACAACTTTGCGATGAGTGCAATCAGACAAGTCTTCGACTTCGGTTGGGGATGACCATTTGTAACACGCTTCTATAGGAGCCAGCTAGAGAAGATTCCTTGCACAAATAATTAGAAAGACTTTCCAAATCGCTGGAAGTATAGATTGCAGGAAAAGCACTTTAGATGCTAAATATGTGCTAATAAAGTTTGCAGCACAATAAAACAAAACCTCCTAAGTCTTTCCGGTACAATGAGTGGGTCGTAGCAGATTCGAACTGCTGACCTCTACGATGTCAACGTAGCGCTCTAACCAACTGAGCTAACGACCCCGGATGAGAGACCAAAGATACGTTATCCAGCTTATAGAACGCAAAGTAAAAAATCAGATTTTTAACTTTTATCAGATTTTATCTGAGAAAGTAAACAAAACCAGCTCTACAATGTTCTATTCTGATGCTTATTCCCCTTCTTGGTGAAATCCTCAATAAAGATGCTACAAAACGATCATCGAAAGGGTTGCAATAACCTACGGTTACTTATCAGAATCATGATTCTATAGTGTTCCTGGAGCAATTATTTATCAGGTTATAACATTAAAATAGGCGCTCTTTAGTTGAACTTCAGAGCGCCTGTTAGGGTCAAACCTTTGGTTTTTCCTCATTCTGGGCGTGTAAGTCAGGCCGCAATGGCTTTAGTCTGGGCTCGCCTCCCTGCGGTTTCATTCTGCTGTACCTGAATTCCCCCTTGCCATCAATGGAAGCACCGCTTGTCCATCGGGCCAGAGGTTCAGGGTCACCATCTACCTGAGTTGAGACGAAAGTATAATTGAACTCCTGGTTTTCCATGCTTTGGGGAAAACTATTGGGTATCGGCATAACATCACCCTGCTGCTCGAGCTCTTCCAATACCGCTGCATACTGATTCTGGTGCATCGTATCGCGGGCAATAAGAAATGAGAGCATATCCTTCATCCCCTCGTCTTCCGTCATTTCATATAACCTTGTTGCTAACAGGCGCCCTGACGTTTCAGCTGAAATATTCGCATACATATCAGCAGCCAGATTCCCGGTGGACACTATCCATGATCCGTTGAAGGGAACTCCGTTGCTGTCGCTGGCTAGTGCTGAAAGTCCGCTTGACAGGATGTGCCTGGAATCCATACCGGCCATTATTGCACCCATCACGGGATGCGCAGACATATTTTGTTTAGTTTCATGCGGTGCCTCTTCAAGATTTAAAGCAACCGCCGTAGAAAGCATTTCTATATGGCTGATTTCCTCCGTGCCGGTTTCCAATAACAGGTCCCGGTACTTTTTCGGGCCGCGACAACCCCAGGACTGAAACAGATATTGCAGACAGACCCTGATTTCACCTTCAATCCCTCCTATGGCTTGCTGCAACATCCTGGCAAAATGTGGATTGGGTTTTTCAACCTCTACTTTATATTGCAATTTGCTATCGTGGTAAAACATAACTAATCTCCCTTAATGAATGCATAAAATTATCCCGGCCTTTTGGCAGGAACTAAAAAAAACTTTTATTCCTAACGGTTTCTTTTTCTTTTTGGGCTGTTATAATATTTTAGTTATCGCTGGCTAACACAAAGAGCACTTCATAGATAATATTTGGTATTAAATGATATATTATTTAATCTGGTTCTATAAATTTATTATTTCTGCTAAGCCGCAGAAAGAAAGGAGAAACATGCCCGTCAGGTAAAGGGAAAATTGAAACTATGAAAGTCTCCGGCAGAACCTCCTATTAATGCCCCACGTGCCAGAAATAATCAACCACAAAGAACACAACGTTCACAAAGAAAAGCTTAAGACAGACCGGCCTTTAATTGCATTTTGCTCTTCTTCGTGCTCTTTATGTCCTTTATGATTAAAAATAATCTCTGATTACTTACAAGAAAGACCCTATCCCCATTACTATTGCCAGGCCGGTCAAGCCGATGATGGTTTCCATTACGGTCCATGACCGCAGGGTGTCTTTTTCAGACAAGCCCATGAACTGGCTGACCAGCCAGAACCCGGAGTCATTTACGTGAGAAAGTACAGTCCCCCCGCAGGCTATAGCTATGGTTATGCAAGCCAGCAGTGGAGCCGAATAACCCCCGGCCTCAACAATGGGTGCTACCAACCCGGCTGCCGTAACCATGGCAACGGTAGCCGAACCTTGTGATACGCGAACTACTGCAGCGATCAAAAAGGCAAACAGAATAACGGGGAGATTTGTAGTAGTAAGCAGCTCAACAAGGGCGTCACCGACACCGGTAGCAATCAAAACCTGACCAAAGACACCACCTGCTCCGGTCACAAGAATAATCATTCCTACAGGTTCCATAGATTTAGTAGCCACTTGTTGCACTTCATCAGCGGTAAACCCAAGCCGGGTCCCCAGGAAATAGAAAGCCATCAAGGCAGCAGCAATTAGCGCTATAAAAGGATGGCCCACGAATGACATCCATTCCCGAAATTCATTGCCTTCCGGTAAAAAAACACTCGTTGCTGTATTCAACAGGATGAGCACAAGGGGAAGGGCAATAATTGACACAACCATTAAAAAAGTAGGCTGCGCTCTCCCCTTATTAGATTCATCATCGGGAAGCTCAACTTCCATATATTCAGGTATTCCCTGATGGATCTTTTTTGAAATATAAGAACCAAAAAAGACTCCACCTATGGCTGTCGATGGAATGCCGGCAACTATCCCTACAAGTATTACCCATCCGAGATCTGCGCCCAACAAAGAAGCTACAGCTACAGGCCCCGGTGTCGGCGGAATGAAGGCATGGGCCACGGCAATACCTGCGACAAGGGGAATACCATAGTAAAGAATGGATTTCCCGGTCCGCCTTGTAAAATCATAAACAAGCGGAATAAACAAAATAAGCGCGACTTCAAAAAATACGGGAATAGCGACGATCAACCCGATAAGGGCAAGGGCAGATTGCGATCTCCGTTCACCAAAAGCCTTAACGATAGTGTTGGCTATCTGCCGGGCACCACCCGATACCTGGATGATCTCACCCAACATGGTGCCTATTCCGACTACGATAGCAATATAGCCGAGCGTCCCGCCCATCCCATCTTGTATGGCATCCACTACCTCGCCAATGGGTATGCCTCCCAATATGGCCACCAACAAGCTTACGAGCAACAGTGCAATAAAGGCCTGGACACGCAGGTACATGATCAGGAACAACAGGAATGCAATACTTGAAACCGTGAGTAAAATCAAAAAAGTAGCAGACATTTAACTATAGGTTTAGTTTATGTTTCGGATAATCAGCTATTCATGCTCTGTTTAGATATTTTTCCATTCGGTGTGAAAAAAAGTATCCCGGGGCTTATCAATCCTCTCGTACTGGTGGGCGCCAAAATAATCCCTTTGTGCCTGGATCAGGTTCGCCGGAAGCCTTTCACAACGAAGTGCATCAAACTGGGACAAGGCAGAACTCATCGCGGGAACCGGTATGCCTGCCTGAATGGCCCTGGAAATGGTATTCCGCCAGCCCTGCTGTGATCTTGTTATGATTTCCTTAAAATAAGGGGCATGCAGTAAATGCCGGAGGTCCGGGCGGACAGCATAAGAGGAAATAATGGGCTCCAACAATGAGGACCGGATAATACAGCCTTCCCGCCAGATCTGAGCAATGGCCGGCAATTCAACACTCCACCCGAACTGTTCGGCGGCTTTGTCGATAAGGTTGAACCCCTCCGCCAGTGACATGACCCTGCCCGCCAGCAAGGAACCTTTCAACTCATCAAATACAACATACTTATCACTGGAAATGATATTAGCCGGTTTCGTATACAATCTGGAGGTTTCGGCGCGAAACCCCTTCTCAGAAGATATGATCCGGCTAAAAACAGACTCCGTTATTACAGGCAAGGGAATCCCAAGTTCAAGGGCCGTGACCGCCACCCATTTGCCGGTCCCCTTTTGTCCTGCTGAATCGAGGATGCGGTCTACAAGAGGTGTGCCATCCTCATCGGAGACGGTGAGGACCTGTGATGTGATCTCCAGCAGGTAACTGCTTAAATCACCCTGATTCCATTCATCAAAAGTTTTAGCAATCTCTGATGGCTGCATTCCCAAAAGGGAACGCATAAAGTGATAGGCTTCGGCAATGAGTTGCATATCGGCATACTCAATGCCGTTATGGACCATTTTCACAAAATGGCCCGCGCCCCCATCACCTACCCATGCGCAGCAGGTAGTGCCATCTTCAGCCTTGGCTGCTATAGCCGATAAAATAGGTTGTATGGATTGCCAGGCCCGTGGATCACCACCAGGCATCAGGGAAGGGCCAAAACGTGCGCCCTCTTCCCCACCAGAAACCCCCATGCCTACAAAATGAATGCCTTTCTCAGCCAATTCACGGACCCTGCGCCCGGTATCGGGGTAATGAGAATTCCCGCCGTCAATTAAAATATCCCCCGTATCAAGATAAGGCAACAGCTGACTGATAACAGAATCCACAGCGTCCCCGGCCTTAACCATAATCAAAATGGTGTGCGGTCGCTTCAATGATGTGACAAATTCAGCGATAGAGGAGGTTCCGGTAATATTTTTTTTCCGGGCCCGGCCCTTGATGAAATCATCGGTAATCCGTTCTTCCCCTGCCCCGGTGCGATTATAAACCGAGACCTGATAACCTTTTTCCTCCAGGTTAAGGGCAAGATTGCTTCCCATGACGCCCAGTCCTAATACACCGATATCAGATTTATCCATAAACAACCTTATATAATCTGCATTTTGATCACGTTCTGCTTCCTTTTGCGTATCAAAAAAGTGAGAAAGCTTTAATTTTTCACTGTAGAATAATCTAACTTTTTACCTGTTCTCTGACAAATCATTTATTCCAATAAGCATGAATCATTTTGGGACCCTGATCTTGCTTACAATTTCCTCTACCACCGATTGCGGAGACTGGTCAATAGAAATGGTGATGCCACCCCGCGGCTCCTCCAATGCTTCAAACTGGGTAGTCAATAGCTTCAAAGGCATAAAGTGCCCATTCCTTTTGGACATTCTCCGGGAAATCAACTCCGCGCTGCCCTTCAGATGAACAAATATCACTTTGGTTTCCTTCTTTTTATCTAGAATATCGCGATATGACCTTTTAAGGGCCGAACAGGCCAGAATGCTGCCCCCTCTTTCTTCCTGTTCGGAGATATGATTGCTCAAGGTTTGTAGCCAGGGTTCACGATCATGATCGTTCAGCGGTATACCCGATCGCATTTTATTAACATTGGAAGCAGGATGGAAACGATCTCCGTCAAAGAAAGGCAGTCCCAACTGTTTAGACAGCATCTGCCCTATTATTGTTTTCCCGCATCCTGAGACGCCCATCAAAATTATCGTCATTATTAAATCTAATTTATAGCTCTTATATCAGGGGTTAGTTAAGAAACTTTATCCTACATAAGCAAATACTAATCACCGAAAAACAATATATCCTTTTGTATCAGTTAAGGTGATATAGATATTTTATGGGATTATTATGGCAAAAAAAGATATTCATATCGGCACCTCCGGCTGGCATTATAAGCATTGGAAAGGTCCGTTTTACAAGGAGGATGAAAAAAACAAGAACTTTTTGGAAGTATATTGCCAAACGTTTAAAACCGCGGAGATCAACAACTCTTTTTATAAGCTTCCATCAAAAGAGACCTTCAAAAGCTGGGCAAGCATGGTGCCGGATGATTTTATATTCTCCGTGAAAGCCAGCCGCTATATCACCCACATGAAAAACCTCAAAGATCCCAAAGGGCCCTTGAATAACTTTTATAAAGGCATTGAACCCTTAGGTGATAAAGTTGGCCCCATCCTGTTTCAGCTGCCTCCCGGCTGGAAGCTTAAACTTGAGCGGCTGAATGATTTTCTAAATCACCTCAGCAAAGATTACCGCCACACCTTTGAATTTCGTAACGAAACCTGGTTCGATGAGCAAATCTACGATACTTTAAAAGAACACAATTCATCTTTCTGCATTTATGACCTGAAACAAAAAACATCACCCAAAGAAACAACATCCGACCTTGTGTACATCCGGCTGCATGGTCCCGCAGAAGATCCCTATCAAGGTGAATACCAAAAAAAGGGACTGAAGCAATGGGCGAAAAATATCACCAACTGGAAGGACCAGGGCAAAGAAGTCTACTGCTATTTCGACAACGATCAGAACGGATATGCTCCGAAAGATGCCGTGAGGCTAATAGAGATGATATCTTGAAACGATACTAAACGGGTGCTATATTACTTAATTTCAATCAACATAATCCCCTTCTCTCAGCTGGCCTTCCATACTTGCGACGGCTATTGAAACAGCAGCGTCACCGGTAATATTAATGGCTGTTCGGCACATATCCAGAATCCGGTCCACGCCTAGAATTAACGCTATTCCTTCAACCGGAATATCCACGGCTCGCAGTATAATGACAAGCATAATTATTCCGGCCCCTGGCACTCCTGCCGTACCGACTGAAGCCATTACAGCAGTAATTATAAGGGCCAGCTGTTGTAAAATAGTCAAGTCCATTCCTACGGCTTGAGCGATAAAAACGGCGGCCACGGCTTGGTATAGACTGGTGCCATCCATATTGACCGTGGCTCCTACAGGCAGAACGAAACTGGCAACTTCTTCATTGACCCCAAGATTTTTCTCAACCCGTTCCATGGTGACCGGGAGTGTCGCTATACTCGAGCTCGTACTGAAACCCAGCAGCATGGCCGGACGTATCCCTCTGAAAAAATCTTTCAGCCGTATTTTACTGGTGAATTTTAAGATGGAACTGTAAACGATAAAAGTATGAAGCAGTAAACCGACTATAACAGCGATACAGTACCAGCCAAGTGCTCCGAGAAGCTCAATCATCCTGCTCATATCATCGCCGCCGAGTTCTACTATTACCGATGCAATCAGGGCAAAAACACCATATGGGGCAATCAACATGATAAGATCGATGATCCGTATAATCAAACCGTTGAGCGACTCAAATAATTTAATTAAAGGTTCGGCCTTGTCTTTGGGTATTTGCATCAAACCAATACCCAGTACAAGAGCGACGAACACAATCTGTAGCATATTGGAGTTGTTAGAAGCCGAGGCAAAGAAGTTAGCCGGTACAATATCAACGATAAAATCTAAGGGGCCACGATCGAGGGCTTCTTCGGCTACTCCTTCACTGGCCTCCGCGTCCTGTTGGTAGCTCTCCATCAAAGCCTCCCTTGTTTCTATAGGCAGCACTTTCCCCGGGGCCAAAATATTCACAACCGTTAAGCCAATGGTAATAGCAAAAACAGTAGTCATCATGTAAATAGCTATTGTCTTGCCACCCATTCGGGAAAGCTTGGCAATGTCATTCAAGCCGGTTATCCCCACCACAAGAGATGCCAACACCAGAGGAATCGCTACGAGTTGCAACATGCGGATGAACATCGTGCCCAAAGGCTGGATATAATCTACTGTAATAGTATCCAAACCGGTAAAAATGGAAAACAGTCCCCAAACCACCCCCAATACCAGGCCGATAATAATTTTCCAGTGAAGCTTCTGATACCACATCTGCTTTGGTTCGCCGGTTGGATTTTTATCTTTTTCTTTCTCTTCAGTAAGCACTTATTATATCCTCGTTAAGGGGGAAGTTTGGTAGAGAGTTACGAAAGCAGGAATAACTAATTAATCAAAGTTCTTGATGGGGACCCTAATTCGTAATTCAACATTTCAGAGTTTTTAATTGATTAAACTATTAATAGCATACAAAGAGTAATTAAAGCCCCTAAGCCTGTAGCAACAACATTTACACTATTGTTGTCAAGCTTTCCAGAACCCCCAAATTGCTTTGTTAAATAGAACTTTCTGTTATTAGTTTGAAAAATTGCCCCAAGATAGGAATCCATAACGCAACCTAAAAACCCAGCCAGAGCAATAATCCCGAAAACAACCAGAGAATGGTAGCCCGAAACCAGCACGAATGCAATAGATAATAATAAACCGCCCAATATCCCGCCAAGAGAACCTATTAAACTCACCCCGCCATCTATACCGGCTTGAACGGGCTTGAAATTAAGTATAAAATAAGTTTTAGTGTTTTTAGCCTTGGTCCCTATTTCGGTGGCCCAGGTATCAGCCATGGCCACGGCCAGTGACCCTGCTGCGATGATCCTCATTAAGTCATCGCGGAAATAAAAACCAAGGGAAATGAAAAGGACAAACCAAAAGGCATTAGCCCAAACCTGGCGCCCGTCTCTTCGTTCATTACTGGAATGATCACCATCAACTTTATTACTTCCCAAAACGAAGCCAATGAAATAACTGCTGGAAAAAAATAGCAATAAGGCTATGGCTGTAGATAAACCACCAAGCCCCAGTGCTACAATGCCGATAATTAACGCTGCAAAAGCACCATCCAGGCTTAACCAATTCATTAAAAAGGCAAGCAGGGCTATGGTTGAAGCAAGAAGGAGTGCTATGGTGATCCTGGTTTGCTCATCCGGATTTGCAAAAAGTACATAGAACAGGACCAATATGAACCCGAATATGTAGTTTAAGAGTCGATCCAATAAAATCACCTGTCTGAAGCAGAAGGCTCCGTTAAATCGGATACAACCTCTTTTTGATCAGTTTTAAGAATAGCAATTACAACGAGAGCAAAGCCGGCAACAATAAAAATCGGTGATATATACAGGGAGATAATTCCTTTTTCCAGATTCTCCAGATACATGGCTACGAAACCCGTCAACACCATGAGGAAGCTGACCAGCAAAATATAATAGTTAGTAAGGGAAAACAGCATCGGCTTATCCTGTTCTCCTTTTCGTCTTCTCTTATGTTTTCGAGCTTTATGCCTTGTTTTACTCATTATTTCTTTTGTGAATTAGGTTTAAGTCTATTAAGCTTAACGTTAATGGTTCTGGATCCTTATTAATTTAATTTATAAAAGATAAACTTTTTAAATTATGACTTACAAATTATGAATAACGAATGATAGATTCAGTCTTGTTGATATCAATTTATATTAAAGAAATATCTTCGTAACTCCTTGTATTACCTAATCCCTTAACAATGAACATAATACTTGCCTCAGCCAGCCCAAGGCGCAAATCGCTTCTTGAACAGATCAATCTAAAGTTTGAAACTGCTCCTCAAAATATTGATGAAGCCATTGACACAACCGTTTCACCCGAATCTTTCGCGGTTTCTACGGCCAGGAGGAAAGCTGAAAAAGCGGCATCGGAATTCAGTGATGCATTAATTATCGGGTCCGACACCATTGTGGTTTACAAGGGAGAGGTGCTTGGTAAACCGGCTGTTGAGGCAGAAGCTTTCTCAATGCTAAAAAAGTTGAGCGGAAATACACACACCGTAATCACAGGCGTAGTACTTATCAGAACCGGAGCTGAAGGCCAAATGCAATCCAAAGAAGAGTTCTTTGAATACACTAAAGTTACTTTTTCTCCATTGGAGGAAGATGAGATACGCGACTATATAAAAACCGGAAGCCCGATGGATAAAGCCGGTGCTTATGGAATTCAGGATGATTGGGGGTCGGTGTTTGTAAATAGAATAGAAGGAGATTATTATAATGTGGTAGGATTCCCTTTAAACCGGTTCTATCAAACACTGAAAATATTTGCTCCCGAATATCTTCCCGGGGCCTCATCCCGTAATTTGCAATAAAATAACTTTCTTTCTTGTTAAATAGAGAAATTCAGGAAGCATGCATATCCGGCACCCTAAAAAACAATCATTTTTTATGAACACGGTCTATCTCTTTTTCGCCAAAACTTTTCTGCATGTTTAAAATTTTCAGCCTGACGTTTCTGATAGTATCATTTGCCGCATTGAGTACTCTGGCCCAGGAGGGAAATGGTTTCATGATAGCTAATGAACTTCTAAATGAAGGTGAATACGAAGAGGCCTATGAAATCCTGGAGCGGCTTCTTAAGGAAAACCCGGATTCTTACCCTGTTTTTGATCGTACCGTAACGGCTCTCGTTAATCTAAAACGGTATGATGAAGCTATTCAGCTCTCTGAAGATCGTTTAAATGGTGATTACAGTGATGTAGTCGCCGCTGCAAATCTGGGTGAACTGCATCATTCCGCCGGTGATACGGCAAAAGCCATTGAAGTATGGCATAAAACCCTTGATTTCAATTCGGGTAATCTGCAGACCTATAGGCATATTGCCAGGACCATGAATCAGCGACGGGAATATAAACATGCTAATCGTCTCTACTTTAAAGCACGGGCTAAACAGGGCCAACCCGGCCTGTTTGCGAACGAAATTGCTAATAACTGGCTGGTAACAGGTCATTATGAAGAAGCCATGCAGGAGTATCTTAATCTAATTGCAGCCAACGGGGATTTCTCATTCCAGGTGCAACGCCAGCTTATGCGTTTTGATGAACAATATTTATTTGATATAGCCATACTTGAAACAGAGGATAAAATAAGTGACTATAGAAGCGACAGCCAGGAAGCCGCGTCATTCAGGGAGTTTCTTATCTGGCTGTACATGGAGAGGGGGTTACATAGCAGGGCATTGTCAACGGCCCATGCCCTGGAGTCATCAAGTACGGAAACCAGGTATGCCGTGTTCGAGCTGGGGGATCGCCTCAGAGTTCATAATGAATTTGAACTTGCTGAATCAGCATACTCCTATTATGTCAATCAAAGCCGGCACGAATTGAAAGCCCGAAGTTTGGAACAAATAGCACTCGTTTACATGACATGGGCCGGGTATCTTGAGGATAACAACCTTGACTATCATAAAAAAGACTCTCTTTACGAAAAAGCCAATCTGAGCCTTAATGAATTATCGGAAAATTTCCCCCGTTATGTACGCAGGAGTAATGTCTTATTGCTACAGACCGAACTTGCACTTGACTATCTTAAGGATATTGAGCAAGCCAAACTCCATCACAACAAACTGCAGGCCCTTCCGCAAGATGATGACCTGGAACCACAAGTTGATTACCTGGAAGGCCGGATCCACCTGCTTAGTAAAGATTTTAATCAGGCCAGGATAGCTTTCACCCAAAGCAACCGTACCGCCAGAATTGGTAATCTTGCAGATAAAGCGAAATATTATCTCGCTTTATCTGATTTTTACAGCGGTGATTATGATTTCGCCCAAATCCAGTTGCGGGCCCTTGAGCGTCAAAATACCTCATTTTTTGCCAACAATGCGTTGCAGTTGCGTTTATGGATCCAGGAAGGCGTTAATCCAGATTCAACGACAACAGAACTAGACGCTTTTTCAGAAGCCCGTTATTATTATGATGTAGCGGGCAAAACCGATCAAGCATTAAAAACCCTGTCTCCCCTGCTTGATGAGTCGCAAAATCATCCTTTAAGTGGTGAGGCCGTTCTTTTGGCATCTTCAATTCTGAGAGGCCAAAATGGACATGCGGCCTTCAACCTTGTAAACATAAATATTGAAAACGGTTTGAATCCGGCCAGCATGGAACGTATTTTTTGGGCCAGGGCCCGTCTTGCAGATTATATATATTTTGAAGAGGCATCCGGGAATTTTACAGAACAAGAGCATCTGCCAGAATATCTGGGTCCTGATAACAGTTCTGAAATGATTGATTCGGTAAATGAGGTCATCAAAGCTTATGAAGATTTACTGGTTGAATATCCCCAGGGATACTATGCTGAGAAAGCAAGGGAGCGAATTCAAAAGTTATCGTCCGTAACAAATTAAATATGCGGCGTTGACAACGCTCTTTTCCATTCCAACAACTATGGTTATGAAACATGCATTAATATTACTTGCCGCTTTGTTTTTTGCAGGTCACGCCGAGGCACGCTATGCCCTTATTCCTATGGGTAGCTCGCAGACCAACCATTTGAAGGCTTACGGCGTTATCTTTAATCATTTAGAGGACGATGATGCGGCCCAGTGGCTTTTGAATTACCGGGGCGGAAGCTTCCTTGCGGAGGAAACATCTGAGCTCATTCGCAATTGCCGTCTTCGGGGAGTATACGTTGAAACCATCAGCAGTGCAGAAGCACGCAGGATCGTAGCTGAAATTGAGCAGCCGAACGTCAACATGGGTGTTGTGAACCTGGAAAAAGCTCCCGAGATTGCCGTTTATACTCCCGGTCATGCATTGCCATGGGATGATGCGGTAACACTCGCCCTCACGTATGCCGAAGTTCCATACACAACTATTTACAATGAAGAAGTACTCGATGGCGAACTTGAGGATTACGATTGGCTTCATTTGCACCATGAAGATTTTACAGGCCAATACGGAAAATTCTGGCAGGCTTACCGGAGCTTTCCATGGTATACCCGGCAGGTACAGGATTTAGAAAATATGGCCGGCGAACTCGGTTACAGCAAAGTAAGTGACATGAAAAAAGCTGTAGTCCTGACCATAACCGATTACATTTCCAGGGGAGGGTTCTTGTTTGCCATGTGTTCGGGAACCGATACGTTTGATATCGCGCTGGCTGGAGAGGATGTTGATATAGTGCCTTCCGAATTCGACGGCGATCCCCCGGACCCCAATGCCAATGAACTGCTGGACTTTTCTAACACCCTGGCATTTACAGATTTTACTGTAAATCTTAACCGTTCTGATTACGAGAACGCTGATATTGATATACCGGATGTTCAGTCACGAGTTGATCAGGTTGACGAAGAAATGGATTTCTTTACTCTGTTTGATTTTTCAGCTAAATGGGACCCTGTACCCAGTATGCTCACACAGAATCATGTAAGCAGCATCAAAGGGTTTTACGGCCAAACAACGGCCTTTATAAAAGATAAGATTAAAAGTTCTGTTGTAATACTGGCTGAAACATCCGGACGAGACGAAGTTAAATACCTTCACGGTAATCACGGTGAAGGTACATTCACCTTTTATGCGGGGCACGATCCTGAAGATTACACCCATCGCGTTAGCGACCCTCCAACCGACCTCAACCTGTATCCCGGCAGCCCGGGGTACAGGCTCATTTTGAATAACATCCTGTTCCCTGCTGCACAGAAACAGGAAATGAAAACTATGCTGAATACTCATGAGCAATCGGCCTACAGCTATGGGCCTAATGCTTTGTTTGAGATTTTACTTAATCATAACAACTCCCACTAGAATGTCCCTACATAAAAATCGCAAGCCAACCGGCACGTTTGAAGATCTGGTAGAATTAATGAGTATCCTAAGGAAGGAATGTCCGTGGGATAAAAAACAAACACACGAGTCCATAAAAGACCTGATGGTCGAAGAAATTTATGAGGCTATAGATGCTATAGACAGAAAAGACTACGATGACCTGAGAAAAGAGTTGGGAGATTTGCTGCTTCACATTGTTTTCCACGGGGAAATGGCTGCCGAGAAAAAACACTTCAACATCAATGACGTTATTTACGGGATACAGGAAAAACTGATACGACGACATCCGCATGTATTTGATGAAGTAGACGTTTCCGGAAGTGAACAGGTAACCCGGAATTGGGAATCCATTAAAATGACTGAAGGAGGACGGAAATCCGTATTGGAAGGTGTACCCGAAACGCTTCCTGGCCTTCTTCGTGCCCAGCGAATGCAAGAGAAAGCTGGAGCGGTCGGATTCGATTGGAAGTTTTGGGAGCAGGCCTGGGAGAAACTTGAGGAAGAGTTGGATGAATTTAAAACCCGCGTTGACGAGCAAAATCAGGAAGAAGCCCGAAAGGAATTTGGCGACTTGTTGTTTTCTGTTGTTAATGTAGGCCGTTTACTGAAAATTGATGCCGAAGATAGTATCAGGCTGACCAATCGAAAGTTTCAGCAGAGGTTTGAGTTCATCGAAAAAAAACTTTCCAAAAAAGAGCTTTCTCCAAAAAATGTAACTCTCGAGGAAATGGATAAGATCTGGGAAGAATCAAAAACATACGAACAAGGTCCATAAGGTCTGAATGTCAGTTTATAGATTTCAAACCCTGATTTTTTTTTGTATCTTTTCCAGATGAAATTTTTTTAAAAGATTAATTTATTCGCAAACTTCATCATAATATAATTATTAGCTAAACGGAACAAGATATGACTAACACAAATGCAGAAACGGACCTCGAAAAGTATCCCTATTTAGATAAAGGCCTTGAGGGAATCGTAGCTTTTTCGTCCGGTAAAAGCTTAGTTGACGGTAAAAACGGTGAACTTATTTATGCAGGATATAATATTGATGACCTGGCTAAATATGCAACTTTTGAAGAAGTTTGTTTTTTGCTCTGGAACGAACGATTGCCAAAAGCAGATGAGCTTGAAGAATTAAAAAATGATCTTTTGAGGGACCGGGCACTGCCTGAACCTGTCATAAATTATATACGTTCAACCGATTCCGGTGCAGAGCCCATGTCTGTTTTGCGTACGGCAACCTCTATGCTTGCCGATTTTGACGATGAGGCCACTGTAAATTCACCCGAGGCCAATCGCAGAAAATCCATTCGTATGACCGCAAAAATGCCCGTAATCATTGCAGCGTTCAGCCGAAAAAGAGCCAATAAAGAAATTATGGCCCCGCTTAATGAGGGCAGTACAGCATACAACTTCCTATATATGCTAAATGGCGAACGTCCGGGTGAAAATGCTGAAAAAGTGATGGACCTCTGCCTCGTCCTGCATGCCGAACATGGAATGAATGCCTCTACTTTCACATGCCGGGCTATTGGCTCTACCTTATCTGATATTTACTCAGCTGCAACCGGAGCGGTAGGCTCACTTAAAGGACCTCTGCATGGCGGCGCTAATACAGCGGTCATGAACATGCTCAAAGAGCTTGACAAGGATGTTGATATTAAAAAATTTATACATGGCAAACTTGAACGTAAAGAAAAGATCATGGGTTTTGGGCATCGCGTCTATAAAACGTTTGATCCACGTGCTCGTCATTTAAGGACCATGTCGAAAGACCTTGCCAAAGAAGTGAACATGGAATACCTCTACAAATGGTCTGAAACCATTTTGGAAGTAATGAAAGAAGAAAAAAATATTGATCCTAATGTAGATTTCTTTTCAGCCACTGTATATTACTCACTGGGTATAGAACCCGATCTGTATACCTGTATCTTTGCTATGAGCCGGATCTCAGGATGGACCGCTCATTACCTCGAACAAATGGAAAGCAACCGGCTGATCCGCCCGCTTGTTTTATATACAGGTGAAAAGAATCTCCCATGGACATCCATTGAAAGTAGATAACCCTTTGCTATGCCTTTGATCAGGCTCCATGTAGCTTGCCCGCTTTTTGAAATGTATTCAGGAAACCCTAAAGACAATTAATAAAGTCAGGGTAAGTTTATATATGCAAAGTACAGGACTGTTGGATTTATTTTTTATGGTTTATTAATATAGAACGAGCATATATGAGCACTGTTAAAAATGCCCAGGTGAAAATACTTGATTACCTTGTGAATAAAGGCAGGAATACTGAGTTTGGCAAAAAACATGCATTTTCATCCATAAAAAACCTTTCTGATTATAAAAAGAACGTTCCCATTAGCTACTATAAGGACCTTGAGCCTTTTATTGATAAAATGAAAGCTGGCAAAAAGGATGTTCTATGGCCGGGAACCATCACTGAATATGCCGTATCTGCAGGCACATCGGGTAAAGGAAAGCACATTCCGCTTAGCAAAGAGCGTTTTAGATGTGATCAAAAGTACATGCGAAGGGTAGTACTGAATTACCTTAGCCAGTCAAGAAATGTTCTTTCCGTGTTCGGAAGTCACGTTAGCCTTCCTGGTAATATTGATATGCTTGAAAGTAATCCTAATGTCAAGATTGGTGAGATCAGTGCCTTTTTAGCAAAAGAGTCGCCAAGATATTTGTCTATGTTCCAAATTCGTTCTCCTGAAAAAATGATCCAGGAAAAATGGGCAGATAAGTTTGAACGCTGTTTGAATAAAGCCATTGAAAGTGATGTAAAACAAATTACAGCAGTTCCTTCCTGGGCCCTGCGTTTCTTTCAACGCGCATTGGAAAAGACAGGTAAAGATTCCATCAAAGAAGTATGGCCCAATTTAAAGCTATTGATCTGTGGCGGTGAAGATATCAAAACATATATGCCTCACTTCGAGCATCTCTGCCGTGGATTAAATATGGATTACATAGAGAATTACGGCGCATCTGAAGGCTACTTTGCCTTCAGTGATGATCGGGAGAGAAATGACCTTCGTTTAATCGTAGATAACGGGCTGTTCTTTGAGTGGGTACCATACCCTAAGAATTCTGAAGCCGAAATGGCCAAGCAGGATACTATTCCTACCTGGGAAGTTAAAACGGGCGTCCCTTATGGATTGATAGTAACAAATAATGCCGGCCTATGGCGATATGGTGTGAATGACATTATTGAGTTTACCGATACAAAAACACCCCGCATAATGGTCCGGGGCCGAACCTCTGAAATGCTTGATAAATTTGGCGAATCAGTAGAAGGCTATCAAGCAGAAGAGGCTTTGACGAAAACGGCAAAACAATTCGGTGCGGAGTTTTCAGCCTTTATGATGGGAGGTATATTGGAAGACAACAGAAACGTCCCTGTTCATACATGGTTTATACAATGGGTGAACAAACCGGATAATATGGAAGAATTTACGGCCAACCTGGACCTAAACCTCAGAGAGATTAACCGCCGTTACGCAATTCGTCGTGAAGGCAATACCATTGATAGCTTAAGGATATATGATCTTAATCAGGATATCCTTCACCGCTGGAAAGAGGAAACGATGCAAGCGGGAGCACAAACCAAAATCCCCAGAATTATCACTGATGATAATAAGGTTATCTGTCTAAAAACCCTTTGCGAAGAAACTCCAAGGCTTACTCTAGATTGAATGAATGGTTAACGCACCCCATACTTACTGAACCTTCGATACGTTCTTTTAACTTTTGAAGCAAATACAGCCTGTACAGCCGCAAAAGCAAAACAGCCATAAGTTACATCGCCGGTACTGGCGTCTCGCCCGGGGGCTTATGCACCCGGGCAGGTTTTTGAGATTTAAAGCTGTTTATGAGAGTGTTCAGGGTTCATGCATTCTATAGCGCTTTACTTTTGCCTTGATGCAAAAGTAACAAAAAATCAAGGCCAATTTTAACTCGCACCCACCGGCGTTAGAGTTAAAGCATTCAATTCCAATATCCGGGCGCCGGCGCTCAGACAAAAAATTGACCGGGGTGTCTTTAAACCGCTCAGCTAAGCGTCTTCGCTTAGCGAGCTTGCACCCGTTGCGCTGGTGTAAATAATAAGGCTCCTGGTAATATAAATGCCTAGCCGAAAGAATCTCATCCGGCCGTAATTACTTTGTTGCACGATGAATCTAGTGGCTTCCGGTTGGAATGATGGTATTGTACTGCATCAAATGCTCTTAGACAACCCCGTGAGAAGCTTTCTCAATGGTTGCACATAAAAAAAGAAGGCCTGCAGGTTTTATATAAATTTTCTGGCTCTTTGAAGTGAATGGTTTACTTTACTACAAGATTTACGATACGCTTCGGTACAAAGATCTCTTTCACTAGATTACCATTACTAATATAGCGCTGGATGTTTTCGTCTTGTTTGGCAACTCCAAGCACGTAATCCTTATCCGTAGCCTTATCGGCAGGTACATTAATATTTGACCTTACCTTGCCATTAACCTGGATCGCGTACGTATGAGTATCTGCAACAAGGTATTGCTCATCAAAAACCGGCCAACTTGCATAAGCCAGGGTATCCTGTTCACCCAGGCGCCACCATAACTCCTCGGCTATATGGGGCGCAAACGGTGACAAGGCCAGTACGAATTCCTTTAAAATACGAACAGGCTTTTTTTCCCATTTCATCGCCTCGTTATTGAATATCATTAACGCAGAAATGGCTGTATTAAACCTGTTTTCATTAATATCTTCGGTAACCTTTTTAATGGTTTCATGAAGGGTTTTGAGCTGACTGCGGGTAGGCTCTACATCTTCGACATCCTGGTTGAGATTCTCGTCATTCTCATCAATGATCAACCTCCAAACACGTTTCAGAAAACGATAAACACCCTCCACGCCGCGCATGCTCCACGGCTTCACCTGCTCCAACGGGCCCATGAACATTTCATATAATCTAAGGGCATCCGCCCCATATTGATCAATTACCTTGTCGGGGTTGATTACATTGCCCCTCGATTTTGACATCTTATGTGAACGCGCGTCAACCACATTGTCAGTTCCTTTGATGACGAAATCATCGCCTTTCTTCTCGACTTCATTTTCCGGAATAGTAACGGGTTCATAATGGCCCCGATCTTCAAGGCTTACTTCCGCTGTTGACACAAAATGGCCATATTCATCACGAAGAGCAGTGAACTCCAATTCCCCTAATATCATACCCTGGTTAACCAGGCGTTGAAAAGGTTCTTTTGTAGATACAACACCGATATCATACAGAACCTTATGCCAGAAACGTGCGTATAACAGATGGAGTACCGCGTGCTCTGCTCCGCCCACATATAAATCTACAGGCATCCAGTATTTTTCCTTTTCAGGATTTACGGGGCCTTTCTCGTATTTAGGGTCCATATAGCGCAGGTAATACCAACATGATCCCGCCCATTGCGGCATAGTGTTGGTTTCGCGTCGGGCAGGCAAGCCTGTTTCAGGGTCTGTAGTATTTATCCACTCGGGTACATTATGAAGCGGTGACTCACCGGTATCAGCAGGTTGAAATTTATCTACTTCAGGAAGTTTTACAGGAAGTGCTTCTTCTGGCAAAGCTTTGCTTTTATTACCGACGTGAATGATCGGAAAGGGTTCGCCCCAATAGCGCTGCCTTGAAAATAACCAGTCACGCAGCTTATAGGTGATGGTTTTCTTGCCGCTTTCCTTTTGCTCAAGCCAGTTTATAATTCTTTCTTTAGCCTTATCGACAGGCAAGCCATTGAGAGAGAGCTCATCGTTCCCGGAGTTCACAACCTTACTGCCTGTGATATCGGTATGGGCTTTTTGAGTTATATCTCCCCCTTCAACCACCTGCACAATCGGAAGATCATACTTGCTTGCAAATTCCCAATCCCTCTGGTCATGGGCCGGTACGGCCATAATTGCTCCCGTCCCATAACCTGCTAACACATAATCGGCAACCCAGATAGGTATCTCTTTTCCGGTGGCAGGATTGATAGCGTAAGCTCCGGTAAAAACTCCAGTCTTGTTTTTATTGAGATCGGTCCTGTCCAGATCTGATTTCAACGCTGCCTGTTCTGTGTATTTTTGTACATCATTACGCTGCTCAGGAACCGTGATCTCATCAACCAGCTCAAGTTCTGGCGCCAATACCATATAAGTTGCCCCGAATAAGGTATCCGGACGCGTAGTAAAGGCTTTAATTTGATGTTTGGACCCAACGACATCAAAAAAGATATCAGCACCCTCGGATTTACCAATCCAGTTACGCTGCATATCTTTGATGGATTCAGGCCAGTCCAAATCATCAAGGTCATCCTGCAGCCTGTCAGCATATTCGGTAATCTTGAGCATCCACTGCCGCATGGGCTTGCGAACTACGGGATACCCGCCTACTTCACTTTTACCGTCAATCACTTCTTCATTCGCGAGCACGGTACCTAATTCCGGACACCAGTTTACCGGAACATCGGCCTGGTAAGCCAGGCCCCTTTCGTAAAGCTGAAGAAATATCCATTGCGTCCATTTGTAATATTTTGGATCGGTGGTATTTATTTCCCTGTCCCAGTCGTAACTGAACCCTATTGCCTGCAGCTGCTTGCGGAAACCTTTAATATTTTCTTCCGTAGTTTCCCTGGGATGCTGCCCTGTTTTTACAGCATATTGTTCAGCCGGCAGTCCGAAAGCATCCCATCCCATAGGGTGCAACACATTAAATCCCTTCATCCTTTTATAACGAGCTATAATATCGGTAGCGGTATACCCTTCCGGATGCCCGACATGAAGGCCAGAACTGCTGGGATAAGGGAACATATCCAGCACGTAAAACTTGGGCTTTGAGGTATCGCTGTCGTGGGTTTTAAATGTTTTGTTCTTTTTCCAGAACTTTTGCCATTTCGGTTCAATAGCAGACGGTTTGTACTCGCTCATGTAATAAAGTGATTTGAAATAAATTTACCTTAAGATAAGGAAATGCCATCTTTATATTTACCTAAATAAGCCATGTAGTCAGCATATTCTCTCCTATATTTATTCTCTCCAAATTATTGGACCGTTTAAATAAAGACCTGCTAGTCCATCATCAGGAAACGCTGTTTATGCAATTAACATGTCAGGTTAGCACCATCCAAGCTGGTCTTTTTTCTTTGAATTTTTATGTGAACATAATTAAGGCAAATGGGAGGTT
>JBBDMV010000003.1:0-42712 GCA_040878115.1 Balneolales bacterium
CCGGGTGCAATTTCGGAAAGCGTGGACGCTTTCCGGAGCGAGGTGGCCGGAGCGAGGTGGCGGGGCTTAAGGCCAATCTGCCACCCGGCACTACGTACCGGGCTATGCATAGTTGAAACCCCCGTCGGGGTTTCCCTTCATTGTAAATCAACTCTAGAACGAAATGATCTCTGAGGCTAAGCCTGAAAGGGCTTTAATATCCATAGCCTCGGATGTAATCCGGGGGTACAATGATCAATAGTAAGCAACCCTGAAAGGGTTAAACGTACATTGCCTGGCCTCAATAAAATCATTTTTTTACCGAACTCAGGTAAATAAGTATATCATAGCTTCTGTTTGTTAGCCTTTTGATACAGCCCCCGTACTATTTGGGGGCGTCTCGACCCTGGGGATGCAAACACATGCTCAAAACATCTCGTAATGCATTAGAGGCCAGAGGCCTTTTTCAACTCGTCGTTGTTCCTCCACAGCTGCTACCTGCTCCGGCTGTGCAGCCATAACAGTGTTGGTTTACCTGGATATTCCGGCTGTTTAGTTTTTCTTCATTCCAGTTGCGGATGTGGTCCGGTGTTCCATGGTTAATTTTCATTTGCAGCATTTGGTTGAAATCACAATCGTACAGATATCCATCCCAACCGATAGAGATGGTATTTCTACACATCACACCCTGTGCAGCGCCGGGGTTAAATGAGGCAATAAGGCTTTCCATGTAATCTTCCAGATTGTCACTTAACAGTAAAAAGTTCAGAAACCTGCTGATCGGAAGATTGGTGATGGTAAACAGGTTGTTAAAAATGATATTATGGTCCTTTTTTAGGGCCCTTTTATAATCTTTCTCTAACGATTTCTGTGAAGGTGGTAGAAATGCTCCCACCGGGTTATAGACCAGGTTAAGCTCTAGTCCGCTTCCTTCCCTACCATAATTCAGTTTATTCAAAATATTCAATACTTTCACTGATGTATCGTAGGTTCCTTCACCCCTCTGGTTGTCGGTTTTCTTTTTACTGTAGAAGGGCAGTGAACAGGTAATTTCAATACCTCTTTCCGCCATGAATTCCGGAAGGTCCTTAAACTTTTTTGTATCAAGTATGGTCAGGTTTGAACGCACGATAACATGTTTGCCAAGCTTTGAGACTTCATCCACAAACCATCGGAAGTGAGGGTTCATTTCCGGGGCCCCTCCGGTAAGGTCTACGGTTTTAATCCCACTTTCCTTTAAGGCATCCAGGCAATACTGAAGGGTCTCTTTAGCCATAATCTCCTGACGGCCCGGACCGGCATCCACATGGCAGTGTTTACAGGTCATATTGCACATATAACCTAAATTTACTTGAAAGATTTCTATGCCTGAGGGTTTCAGCGGAAAAAGCCCTATATCATCCAACTTTTCATCAAACTTAGCCAGGGACCGGATTCTATCGTTGTGTCTATTAATAACTTCGATTTGATAGGAGGGATCCGTCAGTTTGCTGGATTGGGCTAAAAGTGACTTCATGTAACTGTATTTTTTTACGTTTATGATTCCTTACATCAAGAGGGGTAGAGAACTTATGTAAAAAAGAAGATAAAAACTTTGTAAATATAGCATCAATGCCGATATTGCATCTGAAACAGAATGGCTTAGAGAAGTGAATGTTGCCATTGAATACGAATAATATAAAAATATTATGCAAAAATATATTTTAACACTACTGGTTTTACCTATAATCTTAATCTCTTGTACTCAGGAGACGAATACAGATAACTCAACTGCAGAGGTCTCTGCCGTACACGACGAGTTGATTGCCGTTATTCATCCTACTGAAGGAAATGAAATTAACGGTACAGTCACTTTTACCCGTGAAGGCGACGGGGTAACAGTGGATGCAACCGTATCAGGGCTTGAGCCTGATAGCAACCATGGCTTCCACATACATGAGTTTGGAGACTGTTCAGCAGATGACGGAACTTCGGCTGGCGGACACTACTCACCAGAGAACATGCCACACGGAGCACCGGATGATATGGAGCGCCATATGGGTGATCTTGGCAATCTGGGAAGTGACCAAAACGGTATAGCCACCGTCAACTTTACGGATTCAGTTCTTGAACTACAAGGCGAATCTGGAATTCTCGGACGAGGAGTTATTGTACACGCCGGGGAAGATGATTTAGAAACCCAGCCAACGGGTGATGCCGGTGCCCGATTAGGATGTGCCGTGATTGGTGTTGCCCAAGCCGAATAGTATTATAAGCGAGGATAGTTGATGGATTATCTCCATAAGAGATCTTTATCAACTATCCTCGTTTCTTTATTGTAACGAGCATCTCTTTTCGAAATATCGCTTAGGTAGCGTTATCATTTTGACGATATTTCCCTTTCAGCTTGGTGATTGGAAGACACACCATTTCGATTTAAAGCCCGCTGTCGGGTCACCGTAATAAATAGCTTATAAGTATAAAAGATTACGGTCCCTGCCAAAGCACACAATACAGTCAACACTTCCCAAAACATCAAATCGGAAGTAAAGGCCATATTTCTGTTAATGAATTCGATGGGCGATCCCCATTGATAGGTCATTATGCCGATGAGAGGAATGAAAATTAAGGGGGAAATTTTAGAAAGTATTAATTTTCCATTCCTGCTTATTTCAGGAAGGCCGAATCGGGGCAACAGGCCAGGCCAATTTACAAATGCTGCATAAACGATTAGGTTCGTGGCAAAGGCAATATTGAGCATCATCAGAGTACCTGTATGAAATATGACGGCAAGGACCAGGAAAATGCGTATAGATACTGGGTGCAGTACGGCGATCAGGAACCCAACTTCAAAAATGATGGTGAGGTAATCGAGCATGATCCAGAACCATCTTGCTTCGAAAGCAATAAACCAGCCTGCCATTAAATCTACGCGTCCTGAGACAAAGTATTGGTTAAAAAGATGCCCTCGTGTAGCCAGGCTGTCAGGACTAAGCCACCCCCCCAGGATTTTCGGGAATCCGGCGGTAAAGAACATAAAGCCGGTGAAAAGAATAAGCAGGGTAAGCGGCCAGGATTCAACCTTTTGAGTTATCTTCGGCCTCTGCATGGCATCCCATGAATAGGCGGCCCCCCAATTTGACCACATGAGTACCAGGGGCAGAATAAGAAAAAGAAGGGTATGATTAACTTTGCCCAGGGAGTAAGAAAAGCCAAACCCTGTTAATAGGAGAACTCCGGTGGCCAACGACGCCCAGAAAGTCCGATACCCCACCAAAAGGGCAACCAGGCTGATGTTCAATGCCAGTAATAATCCGTGGAAAAAGGTTTGTCCGGGTATACCCCCCACCAGCATCATAGGGCCCGGGGCAGGATCAAAGAAGCTCTCAGGGAAATTTGAAAGCAGGTCGAATTGAGTGTACACCGCGTGGCCGGGTGTAAAAGCAATTATAGTAAACAGGGCAAATATAATACGATATATGCCCAGGCTTTCCGCAGAGACGTTAAAGGAATGAAATATCCAGTGATTGAATTTATTCATCGAAATGTATGATATCTCTGGATATTAATTGAGAGTCGGTAACCAGTTCTTCATTGACCAAGTGGTAGCTGGTCTCTTTCCACTCAACAGCGAAATGCAGGACGTTTGATTTTTCGGCGATTGACGTCAGTCTTGCATAAATCCAGGCTTTAGTACCCGAATCGATGTCCTCAATGGCCTGCGGACTGAATTGGGCGCTCATTATTGCCCGGTGATGAGAAAAAGGAGCGTCCGCTAAAAGGTCCTGTACACGGACTGTTTTATTTGATGAATCTGCAAAGGTGACCGTTAATTGTGGAGAGCTAACGGTGATTCCCTGTTCTCCGTCGTAGATACTCTTAAACCCCGGGAAGACAAAAGCGGGCCATGGTTCCGTATGGTAATATCCCAAAATACCTACCACACCGTATTGAACGGGTAGGTATATTAAAAAGAAGATAAAAATATTTCGGATTCGGGAGGAGGGCATGGCTTTTAGATGCCGCAACTTAAGAAATGAAAAAAAGCTCCCCGGGTAGGATTCGAACCTACAACCCTGCGGTTAACAGCCGCATGCTCTGCCATTGAGCTACCGAGGAATAAAGCGTGTCTCAAACAGGATTAAAATATAGCAAGAATTACTCATCCAAGTCAAATGAAAATTCAATTATTTCACCTGTTTGATTTGATATCCGCTTCAATATTTTAACCTGAAACTAGATACTCCTCAAAATAATTACCCTATTATTTTTACATGGTATTTCTTCAAATCCATACTGGTTGCATATAAACCTGAATGTCTCCTGATGAAAAAAAGAAACGTGTGTGGGATCTTTGCTGTAATGCCAGGTTGAGAAGTCTTCAAGTTTACTCCACTGTATGGTCATAATGGTAAGGATCCCCCCGGGCTTTAGCAGTTTTTTCAAGCGTTTTATTTCACGGTCAGGATGATTAAAATGCTCAAAACACTCCGTTGCAAAAATGAAATCATAGGTTGAATTAAGCTCTCGGGGGAAGAAGTAAGGATCGTAATCCTCACAAGAAATGCCCTGCCGCCCTAGTAGAATGGAGAGCGCAGGTCCCGGACCACACCCATAATCAAGGCCTTTCATCTTGCTGTTCAGGTAAGGAAGGGCCGGTTCAATAGCCTGATTTATAAATCTCACATAGCCGGGGTATTGAATACCATTATTATGCTCTTCGTATCGGGCCTGCTCGTCCTTCTCAGAGAGTTGGAACGATGGGCCGCTAAAGATAAGGCTGCAGTTTGGACAATGATAATAAGCCCTTTCATCTAATCCTTTTATCCTATCAAGGTTCTCATGCCATTGACATAGCGGACAACTATTGGTTAATGAAGATGCGTATGGCTGCATAAATGCTTACGATGCTTATATCTGAATATCAGATTCAAATTAACATATTATAACGTGAATGCCTAGTAGCAACATGAACCCAATTACCCCTTGAAGTGGTCTTGGTGTTCATAATAGCTATCATTTTAAGGTCCATATCCACTATTGTCCCCTCCAACTAATAATTTTATTATCCCTGCAACTTCTGTAATTTACCGACTTCTAATTTTCAGAATTTATAAACCCGTCAGGCAAGAGAACCCTATGAAAGATAGCATACTGCAAAACATTGAAAATCGTGATTATTCCGTTGGAATTGTAGGGTTGGGATATGTGGGCCTCCCTTTGCTATGGACGTTTCATGAAAAAGGGTATAAGGTTGTCGGTTTTGATATTGATCAGACTAAAATTGATGCTATCAACAACGGGAAGACGTATATCAAGCACTTTACGGATGACAAAATCCATAAGCTTGCAAGCTCGGAATTGTGCGATCTCACCACCGACTTCAGCGATGCCGGTAAAGTAGATGCCGTTTTAATGTGTGTGCCCACACCGCTGAACAAGCACCGTGAGCCGGACATGTCATATGTAGAAGCCACGACCAGGTCTATCGCTCCTCACATCAAAAAAGGGCAGCTTATCGTTCTTGAGTCTACAACTTATCCAGGGACAACAGAGGATTTGATCAAACCTATTTGTGAAGAACTTAGCGGGTTAAAATCCGGAGAAGATTTCTACCTGGGCTACAGTCCTGAACGGGAAGATCCAGGCAACCCATCTTTTGTAACAGCCACAATTCCAAAGGTGGTGGGTGGTGATGGTCCCGCGGCACTTGAAATATCTATGGCTTTATACAGTAGCGTAATTGATCAGGCCGTACCGGTTAGCGATACCAAAACGGCAGAAGCGGTGAAGCTGCTGGAAAACATTTTTCGCTCGGTGAACATTGCCCTTGTGAACGAACTTAAGGTGGTATTTGAAGAAATGGGTATTGACATTTATGAAGTAATAAATGCCGCCAAAACAAAACCTTTTGGTTATATGCCCTTTTATCCTGGCCCGGGCCTTGGCGGTCATTGTATCCCCATCGACCCTTTTTACCTGACCTGGAAAGCCCGGGAATATGGATTGAATACACGTTTTATTGAGCTGGCCGGTGAAGTGAATACCGACATGCCCAAGTACGTCCTTAAGCGAACTTTGGAAGCCTTGAATGCACATGGCAAAGCAATCAGCAAATCCAAAGTTCTGTGTGTGGGCCTGGCTTATAAACCCAATGTTGATGACATGCGCGAATCACCAACCTATCATATCATGGACCTCCTGGATAAGTATGGTGCTAAAGTAGATTACCATGACGATTATGTTCCGGTGATCCCTGAAACCAGAGAGCATTCGCATTGGGCAGGTTATAAATCCGTTCCTTTTGATCAGGAAACACTGAGCAGTTACGATGCCGTTATCATCACAACAAATCATTCTTACCTGGACTTTAAGAAGCTTTTTGAATGGAGCTCATGTATTATAGACACAAGAAATGCCCTTCAGTTTAATGGAACATCGGATAAAAAGAAGGTCTGGAAAGCTTAATTGCCTGTTCTTTAGTGCTCAGCTTTTGAAAAATCATCAGGAAGTACTAATATAGCGGATTGGGCAGGCAGAATTCCTCAGAATGTGATTCTATCCAATTAAGCATCATCATTATCTGAAGGGGGACTTGCGGAAGAAGCAAAAAGAAAGAATTCTTTACAATGCATATAAATTAAAAGCGTTTGAGATCCTTTATCTGCAACCGAATTAGCTTCCAAGGGCCCCGTATTTCGTTTTAATATGAGTAAAGTATGAATAGAGATCGTATTTCCCATTTCCCCCAAATAACATTCAAGATTTATTCTGCCCTTATAATCCTGCTGTATCTCGCACTTCCGAAACTTAGTTTTGGCCAATCTTTAGATCGTTATGAGTATAGCCAAGTGCACATGGGAACAGATTTTCAGATTATACTCTATGCACCCGACAGCCTGGTAGCTCAGACGGCATCTGATGCTGCATATGAACGCATAAAAGAGTTGGACCAGATATTAAGCGATTATCAGGAAGACAGTGAGCTCAATAGGCTTTCAAGCTCATCAGGCTCAGGGAAAGCCGTTCCCGTAAGTGATCCTCTCTTTTATGTAATAAATAAAGCCGTAAACGCTTCGGAACTCACTGATGGAGCTTTTGATATGACCATCGGGCCCTTTGTCAAACTTTGGCGTATCACAAGACGAACTCAGCGTCTACCTTCGGTGGATAAAATAAATAAAGCCAGTGAATCTGTAGGATATAACTACATTGAACTGGATGAGAGCAGGCAAACTGTAAAGCTGCAAGAAGAGGGAATGCAGTTGGATGCCGGCGGTATTGGTAAAGGTTATGCCGTTGATGAAGCCCTGGCCATTTTGCGTGATAATAATATTTCTTCCGCTTTAATAAAGGGTGGTGGGGATATTGTGGTCAGTAACGCACCTCCGAATAAAAAAGGGTGGACGATTGAAGTGGGTATGATAGAAGACGGTAAACAAATTAGCAATAGCCTTACCATATGTGATAAAGCCATATCTACTTCAGGTGATTTGTTCCAATATGTAGAATTGGATGGGGCAAGATATTCACACATCATTAATCCACAGACAGGCCTTGGGTTGACGAACCAGAGTAAAGTTACTGTGATAGCCCCTGATGGTATTACAGCTGATAGCTATTCTTCAGCAATCAGTGTAATGGGTCCTGAAAAAGGCATAAATGTAGTTCACCAAAGGCCGGAAATGGAATTTTACTTTATCAGTAAAAATAACGGGAAATACAAATCCTGGCAGTCAAGCGGTTTTAAAACAGAATAAATTACTATTTGATTATCTGCCCCTGAGCTGAGTTTATTACCCCACGGCTCCGTTATTCTACGCTTTGCGAACTTGCACCCGTGACCCAGCCCTTGCAATGCATCCAAATGGTTACTAACAGCTGTGGCCCATCAGACAGCTATCTGGTTCTAGATGACGGGCGCGGGGATTAGGGGTCCGCACTATTTATTCCATGCAAAGAATGAAACTTAGGAACAAGGGAATAGGATTAATTGAATCAGGGGGATAGCTTTTCAGTATCTAGTAAATTATAAAGTTTGCACAAAATAGCTATAGATATATAATAAGGTTAGAATGATAAAGGCCCTTTTTTTTATTTTGCATTTATTTAATGAAAGAATTACTATAACATATATCGAAATGATGTATAGCAAAATGTAATATTTTGAAACTTATAAATGTAAAAATAAAAGGAATTACCTCCTTTTGGTGAAAACATTCTTCACTTTATTGGGCCATTGCCGTAGGTAAGCGCTTTAGAAAAATTATACAATGGTATTCAAATTACTAAATAAGTCAAAACCCTATTTTTTAATCGACAGAAGTGGTACAAGTCCTTTTTGCAAGAGGTTCCACTATGCTAATAATGAAAAAGCAAAAGAGACTTTGAAAAATATGATCAATTCAGATGTAACTAGCATAAAAACATCATAAATGAACACTCAATTTTTTTTATTTAAAAATCATCATTAACAAAAGAGGATTAAACTATGAAGAATAATAGAAGGGATTTTTTAAAAAGCTCCAGTATTGCTGCCACTGGTATGTTTCTGGGAGGCTCTCAAAAGGCTGGAGCAAACAACCCATTCCCGGTTACCCATCGTCAAAGTTTTAACATGCATGGATATGCCGCCCCTGCGCTGGAAACGGTGCGGGTGGGCATGTTTGGGGTCGGTAACCGCGGATCGGGTACCGTGCAAAGGTTGTCAAGCATTGAGGGTGTAGAAATTAAAGCCATTTGCGACTTGGAAGCCGACCGGGTGGAAGAAGCTATCGATTCAATTTCAGCCACTCAATCACCAGACGCTTACTCGGGTGGTCAGGATGAATGGAAAAAGGTTTGCGAGCGTGATGATATCGACCTGATCGCTATTGCTACCCCATGGCATTTGCATACGGTCATGGCCGTTTACGCAATGGAACATGGAAAGCATGCCTATACGGAACTTCCGGCCGCCAACACCATTGAAGAATGCTGGCAGCTGGTGGAAACCTCCGAGCGAACGCGCCGCCACTGTGTTCAAATGTCAAGTTCCTGTCACAGCGGTATACAGGCTGTATTGTTAAATATGGTCCGCCAGGGAGTATTAGGGGAGATTATTCACGGGGAAGGAGCCTATATTCATGACCTGCTGAGAGATTACAATTTCACGAAAACCATGTACCATGATATGTGGCGGTTGAAAGAAAACATAGATAGAAATGGAAACCTGTACCCCCAGCATGGCATTGTCCCACTCCTTCAGATGATGGACGTAAATTATGGGGACAAGATGGAATACATGGTTTCCATGTCCAGCAATGACTTTATGATGGGAGATACGGCTAAAGAACTGGCCGCCGAAGATGATTTTTGGGAACCTTATGTCGGCAGGGATTACCGTGGCAATATGAATACCAGTATAATTCGCACCCATAAAGGCCGTACCATCATGATGCAGCATGATGTCAGCTCACCGCGCCCGCGTCCTTCTTTGCCAATGATCAGCGGGACCAAAGGCATTTACTCCTCCCGTAGATTTGCCCGCAGCCACGAAGGATGGATCCCCGAGGAGGAATTTGAGCAGTTGGTTGAAAAGTACACACCCGAAATCAATAAAAGATTTGAGGCCCTTGTCACTCAAGCTGGGTCAGGCCGCGCCTCGCATTCGTACGCAAGGGTCAATGAGACGGATTGGCGCCTGATCGATTGCCTTCGAAACGGATTGCCTGTGGAAATGGATGTTTATGATGCGGCCGTATCCAGCTCAATCACACCTTTAAGCGAATGGTCAGTCGCCAACAGGTCTAATTCTGTACAGGTCCCTGACTTTACAAACGGTGCCTGGGAGACCAACAAGCCCGGAATGGACATAGCGCTTCAAAACGGAGGCGGCAACACTAAGATCATCTAAAGTAAATCAGGGCCGGAATAGCATTTGGCGCGCGTAAAATGGAAGAACGTTCATTCCACTTACGGCGCGGCCAGTGCAGGCCTGGACGAGGTCCTTCAAATCGCAACGGTGTCTCTGTTGTACGGAACATTCTAACTAATGAAACCACTCACCTCCAATTATAAACCATGAACAAGAACCGAAGAGATTTTTTAAAGATGGCCGGCCTTGCAGGCTTTGGGCTAACCGGCACAGGCCTAATGAGCTATGAAAAGGCTAAAGCCAGGGACACCGAAAGCCTAACTACTGCCGAGGCCAACGGGGACCTCAGACTACTCGATTGGGAACCTGTAACCCAAATGGTGGTGAAACAGACCCTTATTAAAAAACCCAGGTTCCCTGTCATTGATATACACAACCACCTGGGGGATCTAAGCAGCACAGAAGAATACCTTAAAACAATGGACGAGGCAGGGGTATGGAAAGCGGTAAGTTTGGACGGGCGTTCTTCCGAAGATTTTTATAAAGAGCACCTTGAGGTGTCACAAAGCGTTTCCAAAGAGAGATTGATTGTCTTTTTCACCCCTGACTTCAGCAATATTGATGAACCCGATTTTGGTGAAAAAGAAGCGGCGAAGCTGGAGGAAGCGGTAGAGCTTGGCTGCCGGGGAATGAAGATATTTAAAAACCTTGGTTTGACGAATAAAGATAGCAACGGAAATTTGATTCGTCTCGATGATCAGCGGATTGATCCCATTTGGGCAAAGTGCGGAGAACTGGGCATTCCGGTAATCATACATACCTCAGACCCAAAAGCATTCTTTACGCCGGTAGATCGGTACAATGAGCGTTATGATGAACTTGGTGAACGACCTCACTGGGCATTTTTTGGAGATGAGTTCCCTGAAAAAGAAGATTTGCTAAATCAAAGGAACAGGATATTTAAAAGACATCCCGATACGACCTTTATCGCGACACATATGGCCAACCTCCCTGAAGAACTAGGTCGTGTTTCCATGTGGCTTAAACAATACCCGAACATGTATGTCGACATTAATGCCCGGATCAGCGAATTAGGCCGTCAGCCTTACACCTGCCGAAGATTTATGATCGAACATCAGGACCGAATTCTGTTTGGTACGGACACACGCCCAAATATAGAAGCCTACCAGGTATATTACCGGTTTTTGGAAACTGATGATGAATACATCAATGCCGATCCAAGCCATCACCGGCAGGGGCGATGGAGAATATACGGGGTATTTCTCCCCGATGAAGTATTGGAAAAAATATATAATAAGAACGCCCTGAAAATATTCGCACAGTTTAAGGGGTAGCATTAAAAGTGACAATAAAAGGTTGCATTTTCGAAGTCACTCTCAAACTAATCCTTTTCTATTCAAGATCATGTCCTCGGCGGTTTCGAGCTGCCCTTGGTAATTTCATTAAAAGTAATGATAGGCTGGTGGGAACCAGGGAGCAGGTAAAGAAGTTAACTCTATCTCATCTAAAGTTTTAAATAAAGTTATGGCCTGCAAGTAGGTTTTCGAATTGTTATTAATTATTGCTTTTCGAATTTCGATTGGCCTACAATGTGAAAATATATTATGTTCCTTAAGGAAATTTTATATTTTAGGTAAAAAAAGGATAGCTTTGACCCACACAATTTTTTTCAATTGTATTAAACGATTAGTGATAATACTTGCAGATTTTAACTAAGCTTAGTGGCTTTATATAGTATCTATAAATATTGATACTTGATCAAACTGAAATTATGAAAGCTTTTAAATCAACACCAAAGATCGATGCTCATATCCATTGCAATTCTGATCGACCAGCATTACTGAAACAAGCCCAGGGTGATAACTTTTCTTTTATAACGATAAATACTGATGTTCCAGGTTTCCCTTCAATAGATGGCCAGCAACGTATAGCACGCGATCAGGAGAATGCCTTCCCCGGGCTCATCAGCCATATCACAACATTTCCGGTAGCTGATTGGGGAAAAGGGGACTGGCAAAATGATACGCTTAAAGCCTTGCAACTGAGATTATCACGTGGGGCCATCGGGGTAAAAATCTGGAAAAATATAGGAATGGACCTCACTGATCAAAGCGGTGAAATGGTGATGATTGATGACGTTCGGTTCGATCCCATATTACGGTATCTGGAGAAGAATGACATACCGGTAATTGGCCATTTGGGTGAACCGAGAAACTGCTGGCTGCCGATTGAACAGATGACCGTAGAATCGGATAAAGATTATTTCAAGGCAAACCCGGAATATTATATGCATTTGCATCCTGAGTTCCCGAGTTATGAAGATCAGATTAATGCCCGGGATCGCATGCTGGAAAAGTTTCCTAATCTCAGATTTGTTGGAGCTCATCTTGCCAGCCTGGAATGGAGTGTCTCTGAAGTAGGAAAGCGTCTCGACAAATTCCCGAAGTTGAGCGTAGACCTGGCCGAACGCATCTGCCATTTGCAGCATCAGGCTGTTACAGATCCCGGGAAAGTAATCGATTTTATAGAAACCCATCAAGACAGGATTATTTACGGAACTGATGTAATAGATGATGGGGAAATGGGTGACGAAGAGCTTAAGAATCACATTCATAAACTGTGGTTGGCCCATTGGGATTTTTTTACAACGGATAAAGAGCTTTCCGCACCCGAAGTATCCGGCACCTTCCGGGGTTTAAATCTATCTGCTGAGATTGTAGAGAAAATTTATTACAAAAATGCCGTAAAATGGTATCGTCTTTAACCACTAGCAAACACCTTACTTTATAAATTACTCTTATGCTATTAGAAGCAATCGACTGGGCTTTCATCGCCCTATATCTGCTGATCTCCCTTGTCATAGGCATTATCGTCTCCAGGCAGGCTGGGAAAGATTCAAAACAATTTTTTGCCGCCGGCAAAAATATGCCATGGTGGTTACTGGGTGTGTCGATGGTGGCTACCACGTTTTCAACGGATACCCCGAATTTGGTTACAAATATTGTCCGTCAGGATGGTGTTGCCGGTAACTGGGTCTGGTGGGCATTCTTATTGACCGGCATGATGACTGTGTTTATATATTCACAACTTTGGAAACGCTCCGGGGTACTCACCGATGTTGAGTTTTACGAACTTCGTTACAGTGGTGCCAAAGCTGCTTTTCTGAGGGGATTTCGAGCTGTTTATCTCGGCCTCTTCTTTAATGTGGTTGTTATGGCCACGGTTTCTTTGGCCGCTATTAAGCTGGGTGGCGTTCTAATGGGCCTAACTCCATTACAGACGGTACTGATTGCAGGTACTTTTACAGTGGTCTATAGTTCTCTGGGCGGGCTAAAGGGAGTGCTGATTACTGATTTTTTCCAGTTCTTTCTGGCTATAGCAGGGGCTTTTATTGCCGCATATGTAGCTCTTCAGCATCCTGAAGTAGGCGGGTTAAGCGGTATGCTCACTCACGAAAATGTGCAGGGCAGCTTGTCTATGATGCCTGATTTTTCGGACAGTTCACAGGTGCTGGCTATTTTTATGATCCCGATCATGGTGCAGTGGTGGAGTGTTTATTACCCCGGCGCCGAACCCGGCGGTGGGGGGTATATAGCCCAGCGTATGTTTGCTGCCAAAGATGAGAATAATTCAATTGGTGCCGTATTTTTCTTCAATGCCGCTCATTATGCTTTAAGGCCCTGGCCATGGATCATTGTTGCACTCTGCTCCATGATCGTTTTTCCTGACCTGGAATCTCTGACGCAAGCTTTCCCGGGCACCGAAGGCATTGCCCAGGATGATATGGCATACCCGGCCATGCTTACCTTTATCCCTACAGGTTTGCTTGGCCTGGTGCTGGCTTCGTTGATCGCCGCGTTCATGTCTACCATTTCGACTCACCTTAACTGGGGCTCGTCATACCTGGTAAATGACTTCTACAAGCGTTTCATTAAACCGGAAAGTACTGAAAAAGAATTGGTATTTGCCGGTAGGATATCCACTGTAATTTTGATGATTTTGGCCGGTGCCCTTGCTCTCGTTTTGGAAAGTGCGCTGGATAATTTTCAAATTCTCCTTCAGATAGGTGCCGGTACGGGCCTGTTGTTTATCTTGCGTTGGTTTTGGTGGCGTATCAATTCATATAGTGAGATCACAGCAATGGTGGTATCCTTTCTGATTGCAGTCTATTTCAGCTTTGTTCATGAATCTACGCCGTTACCAGAACTAACAGGATGGCAGGAGCTCACCCTGGGGACTTTTATAACCACGGCTATCTGGATATTGGTCACCTTTATGACAAAACCTACCGATTACGAAACTCTGGTAAACTTTTGCAAGGTAGCAAAACCAGGCGGGCCCGGGTGGAAAAAAATCATGGACAGAGCAAAGGCGGAGGGTGAACAATTTGATACGGCTGAAGGTGAATGGAATGTACCTCAAGGCATTTTATGTATGGTCCTGGGCTGTGTGAGCGTATACAGTGCATTGATTGGTACAGGCTATTGGATTTACGGTAACTACTTCTGGGCGGCATTTGTTACACTTATCGGGATAACCGCGAGCTTCTTGCTGATATCAGCATGGAGAAAATTGATTTCAAACCAGAAAAAAAAGGATGAAGAATCTGAAATATCAATGTGAAAAGTTTGAAGATATTTAACAACAATGATTTGTTGCTATAAAAAAAGCATGTATTAAAACATACAGGCACAGCATTTACTTTTAACTAAATTTATAAACTTATGAAAAGCAATCGCAGAGATTTTCTAAAATTCACTGGCCTTGCAGGCGCTGGGCTAGCCGGTACAAGTATTTTCGGCTGTTCACCTGATAGCGCGCCATTTCCCCACCAATATAATCAGAAATTTAATATGTCTGGTTATGCTGCACCGAAACTGGATACGGTCCGGATAGGTGTAATCGGTTTAGGTAACCGGGGTTCAGGAGCTTTGAGACGGCTGAGCCATATTGATGGAGTGGATATTAGAGCCTTGTGTGATTTGGTCCCTGAGAAAGTAAACGCGGGTATTGAAACGTTGCAAGAAACTTCTCATACCCCGGATAAGTATTCAGGCGGCGAAAATGAATGGAAAAAGCTTTGCGAGCGCGAGGATATTGACCTTGTTTATATTTGTACGCCCTGGCACTTGCATACTCCAATGGCTGTATTTGCCATGGAACATGATAAGCATGCCGCCTCTGAAATTCCTGCCGCAAAAACCATTGAAGAATGCTGGGAATTGGTTGAAACATCTGAACGGACCCGTAAACATTTCATGATGCTGGAGAATGTGTGTTATGACTTTTTCGAGATGGTAACACTTAATATGGCCCGGCATGGTTTCTTTGGGGAGATTATACATGGTGAAGGTGCTTATATCCATCAACTTATCGATAGTAATTTTAGTAAGGATAATTACGAGGGTATGTGGCGTTTGAAAGAAAATATCGGAAGGAACGGAAATCTATATGCGCAACATGGTTTGGGCCCTATAGCTCAGTTGATGGACCTTAATCATGGGGACCAGATGGACTACATGGTTTCGGTTTCTAGTAAAGATTTTATGATGGGAGATAGGGCGAAAGAGCTTGCAGCCGACGATAGCTTTTGGGAACCTTATACCGATAAAAGCTATCGCGGTAATATCAATACCAGCACCATTCGTACAAAAAAAGGCAAGACTATCATGCTTCAGCATGATGTAACCTCACCAAGGCCTTATTCCAGAATCCATATGGTAAGCGGTACAAAAGGCATAGCACAAAAGTACCCTGAGCCTGCAAGAATTGCGACCAGTCATGAGGGATGGCTTTCAGAGGAACAGTTTAAAGCTTTGGAAGAAGAATATACACCTGAAATCACCAAAAGAATTGGTGAGCTGGCAAGGCAAGTTGGAGGCCACGGCGGAATGGATACCATCATGGATTGGCGGCTTATAGATTGCCTTAGGAACGGGATACCATTGGATATGAATGTATATGACGCGGCACTTTGGAGCTCAATCGGCCCCTTAAGCGAATGGTCCGTAGCCAATAGGTCAAATTCTGTTAGTGTACCTGATTTTACAAATGGTGCCTGGGAAACCAATAAACCAGGGATGGATATGAATCTGTTACAGGGTGGTACTACAAAGATTATATAAATTTACGGGAAAAATCTGATATTTGATCTTTTTGCGCCATTTCATTTATGGAATTTCTCGGGATGGTTCAAAAAAATAGGTAGGATAGCATGATCAAGGACCTTATGAAGCGCTAAATGCAAATAGTAGCTGGCGTTATCGTTTAGTTAAGGCAATACAGGTGTTCATTTACAACAAAATTAGAGGCTATACTTATGAAGTCAAAACTTTGGCTGCTTTTTGCTGCAATCACTACCATTTTCTGGGGAGTATGGGGATCACTAGTAGAAATACCAGAAAAAGCAGGTTTCCCGGCAACACTGAGTTATGTGGTTTGGTCATTAACCATGATTCCACCTGCCCTTGTTGCTCTTAAAATCATTGACTGGAAGTTAGATCTTCGATTGAAACCCATGTTGATGGGATTGACTGCTGGATTTCTTGGAGCGGGTGGACAATTAATATTGTTTCAAACCTTGACGATCAGCCCTGCATATCTCGTCTATCCGTTTATTTCACTTTCTCCCATAGTGACCATCTTTCTATCCTATTTACTTTTGAGTGAGCGGGCAAATAAATATGGCATTTTTGGCATAGGGATAGCTCTCCTTGCAATTCCACTTTTGTCTTACTCCCCGCCTGAAAATTCAGTGGTCGAAGGTTTTATGTGGATATTGCCTGCCGGCCTTGTATTTTTGGCATGGGGTGCCCAGGCATATGTTATCAAGTTTGCCAACGAAACCATGAAGGCGGAAAATATTTTCTTTTATATGATGATCAGCGGATTGATCTTGGCCCCCGTTGCTTTGTTAATGACGAATTTTGGACAGCCCATTAATTGGGGTTTTGAAGGGCCGGGCCTGGCAGCACTGATCCAGATGCTTAATGCGGTAGGTGCATTATTCCTGGTTTACGCTTTTCGTTATGGGAAGGCTATGGTCGTTTCGCCGCTTACCAATGCTGTAGGTCCTGTTATTACCGTCACTTTATCTTTAATGATATATTCCGTAATTCCTCATGTAATTACAATGATCGGGATGATACTGGCAATTATTGCAACACTTTTATTATCGTTTGAATCAGATGAAAAGGAACCACAAACAGAAAACGAAATAAAAGTTGCTAAGGCCATAAATCCAAATATAAAGTGAAGTTAACATAACAATATCGTATTGCGATATTCTGAGTTTATGGGTTTCATAATTAATCTATTATAGACCGGCTTCCTGGTATTCCGAATTCTTCAACTTCTTATTCCCAATTTTTTCAAGATGGGAAATTGTTTAATGATATCCTGAGGTAATCGTATATTTGTGAATTCATCCCGAAGGGGAGTATCATTACGGAGTCTGCCGAATTGGATTGCTTTTTCATCTGGAGGCAGGCCAAATAAAAGTCTTAGTTGTTGATCATAGCGCTTGATGGGATGAATTTGGGTCAACACGGATTCCAAAGAGTTTGCGTGTTTAAGGTTAATAATTTTATTTGGTATCCCTTTCCGGTCAACACCGGGTTTGCTAAGGCTTAAATATTCATTCAAAGCATTGCAGACTATTTGGGTGGCTTTTAGTTTAGATTTTTTTGAATAACCTGCTATATGTGGTGTTGCCAAAAAAGCGGTACTGGCAATATCATCATCAAAGACGGGTTCGTTGTTCCATACGTCCAGAATAAAGTCGCTGCCCCGGCTTTTCAGTGCCTCGAGTAGACCGGGTTCGTGGGCAATGCCGCCCCGGGCACTATTAATAAATAATTGGGCTGATGACGTGTTTATCTTATTATCATCAAGCCAATGATGAGTAGCATCCTCTCCCGAAGGATTCAATGGAAGGTGAAGGCTGAGAATGTCACATGATAAAATATCCATGAGTCCAGCACTGGTAAATTCGGGGGTTCGTTTTTGTCTCGGTGGATCGTAACCGTATGTACGGATTCCTATCCGGCTAAGTAAAGCTTTAACCTCAGAGCCGGCATTACCTACCCCTACTATTCCGGCTGATAATTTTTGCGGGGATTTCTTTCTCTTTTCACACCAGAGCAGGATAGCCGTGGCGACATATTCAGCTACCGAATGAGCATTACATCCTGGTGATGAAGCAAATTGTATGCCACGGCTTTTTAGCTCCCCCAGGTTTATATGATCAGTACCCACGGAGGCGGTCCCTACAAATTTTAATTGGGGAGCCTGGTCGAGTAATTGGCTATCCACCCGCGTTACCGTACGAACCAACAGAGCGTCAGCTTTGCAAAGCTGATCTGGACCAGGTCCTGTTACCGGGTCATAGGTTATGCAGGTTGCATCAGGATTAAGGGCGTCTTGGAGATCATTGATGTGGCGGTCAGCAAGTACGTTGAACAAAATTTTACTGCACTTAGATGTAATTTAAGGTTTGACCAAATAAAACATGCTGATTAATAACCCATTGGCGTTCTTCGGATCCTGCGCAGACTGGAGGGAGTATCCAGTATTTCTTTGAGAACAAACGCATGACGCAGAGCACCGGGTTCATGTAGGTCCTGAGAGTAATCTCTTGCTTTGGTTTCTCCGGAAACGACTTCAGGCGCTTCGTCCAGAGATTTGTAAATTGGATTCTCGGTATTCATCAAATCGCTGGAAGCGTCAACGCTGCCTATGGGTGCTTGCTGCTTCCAGGAGTCAGCCTCACGATCTGTGGACTTACTCCTGGTTTGGGTGGCAGGTTCAGGTTTTGGGGCAGGCGCAGGTTTTTCCTTTTTTCTTTGAGAAGATGGGCCTGCGAAAAGATCTTCAAGCTCTTGCAAAGCGTCATCCCATGATCCACCGGAGCGTGGCTTTTCTTGTTGCTGCTCCGGAGGTTCACCCCAGGAATAGTCATCAGGTGATTCCCATGGATTGTGTTCTTCTCGTTGCCTTTGCGGATCCTCCGGTAATTTCTCCCCTTGCTCCTTCATCCCGTCAATAATACGTTTGATGAAGGGGAAAACCAGGAATAATATGATCAGGATTTCAAGTATGTTCATGGGTCTAGTTTAGAGTATATTATGCACAAATACAATAAAGGAATGGCAGTTAATCCGGGATTAGGTAACGGCTATTTAAACAAGTTGATGCAACAGCGATCAAAAATGATAAAAATAATAAAGAATGAATGAAGAATAATATTTTTACTTCCCTTACTCATAAAAAACGCGACGGCCTGGATATATCATAAAAGGCTGGCAGAGCAAATGGCATAGCCCCAGAAACTATTTAGCTGGATTTTTGTAAAGAATGCTAATACATTACAATGTGAACTATACATTTCACTTTATGAAATGATTGACCCCCTTTTTAACTAATAACAAACTTTGACTGAACTACTTATTATCTTACTTGTAATAATAGTAAGTGCTTTTTTTTCCGGATCAGAAATTGGATTTGTCTCTGCAAATAAGCTTAAGCTTGAGCTAAAAGCCAGGAAAAGTACCTTGAGAGGCCGCCACCTGAATTATTTTGTGCACAACCCCGAGGCTTTTTTGTCTACTACATTGATTGGCAATAATATCGTTAATGTTGTTTATGCTACTTTGATGGCATTATTTCTGGTTTCCCCCATTACAGCGTATTATTTTGATATTTTTGGTCAGCAGCCATCAGAGGTTATTGTCTTGCTGATCCAAACCCTCATTGCCTCTTTGATTATTATGATGCTGGGGGAGGTGATGCCCAAGGCATTATTTCGTGTGCATTCCGATACCCTGATTTCCCTTTTTGCGGTCCCACTTAAGATTTTTAACTGGCTGTTCTCGCCTTTTATCTATATATCAAATAAAGCAGTCAGCTTTCTGATCGGTTTGTTTCAACCAAATTTCAAAACTGAGGAACGGGTCTTTCGCCGCCAGGATATTGAAATGCTGTTTCAAGAAATCGGAAAGGGTGAACCCACGGATATCGACCGGGAAGAGTCGGAGATCCTGTCAAATGTACTGGAACTTTCCACCAAACGGGTTCGGGAATCAATGATCCCTCGCACAGACATCGTGGCCGTCAAAAAGGATGCCTCTCTACAGGAAGTAATGAATACCTTTGTTTCGTCCGGAGTTTCCCGATTACCGGTTTTTGATGAAAATATCGATGATATAACAGGTGTTGTATTTGCGTATGATTTGTTTAAAAAACCTAAAAATCTGCATGAAATCATCCGTCCGGTTAAGTTAATCCCATCGAGCCAGAAGTCCAGGGATTTGCTCACGGAGTTTCAAAAGCTGAAGATCTCTCTGGCTATTGTAATCGACGAATATGGAGGCACTGCCGGACTGGTGACCATCGAGGATTTATTGGAAGAGGTGGTCGGAGATATCCGTGATGAATATGATGCGGTTGAACCCGTAACAAAAAAAATTGCTCCGGATACCTATCTCATAAGTGGGAATACCCATATTGATGAATTGACGGAAAAATATCCGGAGATTGAGCTTGAAAGGAAAAGTAATGGTTACGAAACCGTTGCCGGATACATCACAAGCGCCACAGGGCGCATTCCAAAAGTCAACGAAGAGGTTGTTCTGGGCCTCCACAAGTTTATTATTAGCAAAGCCACGCAGTCCCGTATTGAAAGCGTAAAGCTGATCATTATGACCGATCGCTAACTGAATACGCTGAGGGGGAAATGTGAGAGTATATACGTAAATATGCGCAGGACCAGCCATTTCTTCCACAATTACAACCACGATTACCCCCGCCTTAGTCATTATAAAACAATAGCAAGGGGATAAGTATGACCTTTAGGCGCCATTTTCCGACTTCCCGGCATAGGAGGGGCCATAACAAACAACCTCAAAAATAGATATTGCCTCCCTTTATTGACCTGATTTACACCTAACTTTACCCTAAATCAGGCTAGAAAACCGATTATTCATGGCCTTGCCAAAGTTTACCCATCTCCATGGTTGCTCCATGTTATCTCCATGATAGCTCCATGAATTTCATGAAGCTCCTATGGAGATAACATGAAGAAGATATAGAGAAGATCAAGGATTGCCTTAGGCACGATATATTTTGACCCAAAGAGCTGTTAAGCTAAAAGGTTGATTTTGCATTTCGTCTGTTTTATATAATTGTTTTTACAGTGGATAGCGATAATAACTGGGTGTTTCTTTAAATTTGCCCCCGGGCCCAATATCAGCCTGCAAGTCCTGCATGATTGTTTGGGTTGCAGAAAACCGGCGAAATTGAAAGATCAGCAGGTTTCTTATTATGTAAAGGGGGGAGCGGCGGTTTCTTCGAAATGATTATGGTATCACTTTAAACGACAATATTTTGCTCCTGGTGGACTGGATTTGATGCATCCAAAGGGAGAGGCTTTTCCAATAGGTGCAAACGAACGTAGATCCCTACGATGATAGGCTGTTCCAATTATTCCGGTAAGCTGTTGATTATTAATAATTAATGAAGTTTAATATGCTATTTTGCTAAATATTAAGTTTTAAGGATATGAGAAAAATCATCAACTAAATAATCAGGAAATATTATGCGTTATATAAATTCATTTATTGGGTTAGTGTTAATAATGATGCTGATCGTAGCTTGTGGCGATAGTCAGGACCAACGAGAAAGCTTCGATGATGATGTACCACCTGCCGATCAACCTACTCAGACCCAGCCCCCTGAAGAAGATGATCTGGGCCAACCGCCTGCCGGAGCCGATCAAGATCAGACAGACACTGAAATGGGAGAAGAGCCTCAGCAGGAATTTGTGCAACAAATGCAAAGCAGACTTGATCAGGCAGAGGAGGAACTTGATGATGCCCGCCAGAGTGGTGAAGCTTTAGGTGAAGAACAAGACACCCAGCAGTATGATCAAATCGAGGAAAGAATAGATAACACTCGTGATCAATTGGATGAACTTGAAGGTACTGGGGCTGAAAACTGGGAACAAATTTCTCAGGAAGTAATGAATAATGTAAATAACATTGAAGAAGATATACAAACCTTATCAGGAGGCGGACAGAGTTGATCTGAGATTCCTGTAAGTTTTATTAGCTTATGGAAGGGTTAATTGGGGACGCGGCTTGTTATTTATGAACAGCAGAACCTGCTAACGTTAAAATAATAGACCGCGGCCCTCCATTATTTCTATGTTCACAAAGATAAATACCTTGCCAGGTTCCCAAATAGGGGTTGCCATCACGAATGGGAATCGTCAAAGAAGAACCCAATAAAGAACTCTTTATGTGTGAAGTCATATCATCAGGTCCCTCTAGTGTGTGGCGGTACTGGGATTGGTCTTCGGGAACAAGCTTAGTGAAAAAGGTATCGAAATCATATCTCACGTCCGGATCGGTATTTTCATTTATAGATAAGGCTGCGCTCGTATGAAGGATATGAATATGCGCCAAGCCCACCTTTATTTCATTTAGGCGTTCGATCTGAGATAAAATTTCATCTGTAACAAGGTGAAATCCTCTTTTTTGTGATTTTAAAGTAATGGTTTGCTGATGAAATATCATAGGGTGATTTTTTCTATATCTATCCAAAAAGGCTTTTAACCGACCCACCGTCATGGCTGATGGTTTGTCCGGTAAGATAAGCTGAACATGGTGATAACAAAAATAAAGCCAGCGATGCCAATTCATAAGCCTCACCCATGCGGCCGGCCGGTATGTTCGAATCCATTTCGGCTTTGGCTTCCTCAAAGGAGATATCCCCTTGTCGGCTTTTGTGGTCAATGATCCGGTTAATGGCTGGTGTGTTATGTGAACCCGGTGCCAGTACATTTACGGTAATAGCATCTCTGGCCACTTCCTGTGATAATGTTTTTGCGTAGCCGACTACGGCCGCCCGCATGGCGGTACTGAGAACAAGGTTGTTCAAAGGTTGCTTTACCGACTGGCTCTCAATGAATAGGATACGTCCATATTTCTGGTGTTGGAATATGGGCAGAAGCTTTCTAATCAAGCTAACTTTCCAGCGAAAGAGAAGCCGGTAGGCTTCGTCCCAGTCTTCCAGGCTAGTATCAACGGCCGCCTTGGTTGGCGGTCCCCCTGAATTTAGCAGGATCCCATTTAACGTTTTGTCCTTTAATGTATCGTCGATTTTACCTAATGTTTCCTCATCACGCAAATCTCCACTGATGCCGGTAAATTGTTTATTGTACTCATTTTCAAGCTTAAGCAGCGGTTCTTCGCTGCGGCCAATGCCGATAACGTTTGCATGTTCCTGGCAAAGAGCCCTTGTGACGGCAAGGCCAAAACCGCTGGTGGCCCCACATACGACGAATAATTGGTTAGCAATTTGTAAATCCATGTATTTAAACTAACGGATTCTAAAGATTTTTGCTGTTGCAATGTGTTAATGTGGATAGAATTAAAAAATCTTAGTCCGGATTTCGAAACTTATTCGTCAACCCGGCAATCGTCTTGTCGTTGAAGTTAAAAAGCACGAGAAGCGGCATGACCATGAACATTAAGCGGCCTGTATCTTCGGGTGATAATAACAAAAACACTATGTAATAAGCGCTCAAGAGCAACAGTGTTGATTGTACTATTCGTTGTGAACCTCCTTTATAAAACCTATAAGCTATAAAGGGGACAGCCAGGGCAAAAGCCGGTAACAATTGTATAAAAAAGTACTGATCAAATTGCCGGAAGTTAGCATTTATTTCAGTGACCCAGCTATTTGGGTTGAATAAATAATGGCTACTTAAATCCGGAGACAGGCTGATCAGGACCAACACATAAAGCAGTCCGGATAATAAGAAAGGAAGATAAGCCTGCCACCAATTATCTTTACGGGCATAGTTTAGAGCAGGAATAATAAACAGGGCTAATAAGGTAACTTCACTGACCCAGGCAGAAATTATTGTAATAACAAAAAGCATGGGAAGATTGCGATAAAATAGTGCCATGAAAATTAATCCGAAAGCCAGAAAAATGCCTGCTTCCAATATGGGATAAAAAACTGCTGACAGGAAAAAAGGTAAAAATAGAACCAGAATAGTCGGTAGAATCAACTCGAAAACATTAACCCCTTGCTCATAGATGGCTATTCTTAACATGACGCCGATCCCAAAAATAAAAAAAGCAAAGTTCCAGGTACCGAAAACCAAGGCTATAGAATCGAAGTCGGTAATACCAAACATATTGGTGAGCAGACCAACTACAGCTGGAATAAGGACACGATGGGTATGATGATCGTTGCCGAAGAAAGTTAAGTTACGGGCCATATCAACATAAACCATAACTTCAGGATATAATCCGTTCTCTAAACTTCCCTGCACCAGCCAGACAAATTGGGTGATCATGATAATGGAACAGATTGACCCTATCACCGGAAAGGCGATATATAAAATGATGGAGAAGCGATCTAAGCGCATGGGATGAGTTTTAAAAAATAGTAGAAGATGAAAATAACAGGGTGAGAATACAAGATGGCTCACCAGCATACAAGTAGTAGACGTTTATAATATGCAATATTTTTACATAAATATTCGTAACTTAGAAGGCTTTATACTTTCAGAAATTACCTCTATAGATTATACATGATTCAAAATATTCGAAATATAGCAATTGTAGCACATGTTGACCATGGCAAAACTACTCTCGTTGATCAATTACTTCGGCAAAGTGGGACTTTCCGCGATAACCAGGAAGTTAACGAACGGGTTATGGACAGTGGAGACCTCGAACGTGAACGAGGCATCACTATTATGGCAAAAAATACAGCCGTAATGTGGAATGGTACTAAAATTAATGTGGTGGATACTCCGGGGCACGCCGATTTTGGTGGGGAAGTTGAACGGATTTTAAAAATGGTGAATGGTGTAATGCTGCTGGTTGATGCTGCAGAGGGGCCGCTACCGCAAACAAGGTTTGTACTTCGAAAATCACTTAGCCTGGGTTACCGGCCCATAGTGGTGATCAACAAAATTGACCGGAAAGATGCCCGCCCGGAAGCAGTGCTTGATATGGTTTTTGATTTGTTCGTAGATCTGGAAGCCACCGACGAGCAGCTTGATTTCCCGGTTATCTATGCCGTTGGTATTGAAGGAACGTCTAAAATGAATATGGAAGACGAAGATACTGACCTTACTCCCATTTTTGAGACGGTCGTTAAGCACATACCGGAGCCGGATAACGAAAGGGATGCACCATTTAAAATGTTGGTCAGTAATGTTGAATGGGATGATTACGTTGGCAGAATTGCTGTCGGCCTTGTAAGTCAGGGTGTGGTTAAAAAGGGCCAGGATATAACTTTAGTCAGCCAGACTGGTGAAGCTAAGGCCAAGGCACGCGCTACCAAATTATACACATTCTCCGGACTTGAAAGGACACCTGTTGATGAAGCTTTCGCAGGTGATATCATTGCCCTGGCTGGTTACGAAGATGTCAACATTGGAGATACACTAGCCGATCAGGCTGATTTAGCCCCTGTACCTTATTACGTTATTGATCAGCCAACGCTGTCTATGTTTTTTCGGGTGAATGATTCACCGCTGGCTGGCCGTGAAGGCAAGTTTGTCACGTCGAATATGATTAAAGACCGACTTAACAAAGAATTGCGCACCAATGTAGCATTGACGGTTGAACCAACCGAGAATCCTGATGTTTTTAAGGTATCCGGACGGGGTGAGTTGCAACTGGCTATTTTGATAGAAACCATGCGCCGTGAAGGGTATGAGTTCTCCGCTTCAAGGCCTGAGGTTATTATTCGTGAAATCGACGGGGTTAAATCAGAGCCGGTTGAAGAGGTTATCGTTGATGTTCCTGTAGATTACAGCAATAAAGTAATTGACAATCTTTTGAACAGAAAAGGTGTGATGAGCGCGATGACTCAGGAAGGCGACAACAGCCGCATTTCTTTCAAAGTACCTTCCCGTGGATTATTGGGCTTTAGGAATGAACTGATGACCGAGACCCGGGGAACCGCATTGATCCATCAGCAGTTTGATGCTTATGAGCCTTACAAGGGTGATATTAAAGGCAGGACCAGCGGCGCTTTAATAGCCCTGGAAGATGGAATGGTTACTGCATATGCCCTCGAAGGAATTCAAGATCGCGGTGAGTTTTTTGCTAAGCCCGGTGACCACGTTTATAAAGGTCAGCTTGTAGGCATAAACAACAGAAGTGAAGATATGGTGGTCAATGCGGTCAAAAAGAAAAATCTGACCAACCACCGTGCCACTCAAACCTCGGATTCCGTTAAGATATCCCAGGCTAAAAGAATGACCCTGGAACAATGCATTGAGTTCTTGGACGAAGACGAGTTACTCGAGGTAACTCCGGATAGTCTGCGCCTCCGGAAGAAGTTTTTGGATCATAATGATCGTAAACGATATAAGAAAGACGTTGTAGTATAGGCCGTTTTTCGCTATATCGGTTTTGTACACCTGGTCTCGGTTGGTGGGATCAGGCGTAGATGCTAAACTGCCTGCGATAGAGGTGCAGGTTCAGGCAAATGGCGATCATTAAAGTACATGACATAAAGGAAGATCCTCCGTAGCTTAATAAGGGCAGGGGTAACCCTATTACCGGCATCAAACCCGTGGCACTTCCAATGTTAATGAAGATTTGAATGAAGAATATGGCTGCCACACCCACCATTACGAGCTGAGCAAACGGATGCTTATGATCTGCTGCGTTCGAAAGAAGCCGAAGTACCAAAAATCCGAGCAGGAATAAAACAGCCCCGGCTCCCAAAAATCCGAATTCTTCACCAATCACACAAAATATAAAATCGGTCCATTGCTCTGGAAGGAATCGAAGTTGTGTTTGTGTGCCTTCCATAAAACCTTTTCCAAACATTCCCCCGGAACCAATAGCAGTTTTTGCCTGTATAACATTCCACCCGGCACCGTGAGGATCAATAGCTGGATTCACGAAAGCCTCTATTCTGGCCTGTTGATAAGGCTGAAGAATCTGATGTAAGGCGACTTGTATACCAATTACTATAAACAGCCCCACTATAAATGAAGCTAATGGCATACCGGGTCTTCTGTGTACAAAAAATAATACCACACTTAATATCAACGCAGTGATAATTCCCCATTGCCAGTTCAGAATAGTGAAGTAGGCAACCAAAGCCGGAGTAATCATAAAAAGGGATATCCCGTGAGGTAACCCTGACCAAAATAGCATAACAGGAATAAGAGCAATAATAATCAAAGCGGTCCCTGTATCATTTTGCAGCACAATAATTCCTGCAGGCAACAGCATTAGTAAAACAACTATGAGAGCTGGGCGAAAACGTTCTGCAGAAATATTACGTCTGCTCGTCAGGTAGTTGGCAACTGCTAATACAGTCGCTAGTTTCATCATTTCACTGATCTGGATCCGAAGGCCTCCAATAACAAACCATCCTCGTGCCCCACCGACTTCAACACCCATAAAGATGGTAAGAATACCGATAATCAGACACCCTGCATAAAATACATATGATATCTGCTGAAAGGTCATCGGCGTCGTAAACTGTACGGAAATAAGCAGCAAAAGGGAAAGAAATATCCATGACATCTGGTTTTTAAAGTTACCCTGAATGTAGTCCGGCAAATAATCTGAAACCGGTCCCTGGGTAGCACTGTAAATAGCGGTGAGGCCAATAACAGACAGTAGCATATAACAAATCAGAAGGGGCCAGTCAAATTGTTTATACCAATTCATTATAGATCCTCCTGTAAATCCCGCCTTTTGGACCGTGGCTCAAAATTTAGTACATAATCGAAGACCCATTGTCGTTTTATTTCACCGGAGAAGTATTGTTCCATAATAAGGGAAGCAACAGGGGCTGCAGAAATAGATCCAAAGCCTGCATTCTCCAATAAAACGGCTATGGCAATTTCGGGGTCATCATAGGGAGCGTACCCTATGAACCAGCCGTGATTTTCCCCGTGAGGATTTTGTGATGTTCCGGTTTTCCCAGCTACCTCGACATCAGGTAGATTTGCATAAAAACGGCCACCGCCATCCGTTATCATATCTCTCATTCCCTTTTGGACCACTTTCAAGTTGTCGTCGTTTTGCAACCAGGAGACTTCATTTAATTCAGGTTGGTTAACAGAACTGGACCCATCCGGATGTTCTATTCTTTTAACAATATATGGACGAACACGGCTGCCGTTATTTGCAATTACCGATACTGAAACAGCCATTTGCAACGGGGATGCCGAGAAACTTCCCTGGCCGATACCCACACTGATTAGGTCACCTATCCCCCATAGTCGTTCCCCAAAAACACGATTATAATAGCTGCTGTCGGGTAGAATTCCTGATGTTTCGTAGGGCAGGTCAATATGATTGTGACGGCCAAGGCCAAACTCGGTTGCCATGTCATGCCATTTATCCAGGCCTTGCTCTTGCATCATCAAATCCATGATACGGTAAAAAAAGGTATTACAGGAATTTTTTATAGCCTGTTGCAGATTCTGCTCGCCGTGATCATCGGTACAGTGGTATAACCGGCCACGTTGATATCCACCGTTACAGGTAATTTCATCTTCCGGTTCAATAATGCCCATATTCATAGCAATTAAGCCCATCATTGGTTTGACTGTGGAACCGGGTGGCTGACGCGTGGATATGGCACGGTTAAATAAGGGGTTAGTCGTATCGGAGTTAATCTCTATCCAATAATCTTGATCAAGCCTTCCTGATAACCGACTAATGTCAAATTGCGGAGAACTAACCATGCTCAGTATAGCACCGTCACGAGGGTCCATTGCAACAAGACCACCTATTTTTCCCTCCATTAGTTTTTCCGCCAGGCTTTGCAAGTCCAAGTCCAGTGCGGTGTGGATATCAGAGCCTTTTACCGGATCCTGGTCTAGCTGGTTGTTGTCGTAGGGGCCGAGCATTTGCCCGTAAGCGTTTATCCGGAGGTATTGGGCACCGAGATCTCCGCGTAAATCTTGTTCATAGATATTTTCCAGACCTATTCTCCCAGCCTTATCTCCAAGGCGGTAACGGCTTGAGCTTCTGTATTCTGCATCGTTAACTTCCCTTAAATAACCCAGCATATGAGATGCATAAATATCGGTCGGGTAATTTCTCTTGGATTCGATCTGATGATTAACCCCAGGCAGTCTCCATATATTTTCCTGAATACTTGAGAATGTCGTGAAATCTACATCAGTGAACAAACGAGAACTTCGGCGCCAGGAGTAGTTTTGGGCGTTCTGGAGACGTTCTGTGATATCCTCCTTGGTTGTTCCTGTAAGTTCGGCAAGCAGCGGTATGTTATCCCGTTGAAAATTTGCCGGAGTGATAGTGATGGAGTATATCGGTTGATTATCAACAAGTAATTTTCCGTTGCGGTCAAAAATTAATCCCCTCGCAGGTTGTACTTCTTGTTCAAGCAAGCTGTTATCCTGGCTTAAGGGCCCATAAGTATCGTAATCGAATATTTGCATTTGAGCAAGGCGACCATAGAAAATCAGGAACAAAACGGTAACTATAGCCTGAAGCACTCGTATAGAAATTACTTTATTTTGTCTTTTTTGGGATGAGGCAGGCATAAATCAGGATCAGAGCAAATGGCTAGTTTGATTTAAAAAGGTAAACGAAACTTCCTATAATAGAAGTAAAAAAAGCATTTCCAATCAGAAAGTTCCAAAAAATGATATCCACGCGACTTTGAGCAAAAGTAGCTACTCCAAGGAAAATTAGATTATGAAATAATGCAACAAGTAAAATTACAAAGAAAACTTGGGTAAACAGTAATTTTGTCTCTGTAATTTTGGGAATAAAATTGTAAGCTAAAAATACGGTAGCCACTTTAGCCAAAATATGGATCCCCCAATGGTCCAGTATTACATCCAGCATAAAAGCCATTGCAGCAGAGTGATATAATGCTGTGGTCCGATCTTTGGTTGCCATAATCCAGATAAGATAAACTAAGACAAAGTCAGGCTCTGCCCCAAAAAAACGCAGATGTCGGAATATGAGCAGTTGCAATAGAACTACCAGCGCAGCCCATAATATGTATTTCAATGCTGAATATGGCATTAATACCTTTCCATGAAATTTATTCGCAGACTGTCAACTTCAGGATCGCCGGTGTATTTCATGACAGATGCTTCGGCAATTTCAAATAAAGAGACAAAAGGCTTGAGGTAGATTCTCTGAGTTTGTAAACCTGGATCCGGTGCAGTTCTAATAACTTGTCCAATTGGGATATTAACAGGAAATTTTTGGCTATAGCCTGATGTTTCCACGATAGCACCAATTTCTACGGGTATGGTCTGGGGTACATAATTCATAACCAACTCATCCAGCTTCTGTGATTCCCAGGAAACTACACCATATGCTCGTGTTTCCTGTATACGTGAACTGACTCTGAACAGGGGGTTTAAGAAGGGCATTACCTGGGCATAATTTGCTGAAACATCCACCACCCGCCCTACCAGGCCACTGGGGTTGATCACCGGCATCCCTACTTCGACTGAATCGTTAGAACCTACATTAATGGACATGAAATTATTTATACCGGTAAGATTCTTACCGACAACTTTTACCGGAAGGATATCAACATCATGCTCACTGGATTCTTTGAAATCGAGTAATCTTTTGAGTTCAATATTCTGTTCCCGCGCTGAACGCAGGCGGCTTAGCTCATCGAGCAAAATAATATTTTGCTCGTGAAGCTGCCGGTTAGTTTTAAGAGCAGTTCTATACACCCTAATGTTAGAAAGGGGTTCTTCCAAATAACTAAAAACAGTAATTGAGGCTTTTCGCACATTTTGCAAACCCTCGTCATGCCTGGAAACAAGCATGATAAGGCCCAGAAAAATAAATACACTGGTAAGGATATGGTCCTTAATACCCTTGGTCTGAGAAAATGGAAAGCGCATTCACCATACCTGCATTATGTGAGTACACTACTGTAATAATCAAGTTGCTCAAGTACTTCACCGGTTCCACGGACAACTGCAGTAAGCGGATCTTCAGCAATATGAACTGGTAAATCCGTTTTCTCTGTAATTAGTTTGTCGAGATTCCTGAGCATCGCACCGCCACCCGTAAGAAATATACCACGGTCCAGAATATCAGCCGAAAGTTCCGGAGGAGTTTGTTCGAGAGATTTTGTTACTGCTTCAACAATTGTATTTACGGATTCTGCTGTTGCTTCGCGAAGCTCTGTAGAAGAAATGGTCCTGGTTCTGGGAACTCCGTTAACCAGGTCACGCCCTTTGGTGGTAATCTGGAGTTCCTCATCAAGGGGGGTAGCCGAACCGATCATGCATTTTACCTGCTCTGCTGTTCGCTCACCAATTAGCAGATTGTGGTTACGTCTGAAGAAGCTGATAATATCCTCATTAAATTTATCTCCTCCAAGACGGACGCTTTGAGCATACACAATACCAGAAAGTGCAATAACGGCAATTTCCGTTGTTCCACCACCAATATCTACAATCATATTACCAACGGGTTCGTGAACATCAAGACCAATCCCGATTGCGGCAGCCATAGGCTCTTCCACGAGGTGAACTTCTTTTGCTCCCGCATGTTCGGCGCTGTCGCTTACGGCTCGCTTTTCAACTTCGGTAATCCCACTTGGTACACAAACTACCATCTTTCGGGTACTGGAATACCATTTAATCTTAACCTGCTTGATCATGCCGCGAATCATCTGCTCTGCAACTTCAAAATCAGCGATGACACCATCGCGTAGCGGGCGTATGGTTTTAATATTTTTGTGGGTTTTTTCATGCATCAGGCGTGCCTCATGGCCAATTGCTACAACCTGATTATTTAGGTTCAGTGCAACTATCGATGGCTCATTAAGCACAATACCCTGACCTTTTGAATAGATGAGCGTGTTAGCAGTACCCAAATCGATGGCTATATCTGTATAGAGCCAATCGAAAATGCCTGAGGGTGAATTCTGCTGGCCATTTTGGTAAAAAGTTTCTGTTTGGGGCATCTTAAACGTGTATTGAAAGAGGGGTTCTGATTATTGGTAGGTAAAAGCTGTTAAATTTACAATATTATTAACCGACTTGCGAACTTGAGTACAACAAAACTTGGAAAAAATTAATAATTGCAGGTTATTGTTTGTATGACAGATGGCTAAATATCAGACGGTCCGAATAAATATATTTACCTCATATGTTATAACTGTACTTATTTTATTCATTCGAAGGTATGTTTTAATGACGGAAATGGCGCATCCCTGTGAATATCATAGCCATGTTGTATTTATCTGCCATGGTAATTACTTCTTCATCGCGTATGCTTCCTCCAGGTTGTATTACAGCGCTGGCACCGGCTTTAGCTGCGGCCTCTATACCATCCGAAAAAGGAAAGAAAGCGTCTGAGGCTAGTACGGAATTTTTGAGGGACAATCCAAACTTATCAGCTTTAAAGGCTGCTATTTCCGAAGAATCCACCCGACTGGTTTGACCCGATCCTATACCCAGCGTCTGCTGATCTTTAACAAAGACAATGCCGTTTGACTTAACGTTCTTAACGATTTTCCAGGCAAACATCAAATCCTCCATTTCTTCAGGCGTTGCTTTTCGCTTGGTCACCGTTTGAAGCTCAGCCGAATTCGCACTTAATTTGTCTGTTTCCTGGGCAAGTGCTCCGCAAAAAATACTTTTGAAGGAAAAATCTTGTTGATCATTTGATACATTTTTAAATCTTACAAGCCTGCGGTTTGCTTTTTGTGTAAGAAGTTTCAATGCTTCAGTTGAAAAGTCAGGGGCAATGATTATTTCTGTGAAAATTTTGTCTATGGATTTTGCTGCTTCAAGGTCGAGCTCTTTATTTACAATCACAATGCCGCCAAATGGGGAGACTGTATCGGTTGAGAAGGCTTTATCATAAGCTGCTGATAAACTCTTTGCCGAAGCTGCACCACAAGGAATAGTGTGTTTGATTATTGCACAAGATGGAACATCATCAAAATCCCGAAACAGCTGAATTGCGGCATCAAGGTCCAGGTAATTATTATAACTTAATTGTTTACCGTGAAAGCAATCGATGCAATCATTAATATTTCCATATACGCCTGCCCTCTGATGCGGATTTTCGCCATAGCGCAGGTCATGAGCTTTCAGAAGGGATATATTCAACTGGCGGGGTGGTAGGCTTTCCTCAAGGGTATTAAAATATCCTGCAATCAGGTTATCGTATTCGGCTGTGTGATTAAATCCAGCCCGGGCAAGTTCAAGTCTTGTTTCGTAGCTTACAGTATTATTATTTTCCTCAAGCTCGTTTAGATATTTATTGTATTGCTCCGGATTGGTAAGAATGCTGGAATGGGTAAAATTCTTGGCTGCCGCTCTGAGCATAGTGGGCCCGCCTATATCAATTTTTTCTATAGCATCAGCCAGGCTAATGTCGGTACTGCTTATCGCCTCTTTAAAAGGATACAGGTTTACCACTACCAGCTGTATAGGTTCAATTCCTAGCTCTTCGAGTGTACGGACATCCTCTTCCATAGTCGTTCGGGCGAGAATTCCTGCATGAATATTGGGATGCAAGGTTTTTACCCTGCCATCCAGACATTCGCGGAATTGGGTGATTTCAGAGACATCTGTAACCGGGATCCCCGCTTCGCGAATGCTTCTTGCCGTACCTCCTGTAGAAAGCAACTTAATACCCAAAGCATTTAACCGTTGAGCGAGTGGAATCAATCCTTTTTTATTGGAAACGGATATAAGGGCATGTTTTACAGGTATATCGATAGTAGGGAGAGTGGACATTATTTTTTGTTGATGAATGGATTAAGTAGGTCCGTTATTATGTTTTTTTAAATTTGTTAGTAGGACTTATTAATGATAGATGCGATAACATCAGGGAAAACTTCAAGTTCTTTTTCTCTCACACGTTTTGAGATATCCTCAGCTCTGTCACCTTTATGAACAGGAACACGGGCCTGGGCGAGTATAGGTCCGTTATCATATATGTTATCAACAATGTGAACAGTGCAACCCGTTTCATTATCATCATTTTCAAGAACGGCCTGATGAACATATAGTCCATAAAAGCCTTTTCCTGAATATTTTGGAAGCAGGGATGGGTGTATATTGATAATTCTGCCTGTAAAGGCATTAACTACTTTTTCCGGGACCTTTAAAAGGTAACCAGCCAAAACAATTAAATCGGGTTTCCATTCCAATAGCTGCTGGAGCATAGCCTCGGAATACAGGTCGGCATCCCTAAAATCACGAGGGTTCATTATTTTAAGGGGAATATGATGCTTATTAGCTCGGCTCATGGCGGTTACTCCAGGCTTATTAACAATAAGACCGCAAATGGAGGCTTTGATTTTGCCAGCTTCAACAGCATCAATTATGGCTTGAAAATTGGATCCGTAACCGGATGCAAAAACTACAATATTCTTCAAGTTATGAAAGGTACCTTCTTTTTTAAAAAAGATTAGACATTAATTGTTCTTTCGAGTTGCTTACTATCGGTGGATGTAGGTTTACCCCTGAAAACATAATAATTATGCAAGCTCCAGTTAATCTGCAAGATGGTGATCTTTATGGTTGCAGCAATAGGGACGGCCAAAAGCATTCCAAAAATGCCGGCAAGCTCGGCACCGATCATAATCACAAATAAAATAGCCAGTGGATGCATATCTGCTGATCGTGAAAAGATCATCGGTTGCAACAGAACATTATCAATTACTTGTGTTACAAGTATAGCCATAACACTAAGAAAAACGAGAGAAAAATCGCCGGTTTCGAATACGGCGACAATGATCGAAAGTATATAACCAAGAATAGGTCCGAAATACGGGATGATATTAGCTATTCCAACAGCCAGCCCCACAGAAAGCGCATTGTCCAATCCGGCAATGCTTAATAATAGCCAGGAAACCAGCGTAATCAAAACACTCTGAAGGGCAACACTTTTGAAATACAACCCAAGACGAGTTTCAATTTTATGAATTAGGGTCAGTGTAGTCTCAAAATAGCGATTAGGAACGAGTTTAAGAGCACTACGACGTAATGCACTGCCGTCTTTTAAAAAAAAGAATGCGGTAAAAGGGATCACCAGCAGAGCCCAAAAGACATTAGCAAAGATGCCGAAAACATTGGTGATGGCCTGAGGAATATCACCAATGGCGAACAGATGTTCAGTAGCGGCCGTTAAATTCTCTATGATAAAACCTTCGGATATTATCGGAATTACCTCTCTCAGTTCTTCTTCTACTTTAGCGGCTATTAAAGTGATATTATCAACGCTAAGTTGCTGCGCTAAACCATACATTTGTGCCGCAGCCGTCGGAATAATGGTGGTAAACAGCCATACCATTATTAATATCAAGGAAATCAGAACAAGGCAAATAGCCATTGTGCGGTTTATCCCTGTAGCTTGCATTCGATTCACAAATGGTTCCAGGATGTAACTAACAATCAGGGCGAGCACTGCGTAAAGCAGAAGAGTGGAAAAACGAAACATTATTAGCAGGACGATGGTGATGGTCACCAGCCAGACTATACCTTTAAAAATTGTTTCGGGTTTAAAGTTTTTCATCTTCTATTATCTTCAACAGGCTCTCTGCTTCAGAGAGAATAACATCAAGAGAATATCCTTTCCTGCATAGGAAATCAACCAGCTTTTTTTTCCTTTTGAGGAGATCATCCACCCTTGAAAATTTCTTTTTTCCCTTTTTCGCCTCTTTGTACAGGTTACTCAGGATTTCATTGTTGGTAACAGCCTTTTTCAAAGCCGTATCAATATAGCATTTTTCAAGTCCTTTTTGGTATAAAGCTGAGCTTATTTTTTGAGGGCCCCAACCATAAATGTTCGCTTTATCACGTACAAAAAGAAAAGCAAATGCCTGATCGTCTAAATACCCCATATCAGCCATTTCATCAAGAACTTCATCGATGATAGCTACCGGAAACTTCTTGATCAAGGCTTTCTGCTTTAACTCCCCTCTACTATGCGCACGTCTTCCCAGCCAGTCAAAACAACGCTCTTTTATCATATAACGCTGTTCGGACTGCCTCATCTCGGAGAAAAGCTGTTGAGTGATGGTTGCTCCAACGGAAAGTTTAAAATCGAGAACAATCTGTTGGTGAAATCCTGACACAAATTCACCATCTATAAACAGGGATACTCGATTCTGGTTTTTTTTCTGGACAGTCAACCCAGAACATATGCCCGGGATGACATCCGGGTGTTCATCATTTACGCCTTGAGGATTTTGATAAGGCAATTTGGGTTGCTTTATTGGTTTGTTTGATAACAGGATAAAAGTAGCTTACAGAACCTCGCAGATAATAAGCTCTTTGACGTTCTGTGACTTTGGTTTATTCTGGAGTTTGTTTAGCTGATTTCCCATTTTTGGCTGTTGGTTTAGCAGCTTCATTTTCCGGCATCATCTTCTCCCGGACAGATTGTTCAATGGTGTCCCTGAGTTTTTCGTCTTCTTCGAGAAATTGGAGTGCAGCGTCGCTGCCTTGCCCGATGGGTTCACCTTCGTAGCGGAACCAGCTTCCGCGTTTTTCAATGATTTCAAACTGTACGGCCAGGTCAAGCAGTTCTCCCATACGGGAAATCCCTTTTCCATAAAGAATATTAAACTCCACGACTTTGAACGGAGGGGCAACTTTATTTTTAACCACTTTAACTTTAGTACGGTTTCCAATTACTTCATCACCCCGCTTAAGAGAACCAATCCTGCGGATATCAATACGTACCGAGGAATAGAACTTCAAAGCCTTCCCTCCGGTAGTCGTTTCCGGACTTCCAAACATGACGCCAATTTTATCACGCAGCTGATTGATAAAGATAACAGATGTTCTTGTTTTACTAACTACGCCAGTGAGCTTCCTCAAAGCCTGTGACATCAATCTGGCCTGAAGGCCCATTTGTGAATCGCCCATTTCGCCATCCAGTTCAGCTCGCGGCACAAGAGCGGCAACAGAATCTATAACCACAACATCAAGGGCTGCAGAACGAATAAGTGTTTCGGCTATTTCTAATGCCTGTTCACCACTATCGGGCTGAGAAATTAGCAATTCGTCTATTTTGATACCCAATGCCTTACCATATTTAGGGTCAAAAGCATGTTCGGCATCAATGATGGCCGCATGGCCGCCTGCCTTCTGGGCCTCAGCGATAACATGCAACGCCAGGGTTGTTTTACCGCTGGATTCCGGTCCGTAAACTTCTACTATACGCCCACGAGGCACACCGCCTACACCAAGAGCATAATCAACAGAAAGGGATCCTGTGGAAATGAATGGGATATTAACAATGGGGGTGTCACCCAGCCGCATTATAGTACCTTTTCCGTGTTGCTTTTCTATCTGGCCAACGGCCAGATCAATAGCCTTTAAACGTTCTGGATTTGACATGTGAGTATATTTTAGGAAATGAGATGTATATGTATAATATATGTCAATATAGTACCAAACTAAATTGATACCAATTTTTATTACACTTTAATATTAAGATACACTTAGGCAGGATTACTTGCGGTCTAATCTTAAGATTCTTTTAAAAGAACTGAAAAGTAGGTTCACAGTTCCATATTGGTCAAAAAATACTAATAAGTATGATATCCCCGCCTGCCCCGGAGGATACCCTGAGCATCGAAGTGAGTGTTCCTGTTTTTAATGTGTGTCCTTAAGAATTTATAATGGTAAAACTGTAGAATTAAAAAATCAATCTAAATTTAAAATCTTCATTATATTGGTTTTCAAAGTGTGTAAGCTACCGGAAGTTAAATAATAATATTAGAATGATAGAACTGACCGAAAAGAAAATTAAAGAAATTGACAGTGAAGGTATGTATAAATTGATGCATAACTTCCCCCAACAGTGGAATGACGCTGAAGCACTTACCTTAGATTTAAAGTTAAGCAAACATACTAAAAGTTTTGCTAATATCTGTATTCTGGGGATGGGAGCATCAGCGATAGGCGGTGATTTGATCGCCTCATACGCACACGATAATTGCCCATTACCGATACAGGTAAATCGTAATTATGATCTGCCTGCATGGGTTAACGAAAGCACGTTGGTCATCGTTAGCAGTTATTCGGGAGATACAGAGGAAACGCTTCAGGCTTTTGATATTGCGCGATATAGGAAAGCCGGGATAATATGTATTTCCACCGGCGGAGAGATAATGAGGCAAGCTGAAAGAGCCGGTTCCGATCGAATTTATGTTCCAGCCGGAATAACTCCCAGAGCAGCTTTGGCCTTCAACTTTATTCCGTTATTCCGAATATTTCAGTATTACGGCTTTATTCAGGATACCAATGATGTGCTTCACCAAACAGCCGCTTTTTTATCGGACCAGGCAGAGTTGCTTTCTAATTACAAAGACAATGAAACTCTCGGACTTGCTGAGAAAATTGATGATACTCTGCCAATTGTGTATTCAAACAGCACATTTCTTGCTCCTGTTAATTTGCGGTGGAGGGGGCAACTTGAAGAGAATGCAAAAATATTAGCCTACGGCAATCTCTTTCCGGAACTCAATCACAATGAAATTGTAGGTTGGGAGCGAATCGCTCACCTTATGGGCCGCATATCGGTTATTATGCTGCATGATGAAGATGACAACCCACGCGTGAAACGACGTATGAAAATTACAGAAGAATTAATTGAAAACCATGTTTCATCATTAATTACCCTAACCACCCGAGGGCCAAATCGATTATCTCGCTTATTTTCTCTTATCCAGGTTGCCGACTGGACTAGCCTTTACCTGGCACTAAATAATGAATTGGATCCCACCCCTATCACTAAGGTTGACCTTCTTAAAAACAAACTTTCTGAAGAATGAATACAATTGCTGATTACAAAAGTCGTATATTATTTAGACTATAACATTTATTTATACAACTATTCATGGTAGAAAAAGCATTTACGCCGAAAAGGTCGGTCTGTAAGGTAACCTTTAAGTTACCTCAAGAAATGGCCAATGAAAAAGTAGCAGTGGTTGGTGATTTTAATAACTGGGACCTTAACGCTAATCAACTTAAGATAACGAAAGGCGCCTGGCAAACCACGCTTAGGTTCAAGCCTGAAACAGAGGTAAAATTCCGCTATTTCATTGATGATGAAAAATGGTCCAATGATGATACGGCAGATGGTTCAGTCGGAAATATTTATGGCACTGAAGACTCCATTATTAAGCTCGGCAAATAGATTGACAAATATAAAATGAGGCATAAAATATCCGGAAGATTGAGCTGATGTTCGATCTTGATGGATCTTCTGGTTATTTTATATTAAAGGTCAATCAAATCAAGGTTCGTAAATCTTATGTCCTTCACGTAAATTGTGTACCTTAAAGAAATATCTAAAGTCAACCAAAGGTCTAGCCCATAACACATTTGTTCGACGTTCAAAGATTTTTCAGTTTGCTGAATACAAAATGGTTAGGTCGCCATGTTTGGTATTTCAAGGAATTAGCATCTACTAATGCTTATGTAAAAGCCAAGAAAAACTCTAAAACGGCACATGGGCTTATCTGTATTGCCAATAATCAAAAGCATGGACGGGGTTTATATGGCAAGCAGTGGAATACCGAGCCAGGTTTGAACCTTACTTTTACAGTGGCCTTTAAACCTCGATCTAATGAATGCCTGCAGACCCTAAACTTGATGGCCGCCTTTTCCATATGTGATGTTCTCTATAAACATTCAGGCCTGGAATTTAATATAAAATGGCCAAATGACATCTACTATGGTAAGCAGAAGATTGGCGGATTATTAACAGAGACATCATTCACCGGTACTTTTTTAGACCGTATCTTGTTGGGCATAGGCCTAAATATTAATCAGAAAAACTTTACTGGTGAACTTCACCAGAAGGCATGTTCACTTTCTTTGGTCACAAACAAAAACAATTTCCCGAGGGAAATTATCTTAGCCCAAATACTGGGCCATATTGAGCAGAATTATAAAGATTGGGAGGATAAGGATGATTTGTTGCTCAAGAGCATCAACAGAAAAATTATTGGCTATGGTGATTGGGTGAAATTGCAAATTGATGGTAACACATCGAATGACAGCTTCAAATTCCTTGGAGTAAACTCCAGAGGTTTATTACACGTATTAAATAAAGACGATGAAGTAAGGATTTTTACGCATGAAGAAGTCAGAATACATCCAGGTTCTGTACAAAACTTATAATCTGCTTCCCCCTAACATGAATAATGGATACTTACTTTAAGGGCCTTACCGTCATTAAAGTTACGAATCCGTTAGCAAAGGGTGTCTGTATATATGAAATATACTAACTTGTAATAAAAAACTTGCCTACTCAACATCACCCTCAAAATATTCAATAGCACGCCGTAAAGTGGGGTCATTCTTTTTTTCAGCCATGCGCTTCTTGATCTTATTTTGGAACTCCTCAGCTGCATCGTACCCATAATGGTTAAGAAGGTGGTTCATAGCTATCACTTCGGCAATTACTGTAATATTCTTGCCGGGTGTTATAGGCAGATGGATAATAGGCAGGTCCAACCCTAATAGGGGGATGGTGTCACGGTCAAGGCCCGTTCGATCAATATTGGTTTTTTCATCCCAGTGAAAAAGCTCCAGAATTACCTCCAGTCGTTTTTGATAACGAACAGATCGTATGCCAAACATGGATAATACGTCAACAATGCCAAGGCCCCTTATTTCCATAAAATGTTTGTTGATCTCAGTGGCTGAAGACATTAAAACGTTATTTTTCTTTGTCAAAATAGCTACGTCATCGGCCACTAACCGATGCCCCCGCTCTATCAGGTCGAGCGCAACTTCACTCTTTCCGATACCGGATTTCCCGGCAATAAGAATTCCAATTCCATAAACATCAACCATAGACCCATGCACCATCGTTTGAACAGCAAACTGGTCCTCCAGCAAATCTCGCAGAAGGAACATAAACCGGGTAGTTTCTATGGGTGTAGAGAAAATCGGGATACCGGCGTCCCTGGCCATGTCAAGTAACTTTTGCGGAAGCTTATTATTAGCCGTCAAAAAAATAACAGGGATGTCAAATTGTGTGATATTTGCCCATGCCTTTTCCTGATTCTCTTTGTTGAGATGCTCCAGGTACTGCGTTTCGCTATTTCCAATAACCTGAATGCGCTGATGGGTGAAAAGTTTGATATATCCCGCCAAAGCCAGGCCGGGACGATGAAGGTCTGATTCGGTCACAAAACGCTTGTCACAAGCTTCACCGGCAGCCAAAAGCCGAAGCTCCACATCGACCAAATCTTTAAGTTGCTGGACCATGAAAGCGACACTAACTTTCTCTTTTCGTGGTATGGGGGGATGAGCTCCAATGGGCATGAGTAGGGGAGTTGAGTATTAGGATATAGGCAATGGAAATGGCTGTTGAGGTGGGGAAACCGCAACAGCCATTCCCTTAAACCTGTTTAGATAAGCGTTTATTATTGAATTTTAATTATTGCGGCCTCACGTTGTCCACGGTTTTCGCTTGTTTTTATATTTAAGCACCTGTCGTTTCATGCTATCCACAGCTTTGTTAATAGCATGTTCATAGGTTGTACCGGTCTCTATTGCGGTGAGAAAATTTTCGGGTACCTGCAAATTTAGTTCTGCTTTTTGGGGCTGGTCAGGGTCAGCGTGAGGCATTAAAACTACATCGCACACAAGGATAGAATCATAATATTTTTCAAGTTTACGAACAGCCTGATTTGCATAATCTTGTAAATGATCGCTGGCATCAAATTTACGGGCGGTGAACGTGGTATTCATAATATTCTCCATTTGTGATGATTGTTATTTTTCAGCTCTGGGATGAGCCTTTGAGTAAACATTTTTAAGGTGTTCAATGCTGGTACTGGTATAGATCTGAGTGGCCGCCAAACTGGCATGGCCAAGCAATTCTTTAATGACCCTGATGCCTGCGCCCCGGTCGAGAAGGTGCGTAGCAAAACTATGCCTTAGAATATGAGGGCTTTTTTGAGATACTTCGCTGCACATAGTCAGGTATTTCTTTACCAATCTCTGCACAGCACGAGCGTAAATCCTTTTGCCGGATACGCTCAGGAACAAAGCTTCACGCGCATCACCATCGCTTTTATCACTCAATAACGATTCTCTTTGGCCGAGATAGCCTATAAGTGCTTTTTGGGCGGTAGCACCAAAAGGTATAATGCGTTCTTTTGCCCCTTTTCCGGTAACAAGCACCTGGTCTTGAGGCAAATTAATGTCGCTTACATTCAAGTTAGTTAATTCACTCAGGCGCATTCCAGTTGAATAAAATAGTTCCAGTATTGCCAGTTCCTGCAGGCCTTTTACGGTAGTGGTATCTACCAGGTCCATCATTACATTTATATCATTAACGCTGGCGGTTTGCGGAAGTTTCTTATCTTTTTTGGGGACTAGTAATAAATGTGCCGGATTTTGAGTGATGTAACCTCTCCTGAAACAATATTTAAAGAAAGCCCGTACAGCTGCAACTTTCCTGGCTATACTTGATTTCGACAATCCCTTCTCAAGCAACTCTCCCAACCAAACCCGTATAGTAATTCTCTTGATGAGTTGAAGATCAAATTCTGTACCAAACTCTCCCTCGCAAAATGCAGAAAACTGCTTCAGATCAGTTTTATAAGCCATTATGGTGTATTTTGAGGCGTTACGCTCAATCTTTAAGTAATTCACATATTTGTCAATCAGGCTTATCATCAGTTGTAATATGTGATTTTATTAAGGAAAATGGAAATGTCTTATGAAATTTTTTCTTCCATTCGGCAGGGTTAAAAAATAATGATGTAAATTATTGATAATCAACCCAACATTTCGCCCCGCTGGGGCTGTTATGAGGTTGGCATCGTTGGTTTCTACAAATATTTCGGCCCGCCGGGCCTATAACCATA
>JBBDMV010000003.1:42812-44734 GCA_040878115.1 Balneolales bacterium
GGGGGCAAAATGTTTATAGAAAATCAAATCATATCCAAATCACCGGCCCGTAGGGTCGGGATGTTGGCCTGATTACAAGTCGGCGCCACAAAACATTCATATCGCCCGATGAGATCGGTGATTTCTTATGTTGTAAATTAGTATTCGATATTGCTATTGTATCATATTCATATACTTGTAGACGAAGACATTACCTATAGCGGACATCATTTTTTCTACAAACCTGCCGGCCCGATGGGCTTTTAGCCTCATTGAGTGCGTAATATTTGCAAAAGCTGCCTTTAAAACACTTTGCGGCCCTTCCAGGTAGCAGTATTCCCGGTGAAGTAATCCCGTAAAACAATGAACCCCAAAAATTGAAACCAAAGGACGGAAAAGGGATGAAGTAATACATAAATAGCATCCCACCTGAACCAGAGCGCCAGTATAAGGCGGTGAAGCAGAATCAGCGAAACCGAAATGGCCGATAACCCCGAAAGTAAATCCAGCTCTTGCAAGTACGCCCATATCAAGGTTATAAACGGCAATATATACAGCAGAAGATGCAAAAAGCCAACCATAAGAAAGAGAGGTACATTATATCCAAACCCGGCAAGGAAGTTTTTACGGAAACCTTCACGAAGCGCTTTTTCATTCTCATACATACGGCAATAGACCGTATCCAGCCCATGGTACATATTCATCACAAATCCCTTCTTTTTTATGAGCCGGGCAAGAGCTACATCTTCAACGACTTCTTTTTTCACAGGCCCATGCCCTCCAATCGACTCATAAACTTCTCTTCTGAAAGCTATAAACTGCCCGCAGGCCGCGGCAAACAAGGGGCTAACCCTTGACCCAAAACTTTTCGGAAGCCACCGGGGGGATCGCCTGACATAGACCGATGGCAAGAATGCAACCAGAGTATAATAAACCACGGGTATGAGCATTTTTTCCCAAAAGGTCTTAAGCTCCTGTTGGGGCCAGATGGTGATGCAATCCAGCTCTTTCCGGTTAAATTCGGCCACAGTACGGCTGATAGCATCAGGCGCGGCCCAGGTATCGGCATCGGCAAAAATGATATAGTCTGCCTGTATGTTCTTGCTGAGCTGTTGACAGGCCCATGGTTTCCCGAGCCAGTCCGCAGGTTTAGGGCTGCCTTGCATGAACAGAAGCTTTTCTGGATTCTTTTTCTCTAAGCTGCTGAGGATCTCTCCGGTAGCGTCAGTGGAGTTATCATCAAGGACATAAACCTTAAAATCCGCATAATCCTGGTTGATGAGACTGTTTACGCACCGTTCAATAACCCGCTCTTCATTTCTGGCGGGAACACAAATGGCAACGGATTGCGTTTGCGGCGATGCGGGATCAAATTCTTCCGGGTGATTAAATGACACCAGGTTCCTGAACAGGACCAGGGTGATCACGATTAAGAGAAGAAGGCTAATTGTCAGAATGTAGCTCATTGTTAGATAGGATGAGATTGCTCACAACGTTAGTTGTTAATAACTACAATGAAATAAAATAGCAAAAATTTGATCTATTCATGCCGGAGATATTGCTGATGTGTTTCTCTCATGTATCAGCGCTGGTTCTGGTAATAACCTGAATTCGGTTAATACATAGATTCTCCTGAGAAAAAGGGATTCTCTCCGCCAAAGATGCTGCTCTTTAGGCCAGCCACAGGTACAATGATAAAAAGCTAAGACCGGTATTAACCCGCTCTTAATGAACCTCATATCAAAACCATATCAAAGCCGTATATATACGGTGTTGATACGGCCTTGATATGGCCTTGATACGGCGTTGTTCAAAGGTTATAAGAACCGTAGCCAATAATACCTTTCCTGTTTTCCGCAATGCAACACCTTATATAAAACCAGAAACTTTCATTTTAAAACTAGTTTATCTATTAAACCCCTGGCAGGGGTTTAATTATGCAT
>JBBDMV010000004.1:0-43747 GCA_040878115.1 Balneolales bacterium
GGGTCACGAAGCACGAAACGCATGGCATCAGGATTGGGGGTTCTTTCTATTTCGGATATTTTCGGCATAATATAGATGGTTTGTGAATTTGTAAATTGGTGAATTTGTTATTACCAACCAAAGCGGAGCGTACAAATTTACCAATTTACTTTATCAACGTTAATTAAAACTTTATCATTCAGTTGTAATTTTTTCTTTTCCTTTTACTGCGGCGCTTAACGTATGCCAGGCTAATGTTGCGCATTTCACACGGGCAGGTAGGTCCCTAACGCCTGAAAACACTGATAAATGCCCGAGGTGGTGCTCGTCTTCGTCGGGGTCAAGCTTACCGGTGCTCATGTCATGAAATTCCTTAAATAACTTCTCTATTTCTTCGATCTTCTTTCCTTTAACGAATTTAGTCATCATCGAAGCAGACGCTTTTGATATAGCGCATCCCTCCCCAATAAAACTCACATCGGTAACCGTTCCAACATCATCAACGTTCACATAAACCACCAGCTTATCTCCGCAAAGCGGATTATGGCCCACAGCCTCATGATCTGCAGGATCAATAATCCTGAAGTTCCGGGGTTTCTTGTTGTGATCAAGAAGGAGTTCCTGGTAAAGTTGTCTGGTTCTGTTTTGGATCATAATGGTAAGTAACGTTTTAACCACAAAGCACACTAAGAACACAAAGTTACTACATATTTTATGTTGCCTTAGAGTTCTCTATAGTTAAATAAGGTTTTTCTTTGTGTTCTTTGTGCCTTTGTGGTTATCTAAAAATTTCTATCACGGTTTTTATGCCTTCTACTAGCTTGTCAACCTCATCGGTGGTATTGTAAAATGCGAATGAGGCACGAGTGGTGGCCGGTACTTCATATCTGTCCATAACCGGCTGCGCGCAGTGGTGTCCTGTTCGTACGGCTATCCCCTCCTGGTCGAGAATGGTCCCGATATCGTGAGGATGGACGCCTTCAATTACAAAGGATATCACCGAAGCCTTATTCTTGGCTGTTCCAATAATTTTCAGTCCTTCAATTTCACTTAGCTTTTCGGTGGCATACTGCAGCAGATCGTTTTCGTAGGCGTAGAGCTTATCGCGGCCTTTCGCCATCAGGTATTCGGCTGCTTTCGCGATCCCGATGACTTGGGCAATGCCCGGTGTTCCCGCTTCAAACTTGTGAGGTATTTTGTTGTAGATAATCTCATCAAAGCTCACGCTAAGGATCATATCCCCTCCCCCCCGGTATGGCGGCATTTCTTCAAGAAGCTCTTTTTTACCGTAGAGTACACCTACACCGGTCGGACCAAACATCTTATGTCCGGACAGTGCATAGAAATCACAATCCAGGTCCTGAACATCTACCGTTATGTGCGGTACAGCCTGGGCCCCATCTACCAAAACCGGTACATTTCGTTCATGGGCCAGGGCGATCATTTCTTTGACCGGATTGATGGTACCGAGCGCATTGGATACATGCATCACCCCGACAATTTTGGTCTTGTCAGTTAGCAGCTCAGAATAGGCTTCAAGGTCCAATTCACCATTATCTTTTAATGGAATGACTTTGAGAATGGCTTTCTTCTCATCACAAAGCATCTTCCAGGGTACAATATTGGAATGATGCTCCATAGTAGAGATCAGTACCTCATCCCCTTCTTTCACATTAACGCGGCCGAAGGTCTGGGCCACCAGGTTCATGGCATCCGTAGCCCCGGAAGTGAAGATGATCTCATTAGGATCACCGGCATTCAGGAACTTCTGCATACTGAGCCGGGCCTTCTCGAACAGGTCGGTGGCCTCATGGCTCAAAGCATGCACGCCCCGGTGTACGTTGGAATGATGATTGCTAAAGTAATCGGTATACGAATCAATAACTTCCTGTGGCATTTGGCTTGATGCAGCGTTATCCAGGTACACCAAAGGCTTGCCGTAGACTTCTCTTTTTAGAACAGGGAAGTCTTTGCGCAAGGCCTTTATATCGAGACCGTTCAATTCTATGGCTGATTCTTTTATCATTCCACAAGGTTGTTGACTTCAGAGTTGGAGCGGGTAAATTTCTCCACTTCAACGGTCAGTCTTTTTTGTATTGATTCTACCGGTATGGATTCGATCACATCCAGTGCGAAACCATAGCTTAGGATTTCACGGGATTTATGATCCGACAATCCCCGGCTTTTAAGGTAAAATACCTGATCTTCATTGAGCTGACCAATGGTAGCGCCGTGGCTGCATTTAACATCATCGGCCCATATTTCCAGCTGCGGCTTGGTATTGACCGTGCCGTTATTGGATAAAAGCAGGTTCCGGTTTTCCTGAAAAGCATTGGTTTGCTGGGCATCCTGACGAACGAATATCTTGCCGTTAAAGATTGACTCGGCCTTATCATCCACGATACATTTGTGAAGCTGATGACTGGTGCAATTCGGCATGGCATGGTCCATCACACTGTGCGTATCGGAAACCTGGTTTCCTTTAACAAGCACGAGTCCGTCGAGCGTACAGTGGGTGTTTTCATCCAACTGTACGGCTTTAACGTCGCTTCTCGACAGTTGCGAACCGAGATGCACCGCATAAGAATGATATTCGCTGTCCTTTTTGATACTGGTGGCGATACGGCCGATATGAAACGCGCTTTTGCTTTCACGCTGAAGCTTCACATGTGTAAGCTTCCCGCCTTCAGCCAAAGCAACCTCGGTTACCGGACAATTGAAATACACATTATCAGCCAAACTGATGTAATCTTCAACAATAGTGATTTCGCTATGACGCTCACCTATGATCAAAACCCTTGGGGTAGTGAAGAACGCTTCATCAGCATCCGTTGTGATAAACAACAGCTGAACAGGATTCGCTACCCTGGTTTCTTTTGGTATATAGACAAAAGCTCCGTCACGGAAATTAGCCGAGTTGAACGGTGTGAACGGATCATCTTCATACTGAGCATGTTTCCCGAGATGTTCGGCGATATGCCCCTGATGCGTTACATCCACATCAGCTATATTACCGATAACCACATCTTTTGGAAGGCCTTCGATTGTAGATAAATCTTTACGATAAACACCGTTTACAAAAGTAAGGTACTGGTTTTCTGATTCGGCAAATACATGTTCCGATACATCACCAACATCGCCGGCGCCTTTTACCTTCTGGGCTGAAACATAATTGTTCTTGAGCAGCGGCTTCAGATTAGTATATTTCCACTCTTCGTGCTTTTGTGTCGGAATCGGAAGCTTATCAACTTCCACGGCTCCCGCATTCCGTACAGCGGAAACATACTCAGGCACGTTATTGCTTTCACGGCCTGCCAATATATCGCTCAGGAATGTTTGTTCTTTATTAATATTTCCCATAAATCAAGCCTTTCCATTTACCCGGGCTTCTCTGACCCATTCATATCCATGTTCTTCGAGTTCAAGCGCAAGTTCTTTACCGCCTGATTTCTCAACTTTGCCATCTACCAGCACGTGTACATAATCCGGTGTGATGTAATTCAGGATTCGCTGGTAATGAGTTACCAAAAGGACAGCTTTATCTTTGGATGCCAGTTGGTTGATACCTTCAGAGACGATCTTCAGGGCATCAATATCCAAACCTGAGTCGGTTTCATCCAACAAAGCCAGTTTAGGATTCAATATGGCCATCTGTAGAATCTCATTACGCTTTTTCTCACCGCCGGAGAATCCATCGTTGACGTTCCTGTCCAGCAGCTTGCTGTCCAGGTTTACAATTTTAAGCTTATCCAGGATGTAATCTTCGAACTCAAGCGGATCAAGCGGGTCCTGACCTTGTTCTTCGAGGATGGCGTTGTAAGATTCCCTCATGAACATGGAGTTACTGACCCCCGGAACCTCAACAGGGTATTGAAAAGCCATAAAGACACCTTTTCGGGCGCGTTCGTCGGGGTCCATTTCCAGGATATCTTCGCCTTCGTAAATGATCTCTCCTTTGGTAACCTCATAAGCCGGGTGCCCGGCAATAACTTTGGCCAGCGTACTTTTACCGCTTCCGTTAGGCCCCATTACAGCGTGGATCTCACCGGCTTTGATTTCCAGGTTAATTCCTTTTAATATTTTTTCGCCTTCCACTTCGGCGTGAAGATCTTTAATAATTATCATTTTTTGAGTTGTTTGAATATTTAATTTTTGTGGTTGCGGACTTAGCCTACGCTGCCTTCAAGCTTAATTCCAAGAAGTTTAATGGCCTCAACGGCGAACTCCATAGGCAGCTCTTTAAATACTTCCTTGCAGAATCCATTGATGATAAGAGAAACGGCGTTTTCTTCATCCAGACCGCGCTGCTGCAGGTAGAAGATCTGGTCTTCACCGATTTTCGAGGTCGTCGCCTCATGCTCAACACTGGCTGTATTGTTTTTGGATTCAATGTAAGGAAATGTATGAGCTCCGCAACGATCGCCAATTAGCATGGAGTCGCAGACCGAGTAGTTCTTGGCATTATGGGCCTTAGGACCTACTTTTACCAACCCGCGGTAGCTATTCTGGGATTTCCCCGCAGCAATGCCTTTGGAGATAATCGTGCTCTTGGTGTTTTTACCGATGTGGATCATCTTGGTTCCCGTATCGGCCTCCATCATATCGTTGGTAAGAGCAACGGAATAAAATTCCCCGATAGAGTTATCACCTTTCAGGATCACACTGGGATATTTCCAGGTGATCGCTGAACCGGTTTCAACCTGGGTCCAGGAGATCTTGGCATTGTCGCCTTTACAGATACCCCGTTTGGTTACAAAGTTATAAATACCGCCCACACCATTTTCATCGCCGGAGTACCAGTTTTGAACGGTGGAGTATTTTATTTCGGCACCTTTTTCAGCTACCAATTCAACCACAGCCGCGTGCATTTGGTTTTTACTGAACATCGGCGCGGTGCAGCCTTCCAAATAACTCACAAAACTATCTTCTTCGGCCACAATAAGCGTTCTTTCAAACTGTCCGGATTCTTCATTATTGATACGGAAATAGGTGGAAAGCTCCATTGGAGAAGTAACACCTTTAGGCACGTAGCAGAAAGAACCGTCGGAAAATACCGCTGAGTTCAGTGCCGCAAAATAGTTATCGCTGTAAGGGACCACACTGCCCATATGTTTCTTAACCAGTTCTGGATATTTCTTAACAGCTTCGGAAATGGAGCAGAAGATCACACCGGCTTCCAGCAATTTATCTTTGAATGTAGTTGCTACCGAAACACTGTCGAATACGGCATCAACGGCTACTCCCGCCAGCATTTTTTGCTCGGAAAGCGGGATGCCCAGCTTCTTGTAAGTTTCCAAAATTTCGGGGTCAACGTCATCCAGACTTTCTACAGTCTTTTTTTCCCTTTGCTTGGGAGAGGAATAGTATTGGATATCCTGGAAATCAACCTTTGGGTAATTTATGTTGGACCACTTCGGCTCTTTCATGGTGAGCCAATGACGCAATGCCTTTAGCCTGAAATCAAGCATCCATTCAGGCTCTTCTTTGATAGCTGAAATAGCGCGTACCACTTCCTCATTGATCCCTTTTGGAAAGTAATCGTATTCAATATTTGTCTTAAAGCCGTACTTATACGGCTGTTTTACCATGGATTCAAGAGTTTGAGTATCACTCATATAAAATTCAGTTTAATAATTTATTGGTGTTCTAAACACAATTGGGTTTATGGCTTACCGGGCTTAACCTAGCCCTTTTAATAACAGGACTAGGCTATCCTTATTTTGACTTGATCTAAATATACAAAAAATGGGCCTTGATGTCTAATGTAAATGGCGGTCATATTAATCACCACCATCGCTTGAACTGTGATTTTACCTGATTATTATGATTACCATGATTATTAAAAGAAAATCATAGCCCATCACAAAAATCACCGTTCAAAACAATGCACTGTTGCTGATGCGTGCTATAACCCCAAAACCCTTCTGTTAAGATCGGGGTCTGACCCTGCTCCGGCAAAATCGTCAAAGGCTTTATCTGTTACCTTGATAATATGATCTGCGATGATCTGCGCTCCTTCTATGGCTCCTTGTTCGGAATCCTTGATACAACACTCCCATTCAAGCACCGCCCAACCATCGAAACCGTATTGAGACAACTTGCTGAAGATACCCGAAAAGTCAGTCTGGCCATCTCCAAGAGAACGAAACCGGCCCGGCCTGTCTGTCCACCCCTGATAGCCGCCATAGATACCGCTTCTTCCATCCGGATTAAACTCGGCATCTTTTACATGGAACATTCGGATATTTTCATGATAAATATCGATGAATTGAAGGTAATCAAGCTGTTGCAGCAAAAAGTGGCTCGAATCATACAAGATCTTTGCCCGGGGGTGGTTATTGGTGGCCTCAAGAAAGCGTTCAAAGGTAACCCCATCGTGCAGGTCCTCACCAGGGTGTAGTTCATAGCAGACGTCCACTCCCTGGCTGTCAAATTCATCCAGGATAGGCATCCACCGGCGGGCCAATTCCTTAAAGCCGTCTTCTACAAGTCCGGCCGGCCGTTGCGGCCATGGGTACATGGTGTGCCATAGCAGGGCCCCGGAAAAAGTAGCGTGTACGTCAATACCCAGGTTACGGCTGGCTTTTGCGGCAAGTTTCAATTGATTAACAGCCCATCCGGTACGCGCTTTCGGGTTTCCCCTTACTTGTTCAGGGGCAAAACTGTCGAACAATTCATCGTAGGCTTTATGTACGGCTACTAATTGTCCCTGCATGTGCGTGGAAAGCTCGGTAATGGTCACACCGGCGGCTTCTGCTTTACCTTTATACTCGTCAGCATAACTCTTGCTGTTAGCTACCTTTTCCAGATCAATCAGGCGGGAATCCCAGGTCGGGACCTGTACGCCTTTATAACCAACGGAGGCCGCCCATTTGCAAATGGATTCGAAATCATAAAACGGGGGTTCGTCCCCGGCAAACTGTGCCAGGAATAATGCAGGTCCTTTAATCGTTTTCATTATTGTAGGATTTTTGTCCACTTTTTAGTTGATTTGCCAGATAAGATCATGGTTTCGATGAAAGCCATCCCTTTTACGCCCTCGTCTACGGTAGGGAAATCGTATGTATCGATGCCCTTAAGGTTGCCGGCTTTATAATCCTGGATGGCCTGGTTGAATGCTGTGTAAATATTGGCGAAAGCTTCCAGATACCCTTCCGGGTGTCCGGCCGGTAATCTTGTATTTTTTACAGCGGCTTCCGACAAGTAACCTGCTCCAGTACGGTATATCTGAACAGGCTGGTCAAGCATCTTGACCAAAAGCGTGTTAGGATCGGTGTGGGTCCATTCCAGCCCCCCTTTTTCACCATATACCCTGAGCTTCAGATCATTCTCCTCACCGGTGGCAACCTGTGTCGCCACAAGGGCCCCAGAGGCTCCGTTGCTGAATTTTAGCAGTGCCGTGGCATCATCATCCAACCTTCGGCCTTCTACGGTAATATTCAATTCTCCGCAAAGCTGGTCAATATCAAGGCTCGTCACATATTCTGCCAGATTAGCGGCGTGGGTGCCTATATCTCCCACAGCGCCACCGGCACCAGATTTGGCCGGGTCGGTTCGCCAGGAAGCTTGTTTGTTCCCATCACTTTCCAAAGAAGTGGCAAGCCAACCCTGTGGATACTCCACATAAACTTTCCGCACATTTCCGATCTTGCCTGAACTTACACATTGCCGGGCCTCCTTTACCATTGGGTAACCGCAATACGTATGAGTAAGGGCAAATATCAGTCCGCTCTCATCGACAGCTTCCTTCAAAGATTTGGCTTGCTCCAAAGAATAGGCCAAAGGCTTATCAACGATGACATGGAAACCGTTTTGAAGAGCTTTGAGCGCAGGATCAAAATGAACATGGTTGGGCGTCACGATAGAAACGGCTTCTATGCGCTGATCTTCGGGAAGGGCCTTCTCACGAGTGAACATTTCATCGTAGCTTCCATATACCCTCTCAGGATCAAGCCCTAGCGACCCTGCCATGGATTTGGATTTTTGGGGATCGCTGCTAAAAGCCCCGCCTATTAATTCATAATTACCATCTAGTGCCGCGGCTTTTCGATGAACCCCTCCAATAAAAGCGTCAGGACCTCCGCCGATCATGCCTAGTTTAATCTTTTTCGCCAATTTCTTATCCTTTTTTTAAAGTTTTCTTTTTTGGCCCCTCAATTTCTATTGACAAAACATGGAGTTACTGTACCATTGCAATAAACGCCAATGGTACAGTAACTTCAAGTTATTCTCAAGTATTGGTGGATGGACTGACTTTTCCACTTTCAGGGTCTGCAAACGTTTTTATTTCCGGCACTTCCGCCCCATCATCCTTAAATAAAATAAAAAACATTACAGCAACTGCAAGGGCCAGAATGCCCGGCATGATCCAAAACGCTGCGGCGCCGGCAAGCCAACCTGCTTCTGTGGAACCTACCAGGTTTACAAATTCGCCCCACCAGCCCAGCAGATAATTGCCAATGAGCATACCGGCCCCATAGGTCAAAATCCCAAAGAAACCCTGGGCGCTGGCACGAAGGCTCTTAGGCGCTTTTTTATCGACATAGAGCTGACCGGTTACAAAGAAAAAATCGTAACAGATCCCATGCAATGCAATGCCAACCATAACCATGGCCACAGACTCAGGAAACATTCCGAACAGAAGGTAACGTAAAGTCCAGGCAAGCATACCGGCCAAAAGCATGTACTTAACCCCAAACCTCACAAGAAAAAATGGGATCAGGACCATGAACAACCCTTCACTCATCTGGCCAATCGTCATAAACGATGCTGATTGCTCCCCAAAAGCCACTGCTGCGACATAATCATTGGCCCGGGCGTAATAAAATGCAAGGGGGATACTGATAGCCAAACAGCTAAAAGAAAAGACGGCGAAGCTCCTATCACTTAGTAATTTCAATGCATCTAAACCAAAAGCCTCTTTAAAGCTGAACTTCTTTCCCCTTTCGGATGGCGGCGTTGCAGGCAGCGTGAAACTATATAAGCCATAAACAATGGAAACAATGGCACTCATCAGAAGCGGTACATTGGTGACCTGCGCATTATCTACACCAGAAAATATTGAAAGAAAAGGGATGTTGATCCAACCCAATATAGTTTGGGCCACTACGAATCCCGCGATGATCCAGCCAATGGTACCCCATACTCTTATCGCGGGAAACTCCTTATCCGGGTTATCTATATTCGCGAAAGAAATGGCATTCACCAGGGCAAGTGTCGGCATATACAACATGAAATAGGCCAGCATCACCCAAATAAAGGTCCCAGGGTCGGTAATACCAGCTGCGTACCAAAGCACACCGGCCCCTAAAAGGTGGCAAACACCCATTACGCGTTCGGCATTGAAGTAACGGTCTGCAATCAAGCCAACCACCACGGGTGCCAGCACGGCTCCCCAATTATGTGTAGCGTAAGCCTGGCCGATGATGGTGTTCAACCCTTCTTCACCCTGGAAAATCTCCAGCAAGTAAACGCCCATCGTAACAAAAAATCCTCCCCATATAAAGAATTGGAGAAACATCATCAAGCCTAAACGAGGTTTTATTAATTTTTGTGAATCCATATGTTAACTATTTTTTTTTATTAAGAAGTTTCATGAGTAATCGTAAAAAGGTATTTAATTTGCCTGCCGGAATACCCTGTTGCCATTTGATGACAAGATTTTTCATGCTGTTTGGCTTAAAGCTGATAATATCCAAAAAGCATTACGCCCAGGCTGGGTCACCCTCTTCATAGGGATGACACCCGTCATACCGGCCGGGTACCGGGTTATGGCGCAGAGATTCCGTAGCGCCAGCCTGCGATGTAAAGTAGCCCATTAAGGTCAGTTGTTTCATCATGGTGAAATAATGTTCCGTTCCGCCTTCCGGTTTTTCATATTCCCTGGCTTCTATTTCAAGTTCAGCAAGCAGCCCAATACGATGATCCTGTTTGGCATTTATAAAGTTCGTGTTAAAATGTTCCCGGCTGATTTCATTAATTTTGGCGAGCCCCTCATGAAATGTATCCTGGTCGTCTTGGTAATAACAATCGTTTACCGTAGCAGCCATAAATTTACCTACTTCAGCATCCTTTGCCCCGGGGGTATCGGTCCTGGGAATGATGATTTCGGCAATTTCATTCAGCAGGGCCAAATCTTGTTCGCTAAACCCCAGGTTTTCCGGTAATCCACCACGTGCACAACCGTTTAAGACCAGATTGCCACCGACCAGCGCACTGCCTGTAGCCATAGTGACTAATTTCAATAATTTTCTTCTGTTCATTTTACAGGTTCCCTTTTTTTAGCTCTTTCACGGCAAAGTCAGCGGCACGGGCCGTTAGGGCCATGTACGTTAACGATGGATTCACGCAAGATGCTGATGTCATGCAGGCCCCGTCTGTTATGAATACGTTGGGGGCTTCCCATATCTGGTTGTTCCCATTCAAGACGGAAGTTTTCGAATCATTCCCCATTCGCGCAGTGCCCATTTCATGAATGCCCATACCTGGGGCATAACCCCAATCACCGCCCTCAACATTTTTCACCCCGGCTGCTTCGAGCATGTCCACAGCATCCTGGATCATATCTTTGCGCATTTTGATCTCGTTTTCCCTGATCTCCACATCAAAAGCCAACACAGGCAAGCCCCATTTATCTTTTTTCTCTGGGTCTAGAAATATACGATTGTCATGGTAAGGCAACATTTCACCAAAGGCGGTCATCCCCATCCTCCAGCCACCGGGCTTGCTAACTTCATTCTTCAGGTCCACGCCAATAGACATTTCGGCAATTTCCCGGCTCCACCCCTGCCTGTTGGCAGAGCCCTGATAGCCAAAACCTCTTAGATAATCTCTTTTGTCGCCATTTACATTCCGGAAGCGCGGGATGTAGACACCGTTGGGCCGCCGGCCGTAAACGTATTTATCCTCAAAACCCTCAACGTCTCCATTGGCGCCACACCGGAAATGATGATCCATTACATTATGCCCCAGCTCTCCACTGCTGCTTCCTAAGCCATCCGGCCAGATATCGGTGGCTGAATTCATCAATATCCAAGTGGAGTTCAGCGTAGAGGCATTAAGGAAAACGATATTGGATGTGAATTCATAGGTCTCGTTTGTTTCCGAATCCAGAACCTCTACGCCTGCTGCGCGCTTTTTGTCTTTGTCATACAAAACGCGGGTGACTATCGAAAACGGGCGAACGGTGAGATTCCCGGTTTTCGCGGCGGCCGGTAGAGTGGAAGATTGTGTACTAAAATAGGCGCCATATGAACATCCCCTCCAGCATTGGGCCCTATACATGCAGCTTGAACGATTTTCATCGCTCTTGGCCCGGGTCAAATTAGCAATACGTCCGATAAACATGCTGCGTGATCCGTTGTAATGCTTTTTGATACGCCTGGCAAGATCCTTCTCTACGCAGTTCATATCCATAGGTGGCAGAAAGTTGCCATCCGGGAGCACGTCCAATCCTTCTTTTGAGCCGCTGATGCCGGCAAACCCCTCCACATAACTATACCAAGGGGCCAGGTCGTCATACCTGATCGGCCAGTCTACGGCAATGCCTTCTTTCTTATTGGCTTCAAAGTCCATTCGATTATGGCGATATGATTGCCGGCCCCATAAAAGCGAGCGCCCGCCTACCTGATAGCCGCGGAACCAATCAAAACGCTTTTTTTCCACATAAGGATTTTCTTTTTCATTAGCCCACATGCCAAGAGTTTCCTCGGTCAGGACATAATCGCGGCTCAGCACAGGATAATCTTCCACCATTTTGCGGGTGCGCTGGTTCCTGTTCGGGAAATCCCAAACCTGCTTACCTTCATTCACGTAATCTTTGCCGTGCTCAAGATCGCGGCCCCGTTCCAGCATCAGGACTTTTAAGCCCTTTTCAGTCAGCTCTTTTGCCGCCCAGCCGCCGCTGATACCGGAGCCTACCACAATAGCATCATATTTATTATTGTCTGGCATAATTTATTTTTCAACTTAAATTATAACTAAATATCACAAAGCATTACAGCCTTTTCCAAAGCTTCGATATTTTGTTGCGACGTTTCTTGTGTGGGTATAAATTCTTGAGCTACATGTCCATTAAAGCCTGTTCCATGAATGGCCTTCATAATGGCAGGATACTGCAATTCTTGGCTGTCGCCAATTTCATTGCGCCCGGGTACGCCCGCAGTATGATAATGGCCGAAGTATTGGTGATAGTCCCTGATCGTCCTTATAATATCGCCCTCGCTGATTTGCATGTGGTATATATCATACAAAAGCTTGAAATTCGGCGAATCAACCCGCCGGCAAAGTTCAACGCCCCAGGGTGTATTGTCGCACATGTAATCCACATGGTCAATCTTGCTATTTAAAAGTTCCATTTGAATCATGATACCGCTTTTTTCTGCTTGGCCCATAATCTTTTTTAGCCCTTCAACGCAATTTTCCAGTCCAGCCTCGTCATTTATTCCGTCCCTGTTGCCGCTGAAACAAATAAGATTTTCATATCCGGCATTTGAGGTTAACTCAATGTGTTCTAAATAGTTTTTTATTAGAGTTTGGTGGTATTCTTTGTTACACCAACCCTGTTCCAGGCTGATTTCAGCACCGTTGCACATGGATGAATCAACCCCATGTTCCTTCAGGGTATCCCAATCACCCGGCCCCACCAGGTCAATGGCGGAAAAACCCACTGCCTTTACTGCTTTACATAATTCATCCAGCGTCAAAAAGCCATAAGTCCACCGGCATACGGAATAATTGATATTTCCTTTGAAGGCGTTGGGTGTGCTCATTTTGGCAAAAGCTATAGTTGGTAAAGTGGTGAATGTGCCAAGCCCAATTGAACCAGCGGCAATTTGCCTGATCATCTTCCGGCGGTTAATAAGGTCGCTCATAAAAATAAAATAAAATTTGCAAAACGTTTGTTTTAATGGGCTGATCCAGGAGCCTCCCGGAATGATCAGGTCGACCGGGTTCTAACTGTGTTCAATAAATAACTTTATTTGGTTAAAACAAAATATTTTACCAACCGCAGACTGGTTTTGTGTGCTTTTTCTCACAAAACCAAGTAAGAAGACCAAAGAATCAACCACTAACCCGTACATCTTCCTTTGATCAAGACCGTATCAACACCGTATCAAGACCGTATCAAGGCCGTATCAACACCATATATATACGGCTTTGATATGCCGTTGATATAACGATGATACGTACTTGTATAAAGTGTGGTCAATCCCGGTATTGCGGAGTTGTGATTAAGGTTTTTTCCCTTTTCGATGCAGTTCTATCCGTTTGTCCCGTTCTTTTTTTAGGAGGGTGCTGATCCCTACTTTGTAGATATGCGGATTTTCGAACCGTTTGTATTCTGCAGGCAGTTGCTTCAAACGTTTATGGCTGAATTGCTTTATATCTTCTAATGCAACCGCCTCAGAAAAACGTTTTCCATTTTCCATTACCTTTGTAAGTTGCGGTTCCTGATGATATTCATCAATGGAAAGCTTTTTTAACGGATCAACGGTATGATGCATCATATCCACGCTTTTTTCATCAGCCAGAGCGGCGGCATCTGCACCGAGGAAGTTGCCATTACCATCGAGCACTCTAAAGACCTGTTTTTTTGAGGGAAGGGTAATCTTTTTAATGGTTTCCGATAGTTTAATGCGTGGCTTTTTATTGGCAAAGGCCAGTTTATATACACCGTCTAAAGCAGCATCAGGGCGGCCTGTAACCAAGCTGGTACCCACTCCAAATACATCAATGGGGGCCTGCTGCTCGTTTAAACTTCTGATCACATGTTCATCGATCTGGTTTGAGCCTGCAATCTTCACGTAATTGAGTCCGGCATCATCCAGCATTTTTCTTGATTGTTTGGCCAGGTAGGCCAGGTCCCCACTGTCCAATCGGATACCTTTTAGCCGATGGCCCTTTGCTTCCATTTCCTTGCCCACGGTTATCGCATTGGGCAGTCCGCTGTAGAGGGTGTCGTAGGTGTCAACGAGCAAAACGCAGTCACCGGGCCTGGCATCGGCAAAATCACGGAAAGCCGTCAGTTCATCATCGTAGCTTTGTATGAACGAATGGGCCATGGTACCAGAAACGGGTATGTTATAATCGCGGCCTGCACGAACGTTGCTGGTAGAATCAAAGCCTCCGATTATGGCGGCGCGGGCGGCATAATGACCTCCCGGCCCCTGAGCCCTGCGCAAGCCGAAATCCATTAATTTGCGGTCTTTGGCTACATATTTTATACGGCTGGCTTTGGTGGCCACGAGCGTTTGGTAGTTCAGGATGTTCAGCAACAGGGTTTCGATGATCTGCGCTTCTATCATTTTGGCTTCCACGCTTAATACCGGCAGTACCGGATAAACGGGATCTCCCTCACGGGTGCTATAAATGCTGCCTTCAAACCGAAAGTTTTCCAGATACTTGAGGAAATCAGGGTGCAGGCCTTGTTCATGTAAGAACTCTATATCCTGTTCATCAAAATGAAGATTTTCCAGGATATCCAGAAGATCATCCAGCCCGGCAAACACGGCATATCCTCCATCAAACGGTAGTTTCCGAAAGAAATAATCAAAAATGGCCGTATGGTCCTTGTGCCCTTTCAAGAAATATACCTGGGCCATGGTGAGCTGATACAGATCGGTATAGGTTCCGGTGATATTAATTAACGACATTGATTGCGGTCTGTTAAACATAATCTGTATTTACCTGCCTTTATCCCAACCGGAAACCGCCGAACGGTTAGTGACCGGGCGGAAGGACCTGATGCGGAACCTTATTATTTTTTAGCGATTAATATTTAGCTAAATAATTCGCTCTTAACACCTTCAAATACATCAAGCTCTGCTTTACTATACAGCACCATCCTGATTTTTCGTACATGCTTCAAACCAGGTATGGTATCATGAATCGTTTCCATAGCCACTTTTGCCGCCGGTTGTATAGGATATCCGAAAGCTCCAGCTGAAATGGCAGGGAATGCAATGGAGTCTATTTCGTGGTTATCGGCAAGTTTCAGAGCGTTTCGGTAGCAATTGCCCAACAGATCGTCTTCTGGCCGGTCTACCCCGTATACCGGACCCAGGCAATGGATCACGTATTGATTGGGTAGATTATGACCTCCGGTAATTACGGCTTCTCCCGGTTTAATGGGAGCCAGAGGCCGGCACTCTTCTTCCAGTCCGGGACCGGCCGCCCTGTGAAGGGCACCGGCCACGCCACCGCCTATCCGCAATTGAGCATTGGCTGCATTAACGACAGCGGTTATATTCGGCTGGTCGGCAATGTCTCCTTTGGTTATTTCAATATTTATAGCTCCCATTTTTTATAAATTAAAGAAAGATTAAAAAAAGTTGCCCAATCTGATGCTAATTACCCAAATTCAGGGAGGTGGTTCATTTGAATTATATCAGGCCCTTTCCTCGGCTGTGTCAAAAGTCATCACCAAAAAACATTACCTAATTTATTAAACAAACACCACCCAATACTTCGTCATTCCGGTGGCCGCCGGTTTTTAGCCACTCATCGCAAAGTTGTCAAATCTTTTCTCGTTGCTTGAAGGATGTTATTTTTATTCGAATCACTGGCTAGCCAGATTTGACAGCTTCTCAAAATGATCTTGAAGAAATTATTTACCCACCAGTTTCAGGATTTCATCACCCGTAATCTCTTCCCGCTCCAGCAGAAGTTCGGCCAGCTGGTCCAGGGCATCTTTATTCTTCTTCAGGACATCTTCCGCTCTGTGGAAGGCCTGCTCCAGAATGTTATTGGCTTCTTTATCAGCCTCCCGTGCTGTTTCGTCACTGTATTCACGTTGGGAGCCCATCTGCTCTCCCAGAAAAACTTCCTCTCGCTGACCGCCCAATGCCGTGTACCGGAATTTTTCGCTCATGCCCCAGTCCAGTACCATTTTCCGGGCTAGCTTGGTAACTTGCTTGAGGTCGTTTTCGGCGCCGCTGGTGGCGGTATCAAATATCATCCGTTCTGCTGCACGGCCGCCCATGATTACAGCCAGGCGGTCGAGCAGGTACTCTCTGCGATAAAGGTAGCGGTCGCCGTTGGGCATCTGCTGGGTTACACCCATAGCCTGTCCGCGCGGCACGATTGAAACTTTATGGATAGGATCGGTATTCTCCAGGACGGCCGCCACGATGGCATGCCCTCCTTCGTGGTAAGCCAGCAGCCGGCGTTCTTCTTCCTCCAGGACAATGCTCTTTCGCTCAAGGCCCATGGTCACCTTGTCGCGCGCTAAATCGATATCGCTTTGTGTTATTTTATCTCGATCATCACGGCCGGTGAGCAGGGCGGCTTCGTTAAGCAGGTTTTCCAGGTCTGCCCCGCTGAAACCAGGGGTGCCCCGGGCAATCTTTTCCATGTCCACATCATCGGCAAGAGGTTTGTCGCGGGCATGTACTTTAAGGATCTTGACACGGTCGTCTTTGGTAGGTAAGGTAACCTCTACCCTTCTGTTGAACCGGCCTGGCCGCAGCAGCGCTTTATCCAGAATATCAGGACGATTTGTGGCGGCCATGACGATAACATTTTCATGAGGTTCAAACCCATCCATTTCCGAGAGCAGCTGGTTGAGGGTCTGTTCACGCTCATCGTGTCCGCCGCCAAGCCCGGTACCGCGCCGCCTGCCGATGGAGTCCAGTTCATCAATAAAGATGATACTGGGCGCCATTTCTTTGGCATTTTTAAACATCTCGCGTACTCTTTTGGCACCAACACCGACCAGCATCTCCATGAAATCTGAACCGGTAATAATAAAAAAGGGCACCTCGGCTTCCCCGGCTACCGCACGTCCCATAAGAGTCTTACCGGTACCGGGAGCGCCATAAAGCAGGACCCCTTTGGGTACTTTCACCCCTAGCTTTATAAACTTGGATGGTTCTTTCAGATAAGCTACAATCTCCTGAAGTTCTTGTTTGGCTTCTTCGGATCCGGCCACATCGTCAAACGTCGTCCTTTTTCCTTCGCCCGGCTTATGCAGCCGTGCCTGGCTTTTACCAATAGAGAACATGCCTCCCTGACCACCACTCTGCATTCGCCTGAACACCATGAAGGCTACTACCACAATTAAAAAAAATGGGACCATCATGAAAAAAATCCATAGCCAGGTATTGTCCCTTTCCGGAACTACGGCAACGCTAACTTCATACTCTTCAAGCAGAGGCATTAGATTATCATCACCAAAGGGTGGTATATATGTTTCAAATTCAGAATAACGAACCGTATCATCCTCTGCCGTGACTTGTGTGGAACTATCATGCAACTGGCCTTGCAGATGTTCGCCCTCCACCCTGATTTCCTCTATATTACCCTGACGAAGTTCATTTTTGAAGGTGCTGTATTCTATGGGTTCAGGACCGAGTGCATCATTATAATAGGAATAGATTAACCATAAGCCCAGCACGGCAATGATCAGTAAATAAAAAATCATGATTCCGGAAATACCCGTATCAGGCGGATTTTTGGGTGCCGCATTTCGACTTTTAGCCGATCCCTGCTGTTTTTTATCTCTGCTTTTTGACACAAAAAGTATTTTAAGTGATGTAGAGTTTTACATACAACAGTATACAACAGGCAAAAGAGGTGCCGGGTTTCATCAGCTTCAATAATATTAAAACGTGCCAACTTCTCCAACTTTCTTATTGGCTTACCGTATAATCATAAACAAAAAAAGGCTGCCGTTAATGAAAACGACAACCTTTAATATAGTGGAGGTGCCGGGGGTCGAACCCGGGTCCGAGCTGGTAAACCATCAAGCGTCTACATGCATAGTTGCTTTTGGATTTTTACCTGAAGGTTAGCCAGGCAACAGGCGCCTTCAGATTAGATTGGTAAAGTTTCATGCAAGTCTGCCAATCACAGACCTACACTATCTTATTTTTATCGGCGTTCGTACCGGCCGCCAATAAGCGGGCTGCCGGATGAACGAAATGGTGCTTTACGCAGCCATTTGGTATTCGTAATTGTTTGCATTTACGTTTGCCTCAACAGTTTTTACAAGAACCACTGAGAAAAACTCGACACGCAACCTGTGATTGCACTCAACCCGTCGAAGCCAGTTTCACCCCCATACAGAAATCAATATACAAAGAACATTTATGTTTATTAGATAAACGTGTGCTTTTCTTGATTATTTCAACTTTACTGTGGAAATAATATCATTATTTCCTTTTGCCTCTGCTACTTCCCGTTGAAGGAGTGTCTTTGCTTTCCTCAGACTTTGTTTCACTACCCTGAGCAATAGATTGCCTCATGTCGGTATCAGCAAGTATATTCTTCATATTGTAATAATCCATCACACCAAGCTTGCCTTCTTTGAATGCTTCAGCAATTGCCAAAGGCACCTGAGCTTCCGCTTCAACAACACGGGCACGCATTTCATGAATTTTCGCACGGTTTTCCTGCTCGAGTGCAACAGCCATCGCCCTTCTCTCTTCGGCTTTTGCACGGGCAACTTTAAGGTCGGCCTCAGCCTGATCGGTTTGCAGGGCTGCCCCAATATTATCGCCTACATCAACATCGGCGATATCAATTGAAAGGATTTCAAATGCCGTTCCGCTGTCCAGCCCTTTACCTAAAACCATTTTAGATATCTGGTCAGGGTTTTCAAGTACGGCTTTATGATCGGCTGCAGAACCGACGGTGGTAACGATGCCTTCACCCACACGAGCTAAAATCGTTTCTTCCGTAGCACCACCAACCAGACGTTCCAGATTGGCGCGAACGGTAACTCTGGCTGTAGCACGTACCTGAATACCATCTTTGGCAAGGGCTGTAATGGGTGGGGTTTCAATAACTTTTGGATTCACCGAGATCTGTACGGCCTCAAATACGTCCCTGCCAGCCAGATCAATAGCAGCGGCCCGTTCAAAAGTAAGGCCAAGATTGGCTTTATCGGCTGAAATAAGGGCCATGACCACTTTCTGAACATTCCCTCCAGCGAGAAAATGGGCCTCAAGCTGGGCAACACCAATATTCAACCCTGCCTTGGTTGCTGTAATGCTTGCCTTTACAATGGGGCCCGGCGGCACTTTACGTAAGCGCATACCTACAAGGTCACTGAAAATAGAGATCTTTACGCCGGAGAAGAATGCTGTAATCCACAGCCCAAGAGGGACAAAGTAGAAAAATACAAATAGGGCAACGACGATAAGGCCTATAATGCCGAGGGGTAATAAATTGGGATCCATGATAACCTTGTATTATTTTGATATGATTAAGGCTTTAATATAAAGCCCTATACACTTTTATACTAACTTATTTTACTTATCTACCGGGGCCTCTTTAATTTTCGTGACCATAACCCGACTGCCAACCGAGGTAACCACTTTGATCTTTTCACCCTTCTCAATAAAATCCCCGTCTGAAACTACATCAACCCTTAGGGAATTGACCAAAGCGGTGCCGGCTGGACGCAATGTAGATAGCGCTACTCCTTCCATGCCAATTATATCATCAACTGTTGAGGCTGATGTATAACCATATGACGTTCCGGTAGTGCTAGCCAAAACCAGCCTGTTGAAAGCCTTGCTTTGCGGCAGATATCTGGCAAGGGATACAATTAAAGCTATGCCAAGCAATAGAGTAGCTACCATCGTCCAGATCGGGCCAGTGAGGTATTGTATCTCCGGAAACGTAAAACCAACGTTGCCTATCATGGATGCGAGAAGGCTGAAGATAATCAAGAGCAGCCCAAGTGCACCGGGAATCCCGAATCCCGGTAAAACGAAGATCTCAACGATCAGAAGGAGCACTCCTATAAAGAACACGATGATTTCCCAGCTAGCCAGCCCCAGGATGTAATGAGGTGCAAAAAAGCACAGGGCCCCGACAAGGGCAACGGCTCCGGGAAAACCCAATCCCGGTGATTGCAGTTCAAAATACAATCCCCCCAGCATCATCAGCATTAATATGCTGGTAATGACAGGTCCGGCGAAAAACCGTAATGCCGTTTCCTGCCAACGTTGGTCTACATTAATCAAATCGAACTCCTCCCATTGCATATAATTAACTACCTCATCGAGGTTATTCAAGGATGCGCTGGCAAGGCCTAGTTCTACCGCTTCAGAGGCACTTAGGGTAAGGAGGACACTATCAGCAACGACACCTTCAATTTCTATACGCTCATCAACCATAGCTTCGGCAATATCCGGGTCATGATCATTGGCTTCCGCTGTTGATCGCATTAAGCCGCGCATATAGCTCTGCATTTTTTCATCAGCTTTTTCACCGCTGCCGTCTACTACCGTAGCAGCTCCGATAGATGAACCTGGCGACATAAAAATAGAATCGGAGGCCAGGGCAATTAAGGCACCGGCCGATGCCGCGTTTTTATTAACAAATGCCACAACGGGGATTTCTGCATCAAGCAAGGTTTTCCGTATCTTATCGGCGGCATCCACCAACCCTCCAAATGTGTCGATATGCAAAATCACGCCGGCCGCACCGGCAGCTTCAGCCGCAGAGAGGCTTCGCTCGATGTAAGCATGCAATCCGTTATCGATTAACCCTTCAACCTCGACCACATAAACTTCACTCTCATTTTGGGCCGAGGCCGTTTGTTGGTTTCCCACCAGAGAAACCAACAAAATAAAAGCGGTGATTAAGAAACCGGGTATTTTACTCAATAAAAACTTCATGACATTCAGTATAAGCAAATAATAATAGAGGGTTTATTTAATATAAATATTATTAAGGAAATATAGACAACTTAATGCAGTTAATGCTTCGTTAAACGGGAGTTTGCCACTCACATGCTTCGTTAAGCGTCTCCGCTTAACGAAAGATCAACGCTCAGGAGCAACTTAACCACCCAGGCACGTTCAAAGACCTGAGCATCCATATCACCAGGAGCTCATTACCCACACCCGCGCGACTGGGTGCAAATTCGTTAAGCGCAGACGCTTAACGAAGCGGGGATAAAGATAACATCCTTCAAGCAACCAGAGAAGATTTGACAACTTTATTTTGGGTTATTATAAATCCGGCTGCGTAAACTGACGTTGGTAGATTATTGCGTATCTTATATACAATAAAATACCCACACCACGCCCGTACCAACTATCCCAGGGCGTCCCGCCCATACTCAAGCCCTACAATAACCACATTATAGGCTTAACACACCTTACCGGTTTTAGGATCAATATAGCAGGCATCACCGCTTAATGATCGTTGCCATCCCAGTTCATCCTGAAGACCGATCAGCCATTCTTCAATCTCTTTCTCACCCTGTACCTTTTTTTCACCCTCCTCGATATAAGGCAAAGGACCACCGTCGCCGGATGAGTGATTTATGGCTTCAAATGCCAGCACCAAATCATTCAGCTTTTCCTCGAGCTCGTCTGAATCCGGGTCATTTTCTTTTCGATGAAGCGTAATCATAGGGTAGCCTTTTAATTGAACATTGATATATAAAACGAAGTAATGGTGGATTTGATTATCGAATATTTTTGAAGAAGGACCAAAAACCCATTGCAAAAGATAAATTAAGTTTCATGCATTAGATTTTTTCCTATCATACCATTCAACGAATTAAACTTTTCAACCAAATACCCTCATTATGCTGGAATTACTTTATCAACCCTGGTCCTGGTATATCGCCGGTCCTGTTATCGGCCTCATGGTGCCGCTTTTGCTTTATATCGGAAATAAATCCTTTGGGGTGTCTTCGAATTTTCGTCATATCTGCGCAGCCTGTGACCCCGCCGGCATCGAGTATTTCAGTTATGACTGGCGAACCGGCCTTTGGAATCTCGTTCTCATCATGGGTGTAGCTATCGGGGGATTCTTAGGGGGATGGATTTTCGTAAACCCCGAGCCCATTGCCATTGCTGCCCAAACTACACAGGACCTTAAGGCTCTTGGAGTGTCAGATTTTTCCGGCTTTGTTCCTTCCGACATCTTCAACTGGGAAACAATGGCAAGTACCACTGGGTTTATTGTTCTGGTCATTGGCGGGTTCCTTGTCGGCTTCGGTACGCGCTATGCGGGAGGATGCACCTCCGGACATGCTATATCCGGACTTTCAAACCTCCAGCTTGCTTCTTTGATCGCCGTTGTCGGCTTTTTTATTGGCGGATTGTTCATGACCTACGTTTTGCTGCCCCTGATCTTATAAACCTCACCTAAACATCATGAAATTCATTGATTATATTCTCTACCTGATTTCAGGTATTTTCTTCGGCTTCGTTCTCGTGAAATCAGAGGTTGTCTCCTGGTTTCGCATTCAGGAAATGTTCCGGTTTGATTCTATCCATATGTACGGGATTATCGGCCTTGCCATTCTGGTAGGGATGATATCCATACAGATTATCAAAAAAATAAATGCCGCGGACAAAGATGGTAATCTGATTACTATTTCACCTAAAGACCCTACTCAATGGAAAAGTTACATCATAGGCGGCTCATTATTTGGGTTTGGCTGGGCCCTGCTGGGTGCATGCCCTGCCCCTTTGTTCGCACTTTTGGGCACTGGCATCAGCGTGATGATCGTTCCCATTATAGCAGCCATAGCGGGAACCTATACGTATGGTATTTTCCGGAACTACCTGCCGCATTAAATAGAAAAGCAATAATGTTCCCTGAAATCATTTATAAAATAACCGAGTCCAACACGAATCACACAAGAGAGTTATCATGTTCTTTAAACAATTCTTTGATCCTAAACTAGCGCAGTACGCTTACCTCATTGGTTGTCAGGCCAAAGGTGAGGCTGTTATCATTGATCCGATGCGCGATATCGATCAGTACATTGATGATGCCACCGAAAACAAGCTCACCATCATAGCCGCTGCAGATACTCATATTCATGCCGATTATATTTCCGGCTTACGGGAATTCGCTGAACGTGGAGTAAAAATATATGCATCCGATGAAGGTGACGCCGATTGGAAGTTTGATTGGCTTATCACCAGCCAAAATGGCAAATACAATTACGAACTGATGAAAGACGGCGATCTATTCCATATCGGCAACATAAAGGTCCGGGCCTGGCACACCCCGGGCCATACCACCGAACACCTGACCTTCAAAATCACCGACGGGGCCACCGCCGATGAACCTTTGGGATACGTGACCGGAGATTTCGTTTTCGTTGGTGATGTTGGCCGCCCGGATTTACTGGAATCCGCTGCAGGAATGACTGACGTCATGCAACCAGCAGCCCGCACACTGTACAATACCATCACGAAATTCAAGGACGTTCCGGATTATGTGCAGATCTGGCCTGGTCACGGTGCCGGCTCTGCCTGCGGGAAAACAATGAGTGCCATTCCTGCATCCACTGCGGGTTACGAAAAACGCTATAACAACTCTTTGAAAGCCGCTAATACGGAAGATAATTTCGTGAAGTTCATCCTTGAAGGCCAGCCTGAGCCGCCTCTTTATTTTGCCCGTATGAAGCGGGAAAACAAAATGGGACCTGCTATAACCGGAGGGCTTCCATCACCCAAACATGTTACGGTACAGGATCTGGCCGGCCTGGCCCCAAAAAAAGGAAATGCCGTTTTGGATACGCGCCTGGAACCAGAGTTTCTTGCAGGTCATTTAAAGGGTTCCATCCTGGTCACCATGAACAAGCAGTTTAATACCGTTGCCGGTTCTTTTGTGGCTGAAGATGAAGATATTTATCTGATCGTAGATAATCACAGAGTTAAAGAGGCCGTTACCGACCTGTACAGAGTAGGCCTGGATAAGATAAAAGGCTACATAACATTGGAAGACCTGAGCCTGTACAAAGAACAGGGTAATAAATTAGAAACCATTGAGGCTATTGATTTTGAAGAAGCTGTAAGACGCGGCCAAAATAACAATCACATCCTCGATGTTAGAAAGCGCTCTGAATATAAGAATGAAGGAAATATAAAAGGTGCGCAAAATATTGCGCATACCCGCTTACCGTCAAGATTACATGAAATCCCAAAAGAACATCCCGTCGTTGTTCATTGTGCCGCAGGTATTCGTTCAGCGGCATCAGCCGCATTACTAAAACGGGAGGGGTATACTGTAAGCGTAGTCATGGCTTCCTTTAAGGAGTTTAAGAAACGATCGCCCAAGGTGGTAGAAGCTTAATGACGTTAAGCGAGAGGTGACTGGCAGGGTGAAATTTTGTGACTAAACGAATTTCACCAGCTTTTTAAAAACACTAAAAATACATCACCAGCCAGGAGGGGCTTAAACTGGCCCGGGGTATCAACGCTGGCGCACCGTGCCGCCGACTACCAGAGCTGCAGAGATAATGAGAAGGTTCTTGATAATATACTGGCCTTCCATTGTGGGTGCGTATGGGATATTCCCTGCCTGAAAAGTAACCTCCGGGAGTAAAACCAGCGGTAAGAAGGTACCGACCATCTGAAGTGCCAGCAGAGCAATGGCGAGCCTGATCGTGAACCGGTTAAGGAACAGCAAACCAATTGCAACTTCCCACCACCCAATAAGCGACAGCCATTGCCCAGGGCTAAAAAGAGGCAACCAGCTTACGGTAGATATAACCAGTTCGCTTGCCGGGGATAGCCCGAGAGGCTTAAGAATCCCAAACCAGACAAATATAACAGCTAGTGATAAACGGAGCGCAGAGATACCCCAGGAATTCATAAATGTGGCGATCCAATCGTCAATCCTGTCTAACTCGCGTGGAATCTCAAATATCTTCATGTACTTTATTTTCTTTCAATGTGACAATAGATTTATGTGATAATTATTCCTTCAAGCTCTCCTTATGCTTAATGTAAAGAGGAAAACATCCTATAATGGCTGCGAAAAAAAGTTTCTGTTAGTTCCTGATTTAATGTCTCTCGTACAAATTTATCTTCCGTTCCAGTTACTGGTTTAGGAACATTTAAATTGGTTATTTAAGATACGGAAAAAAAAGCGTAACGCCTTGAAGTTCGCTTATTATACCACATTCCAAATAGCGCGATAACCAGCAATAACTCAGCAAAATCTCCACCATAGTAGATTATTTGTGCTGCGGCCTGTATTTCTTCCACACTGTGCAGGGTGTTTCGTGGCAGTAAATAACCATACATGAGTTTTCCCAAAATGGCATGTGCCGCAATAGAAATGAATAGCACTGCCAATCTAAACCGCATTACCGTCGGCCGTGGTGCGGGATCAGGCCCTGCAAGAATAGCCCAGCAGAATAAATACCCTGCCAGAAAAAAATGGACATGGACCAAATGATGCAGCACCGGAGCATCAAGGGTAGCTGCATACAATGGCGTCATATAAAGTACATACATTCCGCCAATATTTAACATGAATGCGGTCACCGGGTGGGCCAGAAGGTGGATAGGTCGGCTGCGAAGTATGGAAGTAACGCGTCTGGCGGCTGAAACCGGCATTGTTCGCAAGGCCAGCATCATTGGCGCGGCAAGTACCAGGCCGAGTGGGGCCATCATTCCAATGAGCAGGTGCTGGACCATATGCCCCCGAAGATCGTGATGTGCCCAATTCACCAATTGCGGTGATACAGCAACACCCAAAAAAACGGCACTCAACAAAAAGAAGATAATGCGCCATCGATTCCATTTGTGGTCGGTATGCTGGGCATAGACGGAACCCAAATAGAAAATAGTCAATCCGGCAATAAGGGCCCATCCAACAAAAGAAAATGTCAACCCGGGATGTGCTTGATGATAAAAACTATCCATTGTTATTAATACCCGCTCAATCCGGAAGAGGTCCCTTCTGCCCCTGATGTTGGCGCACGATAATAAAACCAGATACCGATTAGGATTAGCACTAGCCCGAAGAGATTCCATGTCAGATCATACATCAGGATATCCACGCCGTAGCGAATTTGATGAATGCGCAATATCTTATGACTTACGATACCGTCGAAGACCTGAAAACCACCGGCCCCAAGAAAAAAGCCTGCCCAGGCCCAGCCAGGCACTAAAACTTTGCGTCGGGCAAGATCAGCGATCAAAAAGAAGCCCGCCACAATGACAATAAGTTCAGCAGAATGCAGCAGCCCGTCTGATAAGATGCCAATTGTTGGGGTCGCAAGATCAAAGAAATGATGCCATTGCAGGAGTTGATGAAATACAATCTCGTCAACTCCTGCCATCACTCCGATCCCAATTAACACGGCATACCATGCGGAGCGTCTTGCAGCGGTTTGATGTACAGGTCCCATAGAAAATCATTTCTCGTGTAAATGATGATCACAATAGAAAGGTAATCTCAGATACCATACGAACCAAATGATAAGGTTATAACATACCGTTATCTTAGCATCTTTAACTTTTATATCCCTGGGCCTGCTGTACTTTTATAATGATGTGTTTATCCCTTCCACCTTTTGGTACGCCCCTCATCATGCCTGTCTTCTTCCGGCATAACGGTTGCCAGACCTACGATGGATAATTTCACTATCAAAACTTTACTATTACGTATGAAAATTGCTACTGCCATCCGCCACCAAGCGCCCTGTATAGTTCTACAACCGAATTAAGGCGGTCAAACCGGGCATTAATAAGATCTAATTGGGAATTCAAAGCATTTTCCCTTGCTGTCAAAACTTCCAGGTAATTTATAAGGCCATTATTTAAAAGCTCTTCAGAATACAGGGTCGCGGCCTCATAGGCCTCATACTCCAATGTTTCTACCTCTATCTTCTCTTCGGCTGCTTCATACGAATACAAAGCGTCGGAGACTTCCCTGCTGCCGTTTAAGATCGCACGCCTGAAGTTGAGATAAGCCACTTCCTCTTCAGATTGGGCCACTTCATATTGGGTACGTATACGCCGGCCATTGAACACAGGCTGGGTCAAAGATCCTATAACATTAGAGAACAATGAGTTAATGCTTAATAAATTATCAAAATCCAGACTTTGCAAACCCGCGGCAGCGGATATATTAAGAGATGGATAAAAGTTGCTCCTGGCCACATTCGTAAGCTCAAACGCGTTAATCAAGTTGTATTCAGCTGCAATCACGTCGGGCCTGTTATGTAATAATTGGACCGGATACCCTGTATCTAATTCAACATCAACTCCTTGTTGGCTTAAGCTGCTTCTTTCTATTTCGTGGGGAGACTCACCCAACAATATAGACATGGTGTTTTCCAGCAACTGTATATTCATCCTCAAGTCTATTTGCAAAGATTGTGCCGTATAAAGCTGCGCTTCTGTTTGTTTGACTCCAACTTCTGTAACAAATCCCGCATCTTTTAAGGCTTTGGTAGTCTCCAGACTACTTTCACGATTGGCTATAGATTCTTCCGTAATCATTAACTGCTCATCAAGAGCAAGCAGTTGGAAATAAACGGACGCTATATTGGCGATCAGCTCAGTTTTTACAGCTTTATGTGCCGCTACCGATTGGAGATAAGAAGCTTTAAAAGCTCTTCTATTACTTCTGATCTTTCCCCATATATCAGCCTCCCATGAAAGGGTACCCGAAAGATCGTATTGGGTAAAACTCCCTCCGCCAGATTGTCCATTATCTGAAAGTTGCTGATGAGCGGCCTGTGCGCCCACATTCAGATCAGGATATTGAGATGATTTACCCTGTTTAAAATAGGCCTTTGCCGCATCGATTTGCTGCAATGCTATGCGAATATCAATGTTATTTTGAAGCCCTTCTTCAATATAACTTTCCAAATTAGCATTGGTAAACAGCTCCCGCCACGAAACCGTAGCGATAGTTAAGCTATCTTGAGGAAGTTGGTCCGTTCTGTAATTAGTTTCATCAACCACCTCAGGACGAATATAATTCTTCGCTGAAAAACAGGATTGTAAGGTAAACAGTATGACTGGTAAAAAGACTAATTTATAAGCTGTGTACTTCTTCATTTTCTAAACTATCTTGAGAATTATTATCAATTGGATTGGCTATTTCAGGTTTCCCCATAATTTTTTCTTGCAGCCGCTGAAACACAATGAATAAGATGGGGATCACGAAGATTCCTATCACTGTGCCGGTAAGCAGGCCGCCAACGGCACCCGTACCAATAGACCTGTTCCCAGCCGCTCCGATGCCGCTTGCAAAAACCAATGGCAATAATCCTATTATAAAAGCGAAAGAGGTCATTAAAATGGGCCGCAACCTAACTTTAGCGGCATCAAATGCTGCTTTTTCAATAGAGAACCCAGCCTTGCGGCGCTGGATAGCAAACTCTACAATGAGAATGGCATTTTTTGCCAGCAAACCAAGCAGCATAATCAAAGCGATCTGGAAATAAATATTAACCTCCAGCCCCATGAACTTGGTGGTAAGATAAGCTCCCATTACCCCTATCGGCAAGGAGAATATCACGGATAACGGTAACAGGAAACTTTCGTATTGAGCGGCCAAAATGAAGAAAACAAACAAAATGCTCAACATTACAATGAATATAGTTTGACTTCCGGCGGAGATCTCCTCCCTGGTCAATCCCGAAAAATCAACCGTGTAATTATTAGGCAACGCATTTTCACTTACTTCCTGTACGGCCGCAATGGCATCACCGGATGAGTAACCCGGAGCCGCAGCACCATTGACACCGGCCGAATTAAACAGGTTAAACCGGGTCACCGCTTGAGGACCGTACACTCTTCTGAGAGAGACAAATTCTGTTATAGGGGCCATTTCTCCCGCAGCGTTCCTTACAAAGAGAGCGTTCAGATTATCGGTGCTGGCCCTGTCTTCCGGTAATGCCTGTACATAAACCCTGTATTGTTTGCCAAAACGGGAGAAATCCGCTGCGTACATACCACCGATATACCCCTGCAAAGTGCTAAATATGCTGCTAATAGATACACCAGCCTCTTTAGCTTTGGGGACATTCAAGTCAATTTCATATTGCGGATAATTGGTATTAAAAGAACTTTGGGCATATGAAATTTCAGGCCGCTGCATCAGCTGCTCCAAATAATCCTCGGCTACCTGGTCCAGATCGTTGAAATTCCCGCCTAGCCGGTCTAATACGTTTAAACTAAAGCCGGTCGAGGAACCGAAGCCCGGAACGCTGGACGGCGCGAAGAATATAATATTGGCATCGGAAATTCCAGCACCAAGCTCAAACAATTGCGCTGTAATAGCTTCTACAGACATTGTTTCATCACGTTCTTCCCAGGGATCAAGTTTGATAAAACCAAGGGCATTGTTACTGCCTGCCCCCGACATCATGCTAAACCCATTTACCATAGAACCACCGGCTACTCCGGGAATTTCTTGAATTTTATCGCTTAATTCTTGAGTAACGCCAACGGTGCGGTCTAAAGATGCCCCCGCAGCAAGTTCTACATTAGTGAAAATCATGCCTCTGTCTTCGTCGGGTACGAAACCGGTCGGCGTCGTGGAAGCCGCCCAGTAGATCATTCCTGCCGAAGCCAATAAAACAACTCCTGTAACCCACTTTTGCCTATATAAAAAAGACAGAGATTTTACATATTTTTCCGTAGTTACATTAAAGCCGGTATTAAAAGTCGTATAAAAACGCTGCAATAAACCCTTCTTCTCGTGCTGATTATCCTGATGGGGTTTTAGGAACAACGCGCATAAGGCCGGACTTAACGTTAGCGCGTTGACAGCTGATATGGCAATAGCAACAATCAAAGTGACCCCAAACTGCTCATAAAACACACCGGTTGGCCCAGTAATAAATGTTACAGGTATATATACGGCACCCATCACCAAAGTAATAGAAATAATGGCACCGGTAATTTCATCCATTGCCTGGTGGGAAGCCTTTCTGGCGCTCTCTGCTCCCCCCTCCAGTTTGGCATGTATGGCTTCAACCACCACAATCGCGTCATCGACCACAATTCCTATGGCCAGGACCAAAGCAAACAAGGTTAACAAATTGATGGAATACCCAAATAAGCCCAGAAAGAAAAACGTACCAATAATAGAGACCGGAACGGCGATAACAGGAATAAGCGTGGACCTAAAATCCTGTAGGAAGATGAACACGACAAAGAACACTAAAATAAATACCTCCAGGATCGTCATAACTACTTTGCTTACAGAGGCATTTAAAAACTCATTGGTATCAAAATTAACCATGACCGATAATCCCGTCGGGAAATCCTCTTCCAGTTCATCTAAAGATAAATGGATATTTTCTATAATTTCCTGAGCGTTTGATCCCGGGGTTTGGTACACAGCCATACTTACTCCAGGGATGCCGTTGGTATAAGAAACTACGTTATAACCCTGGGCATCCAGTTCCACTTCGGCAACATCTTTTAAACGCAAGAACTGGCCATTGTCAAGGGCCTTAATAACTACATCCTCATACTCCGCCTCCGTGCTATACCTGCCCCCATACCTAATTACATATTCAAAGGCTTCCCCGTTATTCTGACCTAATGCACCTGCCGCAGCTTCCAAACTTTGCTCATTAATGGCAGCCGTTACATCTGAAGGCATCAAATTATAGGTAGCCAGTTTTTCAGGTTGCAGCCAAATCCGCATCGCGTAATCCTTCGCCCCGAAAACACTTACATCCCCAACGCCTTCAATCCTCTTTAATTCAGGAAGTACATTAATTTCCAGGTAATTCTGGATATAAGTAGCGTCATAGTCTTCATTATCAGACAACACCGTAAAAAACATCAAAGAACTTGTTTGCTGTTTTTGCGTAGTAACGCCTGATTGCGTTACCTCGCGAGGGAGTAGCGGAGTAGCCCTGGCAACCCTGTTCTGGACGTTAACTGCAGCGATATCAGGGTCAACGCCCTGAGTAAAAAACACCTCAATACGGGCGCTTCCGTTATTACTGGCCGTCGATGTGATATAATCCATGCCCTCCACACCATTAATTTGCTCCTCAATTGGAATGACGACACTTTCCAGTACGGTTTCGGCATTCGCGCCGGGGTAATTGGCAGATACCCGTACGGTGGGAGGGGCAATATCCGGATACTGGGTTACGGGCAGCGTGGTCAGGCCCAGAAACCCCAGGATCAGAATGATAATGGAAACAACCGAAGATAATACAGGCCGGTCTATTAATTTTTTGATCATTACAAATGTTATTTAAATACGATGTTCAGCGAATTGGTGACACTTTCAAAATCCACATATTCTGAGAGTATAGGCGTATTATTGCTAAGCCCGCCAACACCCTCGACCACGATTTTATCTCCGGGTCCTACTCCTGAGGCTACCACAATCATGTTATTTACCCTGTCTGTTACTTCTATTGTTGATGATACAGCCAAAGTATCCCCCTCTACCCGGTAAACATATACCCGGCCTTGTTGCTCAAAAGTACTTACTTCAGGTACAACTACGGCGTTTTCATATATTTTAGGGATGCGGATATTGCCGCTGTTCCCATTGGCTAATATGCCGTTAGGATTTGGAAAGGCCGCCCTAAAGCTTACGGTTCCCGTTGATTTGTTAACCTGATGGGTTACCGTCTCTATTTCCCCTCTTAACTTATACATTTCACCATTTACCAATTGCAATTCTATAGGGGGGAAATTTTCTATTTTTTCGGACAAGGTTTCTCCTTCCGTAGTTTGAATGAAATTCAAATAATCCCTTTCATTCATGGCGAAGAAGGCATAGATATCATCAATATCAGAAACCGTGGTTAACGGGTTCTGGGTATTGGGGCTAACCAAAGCACCTTCCCTAAATGAAATGGCACCGACATACCCATCGACCGAACTTTTAATAGTTGCGTAGCCAATACTGGCATTAATGCTGTTGAAGCTGGCTTTTGCCTGGGCAAGACGGGCCTTTGCCGTTTCCAACTGTACGTTGCTGATAATATTTTTTTCCACCAACGGGACCAGCTTGTCTACCTCAACCTGCGCCGCACTTACATTTGCAGCGGCTGCCTCGGAATCCTGGGTTAAAGATGATGTTTCCAGTTTAAAGAGGGCCTGACCTTTAGAAACCTTCTCTCCTTCATCCACCAACACCTCCGTAATATATCCGGAGGCCTTTGCCCTCACCGCGCTGTTGACAGTGCCTTCTATGCTTACAGGGTAAGTAGTATAGCCCGTTACCGTTCTAAGGGGAACCTCAACAACCGGGTAGGATGGCAATTTTTGTTCCTGTTGTTCCCCTTGCCCGGCCGGCTGGCAGGAAATAAATATAAATAAACTTAAAATTAAACCGGTATAACTGAATATTTTCATTGTTTGCCTGTTGTTACTTTTACTATGATTGTTTTGTATGGTTTTAATTCTTATATGAATTCTAAAGTCAATATCTATGCAACCAGTACATATCTGTCAGGTTATTTGTCAAAAATTGATCTAATTGTAGAGTGGAGCCTCTTAACCATTCAGGTAGATTGGTGTCATGTGAATGGTTACAAATATTTTATATAGATAAGCATGCCTAATCAAAGCGTGGCGCAAGTTGCTTTTTGTGAATAGGAACAGCGAGTATTATTGTTATAAAAAAATAAAATATCATATTCTGTAATGGGGGTATGTTTTCTTAATTGCATTTATTATGTACAGGCAGATGCTCAATTTTTGGAAATACCATCCCAGAAAATTTTCGTAATCTGCATCAGTTCGTTATTAGATAAGGTTTTTCTCCCATACTTATTTAGCTTTGCGGTCGTGGCAACGCTGCCTAAGGTAAGAACTTTCAGTATTTCGGGATCTATTTCTTTTACATAACCCCTTTCTACACCTTCTTTAAAGAAATCAAAAAGATGCCCTTCGGAATGGATATAATTCTTATTCATATGGTATGGCGAATTCACAAATTGCTCAAAGAATATAAGAACATTGGTGTTTTGAATATAAAAATAATACACTTTACTATATATATTAAAGAACTTTTCTTCATAGGTTAAATCCGCAGCTATAGCTGAGTCTATTATTTCTAATAACCTGCATCTGTTATAGGCGTACAATTCACAAATAAGCTCATCTTTGCTTTTAAAGTAATGATAGACTGTTCCTGCGGCTACACCGGCATTTTTTACCACCAAACTTATAGGAGTTCCATGAAATCCATGTTCCTTTATCAGCTCTAACGTACTTGCAAATATGGCCTCTTTTTTATCTAAAATATCTTCCATTAATCATCAAAGCGATTGAACGTTCATTCGGTAGGCAAACTTAGGGTTTTGATTAGAAACCTCCAATATTCTAAATAATAAAAGGTGTAAAAATTATTTTATTATTTACGGCAGAAACCTGGCCCGCCATAGCTTTTTAACGGCAATCGTTTTTTTAACAGGTTCATTCTTACCTAAAATGTGAGGGTCAGTTTATCTAATGCCGTTGTGCCTCTACACCGACCATCACCACCGGATCTCCACCTGACCAACACTTTTTATCCTCTCGTTCGGTCATGCTGTCTGCTTAAGTACTTTTACAATCTGTTAAAACTTAAGTCATTTTAGCAAAAAAACTGCCTATTCAGATAACAATGAGAACTAATCTAAAATACTGCTCCAAGCCCTTTTTTACTCTTAATACATTTGGTATCAAATATTTGTGAATTTATGAGAAAAGTATTATAATATTTTAATCTTTTATAAACCTAAAACTAAAGCTAGTTACAAATGAAAAAAAATATTGCAACCCCAAAAAAAAGCATCTTCAGTATTTTGATATTGTTAATAGTAATGCTATTCACTACAAAATCTAATGCGCAGGATCATACTTTAAAAACCAACCTGGCTAACTTGTTTCTCTCAGGTGGATCTATTCATTATGAACATGTATTAAATGAAAAGACCTCTGCCCAGGCTGGCGTTTTCTTATCATCATTAACAATAGGAGATACCAAGTTCAGCGGCTTTGGATTCATCCCACAATATCGCTTTTACCCCGGTAGCCGTAATCAAATTCCCCACGGATTCTTTGTAGCTCCATTATTAGGTTATCAAACCTTCTCGCTGGAAGCTGCAGTTTCGGAAGAACAGGCAAAAGCCAGTTATTCATTGATTGGGGCAGGAGTGGATATCGGTAGCCAATGGCTGGTAAGTCGTGCTTTTTTAATTGAGTTATCGCTTGGCGTTTCCTTTAACAGCACAAACTTATCTATTGATACAAATCATAGTAGTGAAAGTTTTGATATAGATAACTTTGGCGGCACAACTCCGCGCCTGGGAATCTCTTTTGGATATGCTTTTTAGAATTAGAAGTTAGACCGATTAAAAGCCTGCAGTTACCAATGTGATAAAGGATATTTGGTGCCTGCAGGCTTTTTTTATGTCCGATAATAACGGAAATGCTGCATCAGGTATAATCAATAAATCAGCAGTTACTGGAAATGATATTCTCAAGAATTTGGTTCCATTACCCGGGGCGGGAAATTATTTTTTAACAGCAAGGCTTTATAAGATTGCTTGCCCCTACTTCACAAATTTATATTATTGAAAAGAAAGAAACATGAAAGTAGATATCTGGTCAGACATTATGTGCCCGTTTTGCTACATCGGCAAACGGAAATTCGAACACGCGTTGGAACAATTCGAGCATAAAAACAAAATAACCATCCAATGGCGAAGCTTTCAGCTGGCGCCCGAACTGGAAACTGATCCTTCCAAAACTACCTACGAATATCTGGCAGAGAAGAAGGGCTGGACGCTGGATTACACGAAACAAGTCCATGCCCAACTGACAGAATCAGCCAGAGAGGTAGGCCTGAATTACAACTTTGACGACGCCATCCCCGCCAACAGTTTCAATGCCCATCGCCTATCTCACCTGGCCGCTAAACACCATGTGCAGAATGAAATGGAAGAACGGCTTTTCTTTGCTTATTTCACCGAAGGAAAAAACGTAGATGATGAAGATACTTTGGTAAAACTGGGAGTTGATGCAGGCGTGCCGGCCGAAGAGGTCCGGGAGATGCTGCAAAATGACTTATATACCATACAGGTCCATGAAGACATCAACAAAGCGCGACAAGTAGGCGTGCAAGGTGTTCCCTTCTTTGTGATCAATAATAAATACGCGGTGTCCGGTGCGCAGCCAAGTGATGTGTTTCTCGATGCCCTGCAAAAAGCCTGGCAGGAAATCGAACAAGAAACCGCTGCCGGCCCTGCCGGCAATACAAAAGGTGCGGCTTGCTCACCAGACGGCATATGCTAGAAGGTTTTTCGGAAAAAACAGGGCGAACGAAATAATCCATCTCTACGAAGGTTTAATTGTTGCAGCTGTATAACTTTAATGTTGTTAAAACAAATTGACCAAAAATAGGAAGAAGAAACATACCGAAGGTAAGATCCTCCATTCTCTGTTTGCTGTCGCAATACCCATCATTCTGGCTAATATACTGCATACTGCCTATCAGCTGATCGATACTTTTTGGCTGGGAAGGCTGGGGGCAGACGCCGTTGCAGCGGTAAGCTTAAGTTTCCCCATCCTGTTTCTAATCCTTTCTTTAGGCCTGGGCCTTACCCTTGCAGGAACGGTCATCGTCTCCCAACATAAGGGCGCGGATAACCAAAGAGGGGTGGATTTCAGTTCTTCTCAGACCGTGGTGGTGATCTTCTTCATTTCCATTATCCTTGCCATTACAGGCTATTTCTCCGCAAAGCCCCTGATGCAGATAATAGGTGCGGGACCAGATATTTTGGCTGAGTCGGTGGCCTATTTCCAGGTATCCTCTTTTGGATTTGTCTTTCTGTTCATGTTTTTCGTGTTCCAATCCCTGATGAGGGGCATTGGAAACGTGATGCTCCCCATGTATGTCATTCTGGTAACGGTATTTCTTAACCTGGTTTTAGACCCCTTGTTTATCTACGGATATGAGACTATACCCGGTTATGGAGTGAAAGGGGCGGCAGTAGCAAGCGTAATTACCCAGGGTCTTTCGGGCGTAGCAGGAGTTTATATCTTATGGCGGGGAAAAAGCGGCATTAAAATAAGATGGTCTGACATGACCTTTGATTTTACCTGGACCAAAAAGATGTTTGAATTAGGGATACCATCCAGTATAGAGCAATCCACCCGGGCGGCTGGCATGACTATGATGGTTATCATTGTAACCAGCTTTGGCAGTGAAGTGGTGGCAGCCTACGGGATCGGTGCCAGAATACTGAGCCTGGTGATCATCCCCACGCTGGGCCTCTCTATTGCCACGACAGCACTTGTTGGGCAAAATATAGGGGCGGGAAAGATCAAACGGGCGGAAAAAATAGGTGATCTTAGTAACAACATAGCCTTTTGGGGCCTCTTGGGGATCGGGTTGGTTTTATTTGTTTTTGCGGAACAGCTAACGGCATTCTTTGTGCCTGACGAACCTCAAGTGATCCAGGATGGCGCATTATTTATCAGGATTATGGCACCAGCCTTTGGGTTCCTGGGGGTCCAGCAAATACTGAATGGCGTTTTTAACGGGGCCGGTTTTACCTCGGCTTCCATGCTGATATCAGTATTAAGCCTCTGGATAATCCGTTTTCCACTGGCATATATTTTGTCTTACAACACCACTTTAGGCTACGAAGGCATTTGGTGGGCCTTTCCTGTTTCCAATCTAATTGCAGCAACGGCTGCCTTCACCTATTATAAGATGGGTTATTGGAAGGTCAGGGTGATTAAATACAGGCATAACTAGGGCGCGATACCTTTTTCAGGTTGTTTGTTACGCGCCCTGATCCCCTCTTCGACAGAGGGAATGCTTGATTTAATCTAAAAACCGGTTCATTATAGATAGTTAAAGCTAAATGGTTATTGGGTGCACAAATTATAATATTTCATAATCCACTATGTCTTAAAATTGCTATTCAATGGATAGCACCAATTAGACAAGCCTAAGTCCCCATAGGGACTTCATGTTTGTAGAAAAAACACACCCCACACAAATATCCGTCCCGTAAAATACAGCTCTCAGCAGATACCGGGGCCATCATTCATTTAGATGTTTACCGGAAGCCAGGCTTTTTGGCACACCTCTTCTATTTAACCGGCTGCGCTTCTTCATACGCCTTCCTTAGTCCGGCGATATCCAATTTCTTCATCTGCATCATAGCTTTTGTGACGTTCTGCGCCTTAGCCGTATCGGGGCCATTCAAAAGCTCATACAACGTCTCGGGAACTACTTGCCAGGATACCCCGAACTTATCCTTCAGCCAGCCACATTGCTGGGCATTCTCATCCCCGCCTTCGGAAAGTTTCTCCCAGTAGTTATCCACCTCTTGCTGCGATTTACAACAAAAATGCCATTAACATGACAAATTGGATGGGAACGAATGATAAGGGAAATTTTTTCATTGCCGGTATACTGGTTTCCTCTTTTAAATAGTATTTCTATAGCAAAACAATCTTTATTGAAAACGTTCCGGCATGTTGTGAAGAAATTCCTGCAGGCTTCAAAAGACACTTCTATACCGAGGGCTGTTTTGAAGGGTCCGGTACAGGCGGACGAGCGCTGGGTTACAAAATTAACAATACTGTATATATTGTTGCCCCTGCCATAAACCACACATAGTTATTTTCTTTATCTTCAGGCAGCTCTTCTTTAAAAGAATTAACAACAATAGCGCCTGCAACCAATGCAAAAAGCGCGGATGAAATGACGTCAGGAATGGTAAAAATTATTCCCATGACCCATCCTGCTACTACTGCCCCTGCCATTATCCACCGCCCTATATCATGATACTTCTTCTCATGATGTTGAAGAAGTGCGTAATCATTAATCAGGAAATGAAAACCCAAAGCCAGATAAGTAAAAACTGTACTGACTCCGGTTTCCTGCTCATGATGAACATAATAACCAATAAGCATATTAAAGGCGGCAAATATGCTAATATGCCACCAGAATATACCAACCTCTATGGACCTGCTCTTATTTGAGACATTTTTAACTTTAAAATGGATAATAGTCTGCTCAAGGCTATAAAACAGAAGTACCCCCGCTAAAGATACGATGTATAAATACCGCTCCATTAAGATGGGTATCTTTTCATTTTCTTGCAGCATGGCTTGCATGCTATGAAGCTCCGGCAGTATATGGACAAAAACAAATGCTATGGATATCCCACCCGCCAGAGAAAGCCATTTTGATTTTGATAAGGTGTGCAAAAAATTAATTTTATTTGCGAATACATGAACACTGGCAAGTATTACGACAAATAAAACAGGTAAAGGCATATTTTTAGATCACAAGTTCATAAATCAATCCTCAGTAACCATTGTGGAACAGATTCTGTTACCCCTTCAACACCGCCTTTGTCATGCCAGTATTGCCACTCTGTTCCAGCGAATATTGTACCTGGATTACCCCATAGATTACCAATATCCAGCAGGAACTGGGGCTGGGTGATAACCTGACTTTGGCCGGGACCACGATCGCCGATAAAATCAGCAAAACCTGTTAGCCTGAACTGCAATTGTTCGCTTACCGGCAGGGGAATGTCCCAACTAGGCGTAATTTGGTACGTGCCTTCAAAATCATTACCGCCGCCATCTTGTTTGTAGTAGTAGGTTTCAAGCTGAAAGTTATCAAAACCCGGAATGGTAAAATTCCAGACCGGCCCCACAAGCCATACCCATGAGTCGTTATCCGTACCAAGATCAGCGTTTATACCGGCACCTATTAGAACGTCGTTTAAAGGACCGGCCCCTATATTTTGGCCGCTAGCACGCCCCAGGCTCACCTTTGGATACCATTCTGTATGCGCACTGGTTTCACCGGTATTGGTTTCATAATAGAGGTCCACAAAGAAATACTGTTCAAAAATGCCGTATGACCCGGAATGTACGGGTGTCACTGTGATAAGATCTGTACCAGGCGGTTCAAAATCTTTTCCGTAAAGAAATTCTATATTCGAACTTCCTTGATAGCCCGTCTGGGCATTAGCATAAAAAGGCATAATACAAACGGCCAGTCCATATATCGTTTTAAGTATTTTCTGCATGTTTCTTCTCATGTTCCTGTTGCTCTTTCGACAGGCCTTCCTGCTTCTCTCCGCCTTTCGGCCCAAATGGTTTGGCACCTGCGAATTGTTCGGTTGTCATGACAAAGCCCCAGCATTGTTTCGCATTAAAGATCACCGCATCTTTGCAATAGTCAGGGCTGGAAGTAGACGTGGCGTCAGACAGGAGAATGGCGTTGTAGTCGCGGAAATAAGCATCCTCCATTGTGGTCGTGACACATTGATCGGTATTGACGCCCGTAAGGAATACCGTGTTGATGCCCTGCGTGTTGAGCACCTGCTCCAAATGAGTACCATAGAAACCACTCATGCGTACTTTATGAACATGAATATCATCCTCGCGCATATAGGGTTTTAGTTCGTCAACGATCTCTCCGCCCCAGGAGCTTTCCGTCAGTACCGGGCCGTTCTCCAGCTCCTCCCCAATTCCATTTTGTTCAGGGTTGTGCTTGAACGAGTATAGAGTAGGCGCGCCGAGATTACGCAGGTCCCGGCGGTTTTGCCAATAGACCCAGATTATCCACATACCGAGATCACGCGCCGTTTTTATAGCCCGCTGAATGCCGGGGATGGCTTCGCGACAGTCTTCAAAGTTTAGCCCGGAGGCATCTGTCCATCCACCGGGAGCGCAGAAATCGTTCTGCATGTCGGTAATGACTAGCGCTCCCCGATTCGGGTTGTCGACGATGGGCTTCAGATTCGCATCCCATATCATTAGTTCCCCCTCCGGGTGGTGTGGGGAAAGGTGAATATAGTCGTCGCGCACATACCAGCGATCAGCGCTCGCGGCAAGTTGCACGCCCCCTCCCGGAGCGGCCGCATAAATTTCTCTGAATGAACTCATATGACTACCTCTTCCTTTTGTTTGTTTTTATAATTTATTCCAAAGTTTTTATAGTGATCAGTTACCCGTGCTCAGGCGTCCACGACCAATGCTCAGGACAAAGCGTCCACGCTTGCCTGGATTGCACCCACCAGGTACTTCACATTTATTTTACTTTGGTGGCAAGCGTGAATGCTTGCCACAGTATGATTATTTAATATCGTTCACCGTTTAATAGCCTATGGCCAGGCCATCACCACGAGGGTCGGCACCGCCTTCCAGAAAACCTCCTTCCCGGTCGATGCGGATAGCCTGGGCATGGCCCATGTTGTCATTCCAATCTTCGAGTACTTTAACGGGTTGCCCGCGAAGCTTCAATTCGCGCATTACCTCGTCGGAGATGCGTCCTTCGAGAGAAAGATCTTGCGTCTTCGCACCCCACGTGCGGCCCATCAGCCAACGTGGGGCTTCTATAGCCTGCTGCACATCATAACCGAAATCCACCAGCCGGGTCACCATAGCGGCATGCGTCTGCGGTTGCCCCTCTCCTCCCATAGTGCCGTACACGAGATACGGTTTTTCGTCACGTAGCAACATCGCAGGGATTAGCGTGTGGAATGGCCGCTTGCCCGGTTTCAGGCTATTGGGATGTTCGGGATCAAGAGAAAAGGCGGAACCGCGATTCTGGAGCAGGATGCCGGTATCGCCGCCGACTTCGGCGCTCCCGAAATCATGGAAGATTGACTGGATAGAAGATACCGCCAGCCCGCTCTCGTCTACAGCACAAAAGTAGCAGGTATCACCACCGGCACCGACACCGGATTGAGCTGCTTTTGCCCTGGGTGGTATTCCCGGCTCCACCATATCCATTTGCATAGCACGATTAACATCAATTTGTTGCCGCCGTTCATGAGCATACTCTTTCGAGAGAAGTTGCTTTAAGGGGATGTCTGCAGAGCGCGGGTCAGCCAGCCAGGCGTCACGATCGGCAAAGGCAAGTTTAACGGCTTCGGCCATATGCTGGTAATATTCGAACGTTCCGTCTCCCCAGGAGGCCACGTCATAGCCTTCAATCAGGTTGAGGATCTGTAGTGCGGCGAAGCCTTGCGTGTTGGGGGGGAATTCAACGGTAGTATAGTCACGGTAGGTGGACAGTATCGGCGCCACCCACTCGGCCTTATAGGCTTCGAAATCCCCAGGGCGAAGCGGACAACCTTCCTGGAGCAAAGCCTGGCAGATACACTCCGCAATGGAGCTTTCGTAGAATCCCTGGCGTGGCCCCTCACGCGCAATAGATTCAAGCGAATTTGCCAGCTCTGTTTGCACCAGGCGATCGCCTTCGCGCAAAGCCTGGCCTGCCGGCAGAAAAATAGCGGCGGATGATGGGTGCTTCTGAAACACTGAATAGTCTTTCCCCATCCAGTCAGCCAGCGAACGGCTTACCGCCACGCCTTCGCGAGCGCAATAGATGGCATCATCGAAGAGGTCTTCCCAGGCCATCCGGCCGTAACGTTCATGTGCTTCCCGCCAGCCATCAACTGCGCCAGGAACAGTAAGCGCTGCCAGCGGCCCACGTGACGGGATTCCCTCAAGATTTTTCTCGCGATAATAATCAATGGTAGCATTACCCGCAGCCGGACCGCTTGCGTTAAGGGCCTGTACACCTTTACGGCGGGGGTCGTGAATCAGCCAGAAGCCGTCCCCCCCTAAGCCTGCGTAATGCGGATAAACAACACTAAGAACTGCGTTGGCGGCGATGACAGCATCAACGGCACTCCCCCCCTGGCGAAGCACACGAAATCCGGCGGCACTAGCCTGATAATGAGACGTGGCAACCATACCACGTTCGGTAAGGATGGGTGGACGGCCGGTATGTGGCCCGTTAGGATGACTCATAAGTTTTCCTCATTTTTTGTACTTATCTTTAATCTTTATTCAATCCGCGTACGCGTAACGGGTGATCGGCGGAATTAAACCGCCAATGCCAAGCAGTATGAGCCCTATCCACCATAGCGCCGGCGTATCGCCGGTTGTCCCAATACTAATCAGAAAAAACGGTATCAGAAGAATGATCAGGCCCAAGCCCAGTATCCATATCTTGCTCATGATAATTTCCTCATAAAAATTGCATGGTGTTAAGGAGAATGGTTAAACCGCCCACTAGCACGGCTACCCCTATGGCATATGGAAGCGTTTTTCGCAACACTTCACCTTCTTGTCCGATATTACCCGTCGTACCGGTACCTAGCACCACGTTAGCGGGCGCTATAGCATTACCCACGGCCCCACCTGTGCTCTGCGCACCGATAATCGTCGCTTCCGAAAGGGCCTCTACTGCTTGCACGGTCTCCTGCTGCAATGGCGCAAACAGGATGTTAGAGGCTGTATTGCTCGACGTCATAAACGCGCCCAGCACGCCAATCCAGTTGGAAGCGAAAGCAAAGACAGCAGGAGGCGCAATTTCAGCGATGCCGAGCGCCAGTACCTCGGTCTGTCCGGAATGGTCCATCAGCTTGCTCATCACCAGAAAAGCGACGATGGCGATAGAGGCGGGCACGGCGTTCCCCACCAATCCGGACCACACGCCCTCCGACTCTTCTTGCTCGCCCCATTCGGCGTAATATCCTCTGGCCCGGTAGACGATCCATCCGCCCACGGCCGCGACCAGAAGGAATGTTCCCGGATGGGTCAGCGGTGTGAACGGAGAATAGGGTTCTTCTGCTTCATTTTCTAATCCGTAGCCGGTCTCCGCCGCAGAGAAAGGCAATCCCACCTCAAACTGCTCCAGCGCCTGCTCCACAGGCGGAATAACCAATGCGATAAGGGCAGCTATCGTCAGGATTACGTAAGGCAGTGCGGCCATTCCTAAGCCCATGATCGGCTCTTTTTCTTCCTCCTGTGCCTCCCCTCCCTCTGAACTCTTATCTTCGCGCATGGCTGGTCGCTCATCAATTCCCTCGGCACGTTCGTCATAGCGTGACCAAAGTGATAGCGGATAAAGAGCTATAAGTGCGACAGCAGAAGCAAGGAAAGTAGACAAAACCGGGTCCCACAGTACCAGTACAAGTTGACCGCCCCCGTGGATGAGCGTAATGATCACCACCATGGGCCAGGCATGACGCACGGCGGGCCATCGGCCAAAGAGCCAGGCGATAACAAAGCCGGAGACGAGGTTCGGGACCCAGAGCAGAATGGCTGTCTGAAAGGCCGTTTCCCCCAGGTCCTGAATGTCGATCACCTGAAGCGTAGCAAGCCAACCGACGGCCAGTGTACCGAACATGTTCGCCCAGGCGTGCCCGATAAGCGGGATTGCCACTGCGTAAAGGGGCCGCACGCCGAGAGCAAGCAAAAGTGGTGCCACCACGGCAATGGGCGTACCGAAGCCGGCGATGCCCTGCAAGAAAGAAGCAAAGACCCACCCGAAGCCTAATACCAGAAAGAGCTGATTGCTGCTGAAACGCTCGATGCCCTTGCGCAACGCATCAAAAGCACCGGCGCGATCGGTGATTTGGTAAAGTAAAAGCGCCGGCCAGACTACAAACAGAATGAAAATAGCATCCCACACCCCCTTGCCGCCAGCCACGGCCAGTGTCTCAGCGGGCGTCTGATAAATGAAGATAGCGATGGCGGCGGCAATGAACATGCCTATCGGCCCGGCCTCGGGTGCTTTCCAACGCAGACCGATAAGTAACACAAGAAGCACCAAAAGCGGCACAATCGCAAGGCCCCAGTGGAAAAGATCGATCGGAAGTTGTGTATCTTGCATCCGTCTTAATATTCATGAAGTTACGTTATACCCTTTTTCTAGTCGGAGAACATCTCTTAATGGTTAACTGTTCCCTTAAATTATTTAGATTAGATAATATAGAGTAGGACGAAACAGTGTTTCGTGTTATGAGTTGCGGGTTTTACGATGCTCCCGTTAAGCGTCCTCGCTTAACGGAAGAGCAACGCCCAGGGGCAACTTAACCGCCCATGCACGTTCAAAGACTATAGCATCCATATGACCAGGAGCTCATCATTTATGTTACCAGGGGCTTATTATTTACACCGGCGCGATTGGGTGCAAGTTCGTCAAGCGCAGACGCTTGACGGAGCGTGTCTGAGAATATAAACGCTTCGTTAAACGTCCACGTTTAACGAGGGATCAACGCCCA
>JBBDMV010000005.1:0-8622 GCA_040878115.1 Balneolales bacterium
TCGGGTTGAAAAACGTGGAACGGGTATTAAACTTCAAATTAACTGGAAAATATAAATGGCACGTCGTCGCAAAAATAGTAATTACACAATCATTATATCAGCAGCAGTAATATTAATTATAGTGGCGGCTGCCTGGGGCTATTTAACTATTTTAGAAGAACCTCAGGAAGAAATGATCATAGAAGCTCATGAGCTCAGCGAGGAGTTCTACGATGGTCCTGACCCGGTGGTTCGTGATTTGTTCGCTTACAGTCGTGAAGGATTATCAAAAAATGAAATTAATGAACGGCTTGATGGCCCTTTCGAACTATTAATTAATGAAGATGATATTACCGCTGATGGACATCCGGAATTTGTTATAATTGAAAAGAATCCGCTTCATCCGACACCTCATCGTTCTCTTCAGGAGGATGGATATACTCAGACTATTGAAGGAATGATTATTTACCAGAGAATGGCTGAATCTATGGTTCCTGTATTTATCCTAACGCCCGAGGAAATCCAGGATGAACGTGGGAATATATTAATCGGGCAGGTCCGCGCTGACCATGGATATGTTTTTCAGGTATACGATCATGAAGATGATGAGGTTTATTCTCAAGCGGTGAAGTTAATCGATCTTGTTTTATTGGATGAACAGGGGCGAGCCTCAAGTGATGATATTACCGTTTATTGGGATCCGTCTACTGCCCTTTATCGTGCCACAAACACTTTCGGGGCCCCGGGCACATATGCTGAATAAACCATCCGCAAGTTCTTGGTTTCAAGACTTGTAGTTTATCTAAGATGATTGGGGCCTGTTGAGTTATGAGTAAATTATATTAATTAATGTGATGCTATTCCCATGTTGCTTATATTTCAAATTCATAAACGATTACTATTTTCAATGGCGATTTCTGAATATCCCGCTTCCCAAGCTGAGGATAGAACATGGTGTTCATTTTGACATGGTCAAGAAGGGGAAGTACAGCCTTGCTTAACGAAGCAGTTTTAGCGGGAAACAGTCGCCGCAAATGCAGTTTAACCTAATCCAATAAATAAAGCCTGTTTATGTTTAGTTTTGATGTTCACATTTCCACACGGATGCTTTTTGGTGCCGATCAGGTTGATAAATTTAGCACCCATGTAGCTAGTTTGGGTAAGCGGGTATTCCTGGTTATCGGCAAAAGTGCCGCAAAAAGTTTAGGTTATCTGGATGTAGTTCAACAACAATTTGAGAAGGTGGACCTGGATGTCCAGGTTTTTCAGGGTATTGGGCCAAACCCGCTGTCAAAGACAATCAATGAAGCAGCCGAACAGGCCAGGCAATTTGATGCGGATATAGTTGTTGCTCTGGGAGGCGGCTCGGTTATGGATGCCTCAAAATGCATTGCAGCTTTGGTGAAAACAGGAGAGAAAGATATTTGGCCGTTTGCTCTGGGCCAGCCTGAGGTTGGTAAATTAACCGGTGCCCTGCCTATTGCAGCCATACCGACTACAGCGGCTACGGCTTCAGAAGTTACTCCCAATGCTGTTGTCTCCAATGCGGATATTAAAGGCAAGGCACCGGTGACGGCTAAGTTTTTGAAACCGGTTGTTTGTTGGTTAAATCCTGAGTTTTCCGTGAACCTTCACGAAAAAACCACTCAAGATGGTGCATCTGATATTTTAAGTCATGTGTTCGAGAATTATCTATTGGGCGGTAACTCCTCACCGTTGGCTGATCGGTATAGTGAGGGTATTATAGATACGGTCATGAAAACTTTGCCTCAGTTGCTCCGGTGCCCTGACCATGTGTCTCTTCGTGGGGATATGTTATGGGCATCCTGCCTGGCGTTAAATGGCTTGCAGCAAGCCGGCCGGAAGCCATCTCAGTTTATCCTCCATGCTATGGAACATGCTCTTAGTGGATTTTACCCCGAACTATCGCATGGAAGAGGACTGGCAACCTTATATCCGGCTTATTTCCGATGGTTACTGGAGAATAACATTGCGCAGGATCGTTTTAATCAGCTGTCCAATAGAATTTTCAATTTAGATCTGGCGGATCCTGCTTTTACGGGTTTATCTTTTATTGAGGGGTTCGAAGATTGGCTTAAAACAAATGATATGTATCAGTCCCTCTCTGACCTGGGGATCACGGAACAATACTTTTCGGAAATAGCTGAATATGCCATTCAAACCTATGGTAAAAACGGGGGACAAAAAACTCTTGGCCCATTAGCTCTTAAAGATATTATAAATATTTTTTTGGCTACAGAAAAACAAGCCCAAACCAAGGTTTAACAATAAAAGGTTAAAATATAGAAAATAACGAGCAATAATTTGATTATGCTACTTGTTTCTTTACAAAAATCTCAAAAAGAAGGGTTTTCAGAACTTCAGGAAATCAGTTATATTATTAAATCATGTGACTGAAAGTCATACTGCCCCATTTTCATAAAAATTGCAGGATAATTTTGGCAAAATTTAATTAAAGGTGCGCCTAATTTTGCTATTGTCTTGCATATGTGAACAGGTGCGTGTATTTTCGGATGCAAAGAAAAATTGGTCATTGATCCAACAAGCATAAGAGTCTATAAAAAATAATGAATTCAGATAAACGAAATAACATTCTGACGATCTCACTTGCCGTAGTCATCGTCTTCCTTAGTTGGTTTCTTTATGATAGCATAAGAGGCCCTTACCAGGAAGTGCTTGAAATCAGGGAAGTGACTGAACAAACACGTCAACGAATGATTAATGTACGCGATGCTCTTATCGCTTATGAACGCGAGGAGGAAGAGTTTCCCGAAAACCTGGATAGTTTGGTTGATTTTTTAAAAACCAATGAGACGATGCGAAATGAAGGCGCTGAGCTGTTTCAGGAACGCGAGCCTCTGACTTTCAATCCCGATTCTATTATTTATTCTCCACGATCCGGAGAGCGTTTCAATTATACGCTTGTAGATACCATTCGCCCCAACATTTACCTGCTGGAGGATCCTAATACGGACGATAGGATCGGTGACCTGGAACGAACTACTCTGCTGAATGCAACAAGCTGGAATTGAGGCTTTTGATGCCCGAACCTGCCCCCGTTCTTGGTATTTGTTTTTCCGGAAAGAGGCTTTTATACGCCGTAGCCAATCCGGAAGCTGGCGGGGAATTATTGCAAGTGGGGTGCATTGATTATGCCTTCGATGTACTGGAGGTATTTGTCAGTCACGATTCGGAGGTGTTTTCCGGCGTCTATAATGCCATTGGCCAGTTAAATAATGAGTATAATTTTAAGGAAATCCGGCTGCTGACCCTACCCGGGGAGGAATGCTGGACAACCCTACCTAAAACAGTTTACGACGAGCAGGGTGATCGTGAAGCCTATCTGGATATACTTACGCATGGTTTTCAAACCAAACCGGCCGAGCCGGTCTGGTACTCCGTAAGCAACAGGGATTACAAATTGGCATCACTGCGTAATCAAACCTTTCTTAAAAGCCTTGACAGGCTTACGGAAAATATTACAAGCGCTCGTTATTACAGCGATTTTGAAGTCGGTACTCGCTGGATTGAGCACAGTAAATCAACGGGGTCATTTTTAACTGTTTCCTGCCATAAGAACGTGATTAGTATTTCATCTTTCATATTGGGCAAGCTTCGGTCAGCTACTTATATCAAGTTTGATGACCTAAATGATCTTCCTTACTTTTGGCTACAAAATGCAGAACATTTATCCTGGCTTAATGGGCTGTACGACCAGATTCTTGTCTATGGCTATGATTCCTATAAAGTGTTGGAAGTACTCCAGCCGTTTTGGGAAGACAGTGCTCAGGTAGTGAAGATGGATACACTGGAAAAGATGCTGGTCAAAGCCAGGGAGGAAACTTACAGTTTCAATTTAGAAGAGGCATTCCCGGCTATTATGTTAGCCATAGGCAAAGATAACCAGGATTGATCTCTTTTCCTTTTTTACTATTTTATGAGAATCATTACCGGCAAACTTAAAGGAAGAAAAATACACCTTCCTAAAAAACTTGATGTTCGACCTACTACAGATCGTACTAAAGAAAGCATGTTCGGGCTCATTGAAGCTCACAAAGAAATAAAAGAAACGTCTGTTCTGGACCTGTTTGGAGGTAGTGGAAACCTGGGATTCGAAGCTATTTCACGCGGAGCCGGACATGTTGAGTTTGTTGAAATTGATCTGGCGGCTGTAAATCATATTCAGAAAACCGCAGAGCTTTTTAAAGTTGAAGATCGGATAGTGGTAAGCCATATGCCGGTCGAAAAGTTTATTCAGAACCGTGATAAGGCGTATGACCTGATATTTGCAGATCCTCCTTATGATGTTCCGTTTATTGAAGACATGGTTGCTGAAATTTTAAATAATTATTGGCTAAAAGAAACGGGTTGGTTTATTTTAGAGCATGATAAACGACATAAGTTCGCTGAACATCCTTATTGTGGTTTTTCCAAAGCGTATGGCAGAACTATAGTTTCGATTTTTTATGCTAATCCCGTTTCACCGGATTAAATTTACCAAATATGACCACGCTTTATCCTGGAACATTCGACCCCATCACCTTTGGCCATCTTGATATTTTAGAACGGGCTACCCGTCTTTTTGATAAAGTAATTGTCACGGTTGCCGTCAATAATCAGAAAAAATCCGTGTTTACGCCAGCGGAACGTGTAGACTTGATCAAGGCGGTTATCCAGGACCGGCCCTGGGGAAAAAAAGTAGAAGTGGATCAATTTACCGGCTTACTTGTAAATCATGCCCATCATCATAAAGTGCGCACACTGATTCGCGGAGTACGTCAGGTTTCCGATTTTGAATATGAATTTCGGATGGCCCTAATGAACCGGAAACTTGGGCGCGATATCGATACCGTATTTCTCATGCCACGTGAAGAGCTGACCTTTGTTTCAGCCACGATGGTCCGCGAAGTGGCCTACTGGGAAGGAGATCTTTCCCAATTTGTACCGGAGATGGTGGCAAAGGCATTAACGGCCAAATATTCAGAGATCAGGAACGTAGCTGATTAGTCTCTTTGATGCAGGTGTTGGTTTTACCGAATTAAAAAAAAAGATCGTTATCAAATATGGGATAAAACAGAATACAGATATTGGTAGACGATTTGCGTCTTCAGACCATTTATTTACTTTTGCTGCTTCCACATCTGCTTTTTCCTTACTATTTTACGTCAATAATTAATGATCTTATAATAAAAAAACATGATTGCCGACCGAATCTCCCGTATCTCCCCATCAGAAACCCTGAAAATCACGGCCCTCGCCAAGGAAATGAAACGCTCCGGCAAGTCGGTTATATCTCTGAGCGCAGGTGAACCCGATTTCAAAACGCCGGGCTATATATGTGAAGCCGCTATCCAGGCCATAAAGGATGGTCATCATGGCTATACCATGAATACTGGAACCCCTGAATTGCGTGAAGCTATATCAAACAAGATAAAGCGAGATAATAGTACCGACTATAGCCCTGAACAAATTATCGTTTCTAATGGAGCTAAGCAGTCCATTGGGTTTTCCCTTCTTGCCACCATTAATCCTGGAGATGAGGTCATCATTCCGGCACCCTACTGGGTATCGTATCCTGAAATGGTTAAGCTTGCTGAAGGTTCACCCGTTACAATCCGCACGGCCTTCGAGAATGAGTATAAAATAACTCCCGAACAGCTGGAACAAGCCATCACGCCGAAAACCCGGATGCTGATCTTATGCTCACCATCCAATCCGACCGGAAGCTGCTACACGCGTGATGAACTTAAAGCTCTGGCCGCTGTTCTCGTTAAACACCCTGAGATTTATATATTGTCGGATGAGATTTATGAATATATCGTTTTTGAGAATGATCATGTGAGTATTGGCGAGGTTGAACCTTCTCTGGTACCACAGATTTTACTAATCAACGGATTTTCAAAAGGTTTTGCCATGACCGGGTGGCGTCTCGGCTATCTTGCTGGTCCGGAAGATGTGGTAAAGGCTGTATCCAAAATCCAGAGCCAGGAGACATCAGCGCCTTCATCTATTTCTCAAAAAGCAGGTGAAGCTGCTTATACCAACAATCTGGATGAAGTCAGGTCCATGCGTGATCAGTTCAAAAAACGCCGTGATTATCTTGTAAATGCCCTTCGTGAAATAGATGGTGTGAAGTGTTTTACTCCCCAGGGCGCCTTTTATGCTTTTCCGGATATTTCTACCTATCTCGGCAAAAAAACCGCAAGTGGGAAAGCAATGGAGACGTCAACCCAGCTTTGCCTGTATCTGCTCGAAGAGCACGGTGTAGCGCTTGTTCCTGGTGATGCCTTTGGGGAACCATCCGGAGCGCGACTTTCGTACGCTGCCTCATTGGAAGATCTGCAGGAAGCTATGAAAAGGTTAAGAGCTGGATTGGTAGCCTTGAAATAGGAGGTTTACCATAAGTGGGTGATTTTTGCATGCTATGTCTATGAAGATTCCTTTCATTTTATTTTTATCCGTATTTTATAAATTATACCAATTAATTTGAGTTAACGTTTTTAAGGTCGATTACCAGCTCATCTAAAAATTATAAACAATGCCTACTTATCAGTATCAACGAGAAGACGGAAGTACCTTTGAAATCATGCAAAGCATCAAAGATGATTCATTGAAAACCTGTCCTGATTCCGGACAAAAAGTAAAGAGAATCATTTCCGGTGGTGCCGGGGTGGTTTATAAAGGAGAGGGTTGGTACGTTACAGATTACAAAAATAAAAAAGTACAGCCTCCCTCTAAAACCGAGTCAACAAACGGTGAATCCAAAGAATCATCATCTAAAGAGACACCGGCCGCAAAAACTACCCCAGAAAAGTCTGAAAGCAAAGCCTGAACTACTAGTCCCCGATGTTTAAATTTCCAATGTAATGCGGAGAGATGGAAGATCAAAGATCACAAGCCCACGAGAAAGCGTTGAGGCAATTCGTACTGAACTGGGGTGAAATGGCCTCAGCCTGGGGGATTAACAAAACCATGGGGCAAATTCACGCTTTGCTTTATGCCGAAGCGCGTCCGCTGGATACGGATGCTATTATGGAGGCGCTGAACATAAGCCGAGGTAATGCGAATATGAATATCCGCAACCTGCTGCAGTGGGAGCTGGCACATAAGGTACAAATAGATGGGCAAAGAAAAGATTTTTATACAGCTGAAAAAGATGTCTGGACTACCGCAGCCACGATAATTCGCGAGCGACAGCACCGGGAAATTGACCCCATCAAAAAGAACCTGACGGAATGCCTGGATACCCTTCAGGAAATGGAACCAATCAACGAGGATGAACAGATATTTCATCAACGTATTGAAAGTTTTGTTGCATTTCTGGATTTGTTCGAAGAGTTCACCAAGTCCATGCTACCTTATTTAAACGAAAAAAACATGGCTTCACTTAAGCGCCTGACTAAAATTGCCCGCATGAAAAACTGTATTCAGGAAAATAATTCTAATCATGAATAAACCTTTTCGGCATAATCAAATAACCGGTGCTGAAGGAGAAGATATAGCCACTGAATTCCTTGAAGACAAAGGTTATATGATTCTGGACCGCAATTACAGGTTCATGCGTGGTGAGGTTGATATTATAGCTTACGTGGGACGAGAGATCGTGTTTGTGGAGGTAAAAACCCGCAATTCCAGTTACTACGGTACCCCTGAAGAGGCAGTGAGTGAGGAAAAGAAAAAACAGATCAAAAAGGTAGCTGAAGCCTGGTTGCACGAACGTAAAATGGAAGGAGCACCGGTACGTTTCGATGTGATCGCTATTCTGAAACCCAAAGCCAGGGAAAAGAGGATAAAGCACTTCGAAGGGGCTTTTTGGTATTTGTAATAACGCTCAACAAAGTTGTGAATTCAGGCTGATAAGTTCTTATATTAAAAACATAAACTGCGCCCGTAGCTCAATTGGATAGAGCGTCTGACTTCGGATCAGAAGGTTTGGGGTTCGACTCCCTACGGGCGTACTTACATAAAACCCTGTTTAATTCATTTTAAACAGGGTTTTTTTGTGTTTAAGAGTTGGTTCAGCCCTTTGGATTGGTTAATAGTTTTCCCAAATAGGTAATATTTCTTTGGTTGGTAGTACATTTGGTCAGCCTGAAAAAAAGAAATAAATACTACTCCCTTATTTTCAAAACCCATAATGAATACGAGGACTTTATAAATGCACAACATTCGGAATATCGCCTCGATAAGGAAAAACAAGAACGCCAGCTATTTAAACGCGATGGGTATTGGTGGAAAATCTCCGATGGCGCCGGTAAATACCGAGCGATAATCAACTTTGACATCACCATCAATGCCATCATTGAGCGGTACAATCCGGATAAAGATAATTGGGATAGTTTCTGGATTGTTATATAACCTATAAGAATGCACAAATAACATCGTCCATTCCCGGAATTTTACCCTGCAACCCAAAGCCTGTCTGTCGGTTAAAGATTTCTAACAGGCCATATTTGAAGTCTCCTTTCAGGAATGCTTCTTCAAAAGAGATCAGGGAATTAAAAGCTTCTTTGCCTTCTTAGCGAATGAACCGGGTATTAAGTGGGTAAGGGAGTACGACCATTTCGGGTTTATCAAATACAACCGGGACCAGTATTATCTGGCAAAAAACTGTTTGGTATA
>JBBDMV010000006.1:0-1586 GCA_040878115.1 Balneolales bacterium
CCTCAAATTTACCGAACATGGTTTTTTGGCGCACTACCCCCACCCCAAAGAAGAAGGAGGTTTTTGAAATGAGTAGCGCCGATTTTAATAGAGATGCAGAATTTAAGAAAGAGTTGAAGCGACTTAGAAAAACCTTCTCTGATTTGGAGGGGAGACAATCCGATGTCGCGAAGGATTTGTGCGAAGAACTCGCTTCACTGAAAACTGAAATGAAATATTTAAAGCAAAAGTATGAAGAGAATGGTTCTGTGGATGAAATGCCGCAAGGTGAATACTCGATTCTTAGAACAAGCCCCTATTTTTCAAACTATTTGAACGCTGCCAAAACTTATTCGTCCATTTATAAACAAGCGCTCGATTTATACCCGAAAGAAATAGCGCAAATCAAAGTGGTTGATGAATTGGACGATTTGCAAAAATTCATGAAGAAACACAATAAGTAATCATGACAAATTACATCCTGGAATACTGGGATAAGATTGACAGCGGCGAAATAGTGGCTTGCCGAAGAATCAAGCAACAGTATAAAAAGTTAGTTGATGATATTAACAATCCGAAAGATCCATTCGTGTTTGATTTAGAGTTGGCGAACAAGCCGATTGAGTTTATTGAAGAATTTTGTATGCAGGCCCAGGGTAAGAACATGGGGCAACCGTTGCTGCTGGAACTATTCCAGAAAGCGAAGCTGCACGCAATGTTCGGGTTTGTCCACAAAGAAACAAGGTTGCGGCAGTATCGTGAAGTCATGACAATCGAAGGACGAAAGAACGGCAAGACAACGGAGAACGCAGCTATAGCATTGTTCATGCTTGTGGGTGACGGTGAAGGTTCGGGCGAGTCTTATTTCATCGCCACAAAGAAGGAACAGGCGAATAAGGGTTTTGATGAAGCTTATAAAATGGTTTCGCAGAGTCCGATGCTCAACAAATATGTGAAGAAGCGGAAAACGGATTTATACTTTCATCCGACATACTCGAAAATCATGTCACTGGCGAGTGATTCAAACAGTCTCGACGGATTGAACAGTCATTTTGTCACTGTGGATGAATTAGCCGCCATTAAAGACCGGAACATTTACGATGTTATGAAGCAGTCCACTTCTTCCCGCGAGCAGTCGATAGTGAGTAGTATATCCACAAACGGTTTTGTCCGGGAATCTATTTACGATTCACAATATGAATATGCTTGCGATGTGTTAGACGGGAAAATTAAAGATAATCGCTTCTTGGCATTTCTTTACGAGTTAGATCATCGCAATGAGTGGCTGGATGAAGATTGTTGGATTAAACCGAATCCCGGCATCGACACAATCAAAAAGCGCGACGAATTGCGCTCCTTTGTGGAGAAAGCGAAAGTGGATGCTTCATTCAAGCCGACGGTACTTGTAAAAGATTTCAACTTGAAAGAAAACTCCTCCACAGCTTGGTTGTCAATGGAGAAATTGGAGAACAAAGAAACGTTCGACTTGAAAGCAGAAGGATTCCGTTACGGCATCGGCTCATTTGACATGTCCGAGACAACAGATTTAACGGCAGCGGGAATTTTGTGCAGAAAGCCGGGCGATGACAAGCTTTACTTCCATTCAA
>JBBDMV010000007.1:0-1584 GCA_040878115.1 Balneolales bacterium
ATAACCGTACTGCGGGTAGTAATCCAAATTACACCTGACAAAGTCATAGCATTCTGACTGACATATCCTATTGTGCAGTAACTTAATACCAACGTCAGTCAGAGCGCAGGTTGGGTTATGCCTTGTGGAATTGAACATATAATCTAATCCCCAACCGAAATCGAAATGTAATCCAGAAGTTGTCAAATCTTTCTAGCCAGTGATTCGAATAAAAATAACATCCTTCAAGCAACGAGAGAAGATTTGACAACTTTGCATTGAGTGCAATGAGGCAAGTTTTCGACTACGCCGGGAGTGGCGAATGGGTGATGATGGGGTTATTGTGAATCCGGCTGCATTCAAACTGACGTTGGTTGGAGAATGCGCCTCAGCAAGTAAGGGATCTTATAATTTATACAAAATTACAATAAATTTACTTTAATAAATTTATTTGACAAACCTATAATATTTTATTACGTTGTTTAACGTATATACGTCTGGATGTCTAGACATTTGTGGCTAAACCTATTTGCTAAATGTTAAAAGTTAAATTTACCATCCAATGCAGTTGACATGTTCCCTGCCTGAACGGGTATAAAATTATTTCTCCTTAATGTTTGGTTAATGGTTAGTTCATGTAAAATGAAGATCATCTTATACATAACACTCCTTCCTTAAAAAAAGGAGATAACTTTAATTTAATAAAGGAATGATGAAGCGTATGATTACAATTTGCTCATCCTGTTGAGCGGAGTAGGTAAAAATTAAATTTCTAACCATGAATAACAATAACTAAAAGCAACAGCTATAACAACATTAACATAACGGATTACATTATGCTATATACACTACATAAAAATTTATTTCGGGTTGTAAGTATGTTGACGATGGGCTTATGCTTCATTTTCAATGGACTTGCACTGGGGCAATACGCCTCTGAACCGCCAATACCGGATGCTCCGGAATCAGCAATGATCTCAGGTGAGAACCAAACGTCGAATGAATTGTTAAATTCAGCACCCATTGAATTCAATGAGGAAAACCGCTTTGCATTAAATAAAGCGGGTGAACATTCAACGGATCAGGGTTCTGGCAACTTCGTTGCCCAGGAGGAAGTAAGTCTTTCCGGTACGGTTATGGACGACTCGGGACTTTTGGCAGGGGTCAATGTATTGATTAGAGGCTCCAACAGAGGTACGACTACTAATGCTAATGGTGAATTTGAAATAACCGCCGAATCAGATGTAGTTCTGATATTTAGCATGGTAGGATATGCCAATGTTGAAATAAATACCGAGACTACTAGTCAGGACCTGGATAACCTTGAAATAATGTTATCTGAAGAATCACTGAGCTTAGGTGAATTAACGGTAATGGGTTATAGTGAAGTCGAAACACGGCACGTTGCCTCCTCTGTAGCAAGCATAGATGTAGAGAGAATGAGAGCAAGTCCTATTGTCAAACTAGAAGAGGCTTTCCATGGAACTATACCTGGGGTTACTCTCCAGCAAGGACATAACTTACCAGGATCTGGGCCAGGCGCTCCCTCTATAAGAGGTATAAGTACACTTCAAAATGCTTCTCCTTTGGTAATGGTTGATGGAA
>JBBDMV010000008.1:0-8468 GCA_040878115.1 Balneolales bacterium
ACCCTGAAAGGGTAACATAATGCAGCCCAGGGTGTAAACCCTGGGTCAACGATTTGCCACACATCCAAGCCCTGTAAGGGCGAAACAGGCAAGACAGTTCATCGTAGTTGATGTTAGTTTTTCAAGCTGTTCCCACTGTGCCGCCCTTGCAGGGCTTTTGTATTTTTTCATTTCAGCCCCAGGGTTGACACCCTGGGCTAGGTTCTGCCGCCTCGTTGAGGCTGTTTCATGTGCGAGCCGCTAATAACATTTCCCTTGTTAATCATTCCTAACTGAACTTTGTTTCGTTAGATACGTTACGCTGATAGTGTTTCAATTATACTATCGCTATGACGCTTGTAGTAACAATTTTAGTAATTGGGTTTGTCGTCTTTTTGATCCTGATGGCGGGTGTGATGGCAGAAACGTCTGAGAGCAGGGAAAATGAAAGAAGAGATAAAGGCGGCCCCACAAACAGTACCCGGGTAAGAAAATCGGGTAAAGAAAAATAATGATAAGGGATAAATTGAAAGCCTGCATAGAATCATAGAACCACTAATTTTATCATAATGACTTTGTTCTTATATGTTTTACTTGCAATAGGTCTTATAATTGGCTTGATTGTCCTTTTTAGTGCAATGTCTGATATCAGGGAAAGCAGAGATAAAACAGCCCAACGCGAAGACCCACAGGATGAACAGCAGCATGATGTTGCCGGGACCAGGCGAAGGCGATCAGCGAGGTAGATCTCGCATGTGTTTCTATTAAAGGAATGCTATATCTTTAATAAACCTTTCATTGGAACTTCAACACTCAACATTCTGAATAAAATAATAATTAGTTTGTTGGTTATAATTCACCCCAGATAGATATTCGAATTATGAAAGAACGTTTCTTCCTTTATACCTTTATGGTAATGATCATTGGAGTTCATGCAGGCTGTGAGCAGGGAAAATCATATTATGCTCATTCCACATTTGAGAATCATGAAGCAAGCCACCGACAAAATAGCTCAATCGACAAGGTGGTAAAATCCGATGATGAATGGAAAGAAATCCTGACCTCATCCGAATACAGGATACTTCGTAATGGGGGCACAGAGTTCCCTATCGTGAATGAATATAACAAAACAACTACAAAAGGGATTTACCATTGCGCGGCCTGTGACTTGCCGATTTTTGACTCAGAGACCAAGTATGACTCCGGGTCGGGGTGGCCTGCTTTTTATGCGCCTTTGGAAGGAAATATCATCACCAAAGCAGACAATAGTTTTTTCATGCAACGAACAGAAGTTCTTTGCGCGCGTTGTGATTCTCACCTCGGTCACGTTTTTGAAGATGGTCCCGAACCTACCGGCCTGAGGTACTGCATCAATTCGGTTGCAATGAATTTACAAGAAGAACAAAACTGACCGTTCTTTTTAAAAGATAAGCCCATTTTACAAATCGTCAAGATCTGCGAAACAACTTCGTGGTTACATTGTTATATTAGTGTAATATACACAATACATGGTGTGCCAATTACCATTACTTATTGCACCATGAACAAGACAACCAATTTTTGAATATTATTTACCCCATGGACAAACCAGAAATCAGCCTCAGCGAACAGGCTAATTTTCGTTTAGAAAAATTAAAGGAACTAAAAAAAATCAACGTCAACCCTTATCCCTACAGTTTTGAGGTTGATCATTACAGCAAGCAGGTCCTTGAGACCCCTGAACTGATAAAAGTTGGTGATGAAGAGCCTCGCAGGGTAAGCATAGCCGGCCGCATCATGACGCGAAGGATCATGGGGAAAGCCTCATTCTTTAACCTGCAGGACCAGGATGGAATTATACAGGTTTATCTGCGCCGCGATGATATCGGTGTGGAAAATTACAATACGGTCTTCAAAAAGCTAGTTGATATAGGTGATATTGTAGGTATCAAAGGTTTCGTTTTTAAGACCCGCACCGGTGAGATCACCGTTCATGCCGAACATTTCGAGTTGCTCAGCAAAGCTGTACAGCCCATGCCCGTCGCCAAAGAAGTAACCGACGAACAAGGTGAAACCGTAACCTATGATGCATTCTCCGATAAAGAGCAGCGTTACCGCCACCGTTACATTGATCTAATGGTGAACCCGGAAGTCCGTGAAGTTTTTAAGAAACGCTCCAAAATGGTGCAAGCTATTCGCAGCTATATGCAGGACAAAGATTATCTTGAAGTAGAAACACCTATACTGCAACCCATTTATGGCGGTGCTGCCGCAAAGCCTTTTACTACGCACCACAACTCCCTGGATATGGAGCTGTACCTGCGTGTGGCCAACGAACTCTACCTGAAGCGCCTCATCGTGGGCGGTTTTGAAGGAGTGTTTGAATTTGCCAAGGATTTCCGCAACGAAGGGATGAGCCGTTTCCATAATCCGGAGTTCACTCAGGTTGAGCTTTATGTAGCCTATAAAGATTACAACTGGATGATGGATTTTGTAGAAAGCCTTCTGGAGCATGTGGCTTTAACTCTCCATAATACGACCAAAGTTCAGGTCGGTGACCATCTGATTGACTTCAAAAAGCCCTGGCCGAGGATACCCATGCTGGAAGCTATTGAAAAAGAAACAGGTGTTAATCTTGAAGGCATGGACCTAAAAGCCATGCAGGCCGCAGCCCGGAAGCTTAATGTCGGTATTGACGAGACGATGGGCCTGGGCAAACTTATTGATGAGATTTTTGGTGAATATGTGGAACCCAAGCTCATCCAGCCTACTTTTATTACTGATTATCCTGTAGAAATGAGTCCATTGGCGAAAAAACATCGCAGTAAGCCGGGCTTGGTTGAGCGTTTCGAACTGATCTGCAACGGCAAAGAAATTTGCAATGCATTTAGTGAGCTGAATGATCCGGTGGAACAGCGCAAGCGTTTTGAAGAGCAGGCCAGTTTGCGTGCGGGGGGAGATGAAGAAGCTATGGCCCTTGATGAAGACTTCCTTCGCGCCATAGAGCACGGCATGCCTCCAACCGCAGGACTCGGAATAGGGGTTGACCGCCTGGCCATGATCATGACTAATCAGGAATCCATAAGGGATGTGTTGTTCTTCCCACATATGAGACCGGAATAATATTTAAACCCCAAAGACACGAAGCTCAAAAGAATGAGTTATACCCACTTCACCAACCGAATAAATAATTGTCAGAATTGCACGTTTTTCAATAGATTAAAGAAAACAATTAACCTTCATTATCATGATTACAGATTTTAAAAAAATTGAGCATTCTGCTCTTGAATTGGATGAAAAACATCGGGCCGAATTAGCAAAAAGACTTATTAGCAGTCTTGATCAACAAATTGATGATGATATTGAACAAGTCTGGATTGATGAAATCAACCGAAGAAAAGCCGAGATTAAGTCAGGAAAAGTGACTCCAATTTCTGGGGAAGAGGTTCATAAAGCTGCCCGAGAACGCCTAAATAAATGACGTTTCAATATCATCCGGAAGCTGCCAAAGAATTAACAAGTTCTATTGAGTATTATGAGGAAAAATCTGAGGGACTCGGAGCAGAATTTCTTGATGAAATAGAATATGTAATTGCTCAAGCTTTGGCCCATCCTAAATCAGGAACTTTGTTAACGAAGCAAGATCGAAGAATTTTATTGGGTCGGTTTCCTTATGAAATTATTTATGAAGTTTCTGGCAATGTGATCTCAATTAATGCAGTGAAACATTTGAGACGTAAACCAGGCTATTGGAAATCCCGAACCTAAAGCCATGAGTATAACAAGGCGCTTCAAGACGGACAGGTCTCGCCGTTTTTTGTCAGATTCACACTTACTAGTTAATCTTCAGTTGTAAATAGTTTAAATATATTGGCGCCTGCCGCCTAAGCGCGGGGTCGTTGTATAGCTGGTGGTTAAATTACACGTAGGACCAAACAATATAACCTTAGTGCCCTTTGCGCACGTTGTGGTTGAATACATACTGATTTGATAATAAACACAAAGGGCACGAAGCTCACAAAGAGAAAAGCATAAAATATGCCGTATAACCCAAACAATATAACCTTAGTGCCCTTTGCGCACGTTGTGGTTAAACACATACTGCTTTGAAATTTGAATGGTTTTTAGCCTTGCGTTACTTCCGGGGCGGTCGAAAAGATTCTTCTTTTCTTTCCTTCATTAAAGTCATGGCCATAACTGGTGTGGCAGTAGGTGTGGCCGGTCTTTTAATTGCTTTGTCTATCGTTCACGGCTTCAAGTCCGTGATCCAGGAAAAGATCCTCGGCTTTGGCAATCACATCAGTGTGATGACCTATACAGAAGACCCACTTTACCGAGCTGATACCGTGATGACCAAGCTTGAGGATATTCCCGATATAGCCGATCTTCAGGAAGCTATTTACGGCCAGGCCATGGTGCAAACCAGTGAATATGTGGAAGGTAGCTTTGTAAAAGGTGTTAGTCCGGAAGGCGATCTTTCTGATATTCATCAGTATGTTAACGAGGGGAAATATGATTTCGATGAAAACGAGGAGGGCTTGCCTGGTGTGGTCATTGGCAGCCGGCTTGCCCGTAACCTAAATGCCAGTATAGGGAGTGTTTTAACGACCTATACCATTCAAGGCATACCCAGTCCGGTCAATATGCCTGAAATCATCCAGTTCCATATAGCCGGAATTTATCAGACGGGGGTGGATATGTTTGATGATCTGCTCGTATTGATGGAACGGGATTACGCGCGCGCTCTTTTTAATATAGCCCCCCCGAAAGCCAGCCAGATTGATATCCAGGTAGGAAACCTGGACCAAATAGACGAGGTAGATGAAAGGATTAATGATGCTCTGCCGTTCCCGTATTACACCGAAACCATATACCAGCAGTATAGCAATATCTTTGCCTGGATCAATCTGCAGGAGCAAACCATTCCGTTCGTGATCGCCGTGATGATTATCGTGGCGGCCTTCAATTTAATTGGCACCATACTCATGATGGTGCTGGAACGCACCAAAGATATAGGAATCCTGAAGACTATGGGTGCCGATAATAAGAGCATCCGGTCTATTTTTATGATGGAAGGGCTCATTGTAGGCCTGACCGGCCTTATTATTGGGATAGGTTTGTCCCTGTTATTCTACTGGCTTCAGGCTACCTGGCAAATCATTCCGCTGCCTGAAGAAACCTACTATATGTCTGCCGCACCGGTAGAACCCCATATGTTTGATTTTGTAATCGTCTCCGCCATCACCATGCTGCTGTGTACCCTGGCATCGTGGATCCCTGCTCGCGTAGCCGCTAAAATGAACCCGCTGTCGGTGATTACCTTCGGGAGGTAGTGCTTTGCACTGGCAAGATGTCAAATAACACTATGAAGATATACCAAACGTGGCAAAAAAGTAGGTTGAAGCATCAAGCCGTAATTTTCTCTCCCGATATATGCTCCTTAATCTCACTCAATAAATAAGAATGTACTGGTTTATTCCCAGCTACATAGCGCTCACCGAACAACCAGTTATCTCCGTCAGACCAGTCTGAAACAACTCCTCCGGCTTCCTGGATAATCAGGCTGCCTGCGGCGACGTCCCAGGCAGCAAGGCCGTACTCATAGAAGCCCTCACAACGACCAGCCGCCACACAACATAAGTCATAAGCGGCACTGCCTGGCCGCCTTACCCCGTGCGTGTTTTTGATCAGGCTTTTGAACAGCTGAAGGTAATCATCCAGCAAATTCAGGTCTTTGTATGGGAAACCGGTAAGAATTAAAGCATCTTTGGAATTTGTCTCTTTAGAAATATGTATGGAATGTCCATTTAAAAAGGCCCCTTTACCTTTCTCGGCTGTAAACAGTTCATTCTGGTTGATTTCTAATACTACAGCCGATTTTGCCTGTTTGCTCTCCCAGAACCCGATTGAGACGCAAAATACAGGATAACGATGGGCAAAATTGGTGGTCCCGTCAATAGGATCGATGATCCAGGTACGTGCATTGGTTAGGGATGCATCTGCAGCGGACTCTTCTGCAAGTATTTGGTCATCGGGAAATTGCTGGGATATCATTCTGATGATCTCTTTTTCTGAGGCCAGATCGGCATCGGTCACCAGGTCGTTTTTCCCTTTAAGCTCTATGTTGAAGTGTTTATTCTGTTCAGAGTATTTTCGAATGATCTTGGCTGCAGATTTTGCAGCCTTCACGGCTACTTCAAGTTCAATGCTCATAGGTTTATTCCAGGCCTTGTTGTTTTGATTCAAGCTCTTTTTTGCGTTTGATGATTTCGGCTTCAGCCTCAGGGTAAGCTTTATTCGGAGTTAGAACTGAAATTTTGCTTCGGTTCAGTGATATCTTTTGGATTAATTTATTCAATCTGATTTTGTCATCTCCCTCAGCCTGTTCATATTCTTCGCTGTATTTAGTAACTAAATTATCCAGAAAATGCAGCTGAAGAAGTTTGATAGCGCCTCTGGCTGTTCTGTACGGGTCCGAGTCCTGACCGAGTGCTTTGTCCCTTTTTTCATTTCCACGTTCACTAAGGGAAAATCGTTCCATCACAATTTCTCCCAGCAATTCAGGGTAGGGGTGTTCCATGGCCGCGTAGGTTTCAACATTATTTTTTTGACCGCTTTCAAAGCGTTGCATGATATCCTTAAAGAAATTCCTTAGCAGTTCATTCTCAAATTGTTCCTCATTGATTAGCGAACCTATGTACTTCACCATATTTTCCTGGTGAACAAGTAACAGGCGCACAATTTCTTTTTCATGAGGAGGCATTTTTTTCTTTGCAACGGGCTCTCTTCGTGCTTTCTGGTTTTGCTGTTTGCCGTTAAAAGTACCTGCTTCCTCAGATTGATTATGTTGCGATTCAAACCGGCCGGCTCTTTCTTTTGCACGTTTATCGCTTTCTTTTTTCTTTGTCATGGTGATATCCAGCCGTTCAAAAAGCTTACGGTCACCGATTTTTGATTCCTTAGCAAGTTTTTGTACAAAAGTTTCTCTCGACATCACATCAGGAATGCAGGCAATACTTTCCAGTAATCTGCCGACTACTTTGGGCTTTGTTACGGGATCATCCCACTCACCGGCCTGATCGGCACCCTGAATTAAAAAGCTTAAAAAATCACGCGAGTTTTCTTTTTTATAACCCAAAAAGCCTTCTTTGCCGAACTGTTTTACAAAGGAATCAGGGTCATCGCCTTCAGGTAACTGTAACAGACGTATACCAAGTCCTTCGGTCAAAGCTATATCAATACCACGTGTCATGGCGGCCTGACCTGCGGAGTCGGAGTCATAGATCATAAGCAAGGTATCGGCATAGCGACTCAAAATACGCATTTGAAGTGATGTAAGGGCTGTGCCGCTGGTGGCAATTACGTTGCGAACCCCTGCCTGGTGCATGGTGATTACATCCGTGTAACCTTCAACTAATATGGCTTCCTTTTCTTTGCGAATTTCATTTTTAGCGGCATGAATACCATAAAGCACCTCGCTTTTATTATAAACTTCAGTCTGCGGCGAATTTATATATTTCGGGGCTTTTTTGGAATCTTTTAATATCCGGCCGCCATAGGCAATCACCTTCTTAGAGGGATTGAAGATTGGAAACATCAGGCGGCCACGGAATGTATCATAGCTGCGAACACCGTTGGCATCTGATTTAAGCAACCCGGCCTTGTGCAGGTATTCCTCCTTTAGGGCTTCTTTTTCGGCCATACCTTTTAAGCTGTCACCACTTTTGAGTGTGTAACCGAGTCCGAATTTCCTGATGGTTTCTTTGGTGTAGCCCCTTTTGGCGAGATAATCCCGGGCGGTTTTTGCTTCTTCGTGTTCCATTAAAGTCCGATGGAAGTAAATCCCTGCAAAACGGAGGGCGTGATATATTCCTTCTTTATCCGTATGGGAAGGGTCGTATTCCGGCTTGTTTTCTGCCGGAAGGATGATGTTATATCGTTCGGCAAGGGTTCTTATGGATTCAGTAAAGCCGATTCCTTCCATCTCCATCACAAAATTGAAAACATCCCCCCCCGCGCCGCATCCAAAACATTTATAAATGCTCATGCCGGGGGTTACGTGAAAAGAAGGCGTTTTTTCATTGTGAAAAGGGCACAAGCCGGCAAATCCGCTGCCCGTGCGTTTCAGCTTCACATAATCGGAAACGACATCCACAATATCTGCGGCGTCGCGGACTTCTTCTTTTTTATCGTCGGGTATCATGGCTCAATAATACGTTGATTTATGAAAAGAATGTTAATGAACCTGCAAGGAAATGTCACGAAATTTCAGGCAAATCTTGTTGTCATCTGCAAGGTGTCTGATTGAATCAAAAACTCTCGGTAGTGGTCGCACTATAGCAAAAAGCTTGCCAGGATCTCAGTCAAATGGAAGTACCGATGTCGCTGTTTGTCTATGAAGAAGGGGAATCCCGCACATTAAACAGCCTCAACGAGGCGGCAGAACCTAGGGGGCTGTATCAAAAGGCTAAATACATTTTAGTCAACCTTAATTATTAACCTTTATAATT
>JBBDMV010000009.1:0-42373 GCA_040878115.1 Balneolales bacterium
GAGTTTGCCGCGGAAGTCAGGGTGTTGTAAGAATTTTCCAGACTGCCCATTCTGGTTTTCTTTTCTTCTGTTCCAGGGATAACATGTGCACTACCGCTCTCACGATAAAAATAAGGCAAAAAGAGAGGCTCAATTCCTGGGTTGGGATCATATACAAAGACTTTGTGGCCGAGTTCCTGAGATTGGGTTACTTCAGGATAATCGGGGGGTGACATCCAACTATAGCTCTCTGTCAGGACCAGTTCCTTCGCCCGCAATTCATCGTCTTTTATTGGTGAGCTGTGTTCTTCCCAACCCATTGGCCTTTCCCAGGCCATTACTTCACGGCCCGTTTCCTGGAGATGTCTGGCAGAACGGCCCAGGAATTCATGAAATAGCCCACTCATCCCGATCTCTTCAGCTTTTGCATGGCAGCCGCATTCTTTGCCGTGGCCTAGTTCATAGGTTTCGTCTGAGCCGATATGGATGTATTCTGATCCTGGCGTAGCTTCTATGGCATCTTCCCATAAATCATAGAGAAGATCATAAGTACCGTCATTCATAGTACAAAACTGCCAGTTGGAAGCATTTATTTCTCGTAAGTGTGCATATTGAGGCCACTTCAATATATAGCTAACATGGCCAAGCCCCTGTACAAGAGGGACAATCTGGACATGGTATTTTTGTGCATATCGGGTTAGCTCCTGCATTTCTTCCATGGTAAAAGCGCCTGGCGCCCCGATGTCGGGGTGGCTCGGATAAGCAAACTTATCTTCCCATTCCCAAACCATCATGTTAATTTTGTAGTGGGCCAAATCACGAATAAAGCTTCTCACATACTCTTTTTTATCCTGAGAGTGCTTGGTATCGTAATGAACAGCACGCTCCTCAATGTCAGGTGAATCGAAAATTTCAACACCCGGAATAACTGCTGATGAAGGATCACCTTTAATCAGCTGGACCAAGGTCTGGGTTCCGTAATAAAGGCCAGGCTCTCCACCGGCTTCAATGGTAATTTCATTGCCGGAAGCTATCAAACGGTAGTCCTGTTCCCCGGCATCTTCAAGTTCTGTTTCACGGGTTAAGCGAATGGTGTTTTGGCCAGGCGATGTTGATATGGTTACATCAATTCCCCAGTCTTCGTTCAATTGATCGGCTAGTTCTTGCGCTGCAAATTGATCACTTTCTGTGGCTGACTGGTCCAGCACTATGGTAGCTTCTGGCCCAAATGCAAATTCCTGTCCTGTTAAATTCACTTCTTGTGGGTAAGGAATAACGGATAGTCCGGTATCGTATAGTTCTGTAGTTTTTTCTTCGGTTACCGGTGCGCAAGCGGAAATAACAAAGAGCAGTAATAATGAAAATATTATTACTGCAATACGCTCTGCTGTAAAGGCTTTATTAAAATATAAAATAGCTGAATTAGTTTGTTTCATTTTATTGCTTTTCGTTATGATGGGGATGGGGCGTGGGTTATATTCTCCTTCTCTTTCTATTGTAAAAAGGCATGTTCATCAAATTGAATTTCATTATGTTGTCGTGACCATTATAAATAAAAGTTTATTGTCAGGCAAAACTTATGTTTAAAAGTGGAAAAACAAATAAAGATTGTAATTAATAAAGAGCTTGTTTAAATGTTCTTTAAACAGAAGAGAAGCAGCTTTAATTAGCTTTTTGTCCGATATCGTGTCTATACCAAAACGGTTTGTTCTTTTGATATAGACGCGAGCTTTGTTTTGAATGTTTTCTTGTAACTTTCAATATCTTTTAATATTTAATGAACCATTAGTCATAAAACTAAAGCCCTATGCAGAAAATCTGACTCAGTACAGGAATCCTATGTTTCTACGGGTCGTGCTATGTTGGGAATGGCCAGGAACCGATAAAAAATGTTCTAACAACCATAACTAAAAAACAAAAAGATGCAGCTAATCAAGAAAAACTTTGTGAGCTATATAGGACTATTGTTCCTGACAACCGGACTCGCTCTGGCAACATCAGCCCAGGAGAAAGATACCGTAGTGATTCGTTTTCAGGATAATGGCGAGTTACTGACAAATCCCGGGAAAGGTTTCATGACCTTTCAACGATTCGAAGGGGATACAGCCAATGCACTCCAGGGATGTTGTGGAGATTTCAGGGAGGATTATCCTCATGCTGTATTAACCGATTCGGATGATAATCTTATTAACGAGGATTATCCTAATACCTCCATGGCCTATCTAAGATTTTACTGGAGATTTCTGGAACCGGGAAAAGGGGAATTCCGATGGGATATTTTAGACAGGGCTCTCAAGACGGCACGTGAAAGAGGACAAACGGTAAAACTGGGTGTGATGTCACATGGATCTCCATACGACGACAAGCATGATGTCCCCGACTGGTACCGGGAGATGGTCGGTGAGAAAAGGGAATGGGAACTAGACAGCCCGGTTAACGGCTGGATGGTAGATCCTGAAGATCCCCGCTACGCAAAATATTTTGGGGGGTTCGTGCGAAAAATAGGAGAACGCTATGACAATCACCCTGATCTTGAAGCGGTTGATGTACGTATTGTAGGGGCCTGGGGAGAAGGAGCAGGCTCTGACCTTCTGTCCCAGCCAACCAGGGAAGCGCTCGTTGATGCTTATACGGATACTTTTAAAGAAACACCCCTGATCATGCTGCTGACGGATGAAGAGACCAATAAATATGGCATTTCACAGGCTAATGTAGGCTGGCGGGCCGATTGCATGGGTGATATTGGCTTTTGGGCAGATGAGCAGGATGGCTGGACCCATATGTATGATTATTACCCCCAGGGCATTATCAACTATGGTATGAAGGACGCCTGGAAAAAAGGACATGTTACGCTGGAAATCTGCTATAACTTTCCCGGTTGGGAAGACCAGGGAGATTTTACCAAGGAAGAGGTCGAATACATCTTCGAGCAGGGCTTAAAATGGAAAATGTCATCATTTAATGCTAAGTCAGCGCCTGTACCGGAGAAATGGCAGCCAATGGTTGACGAATGGATCAAAAAAATGGGTTACCGTTTTGTGCCTCGCCGTATCTCCTATACGAAGGAGGTTGGGCCGAACAGGAAACTGGACTTTGCTTCTTGGTGGGAAAATAAAGGAGTTGCCCCTATTTATCGTCAATTCCCTCTTGCTTTGAGGTTGCGCAATGCAGAGGCCAATACGGTTTTATTAACAGAAGCAGATATCCGGGAATGGATGCCTGGTGATAACCTTTATAATGATGCGGTTTATATACCTGATGACTTGCCGCCGGGAGAGTATCAGCTTGAACTTGCCATGATCTACCCCATTAACCAGTTAGGTATAGATCATCAGCCCGCCATAAAACTTCCTATTGACGCAAGGACCGAAGATGGGTGGTATAGCCTGGGGAAAATTGAGGTAACCGGCAGGTAAGGGCATTTTTTTGTACCTATCAAAACAATAAACAAAAAAGGTTTTATGTAAAGACTTTTGATACAGCCCCCTGTAGCAAGTTAACAACAGTTTTAAAAAGCTAAGTGAAAGGTTATTCTTTCGGGAAGTTGCCCATTTAAAGATTTATGGTTTAGGGAATAAACCATAAATCTTTAAGCACCGGTGACAAGTTTTTTTGATTAAAACTGACACAAGGGGCTTTCTGCAAGAGCTTGAATCTCTTTATTTTATTTTTGTCAGGGGCATAAAACCTAAGATATCGAGTATCAATTGGTTGATTTTATGTGACTTACACAGTATCATAGCATACCCGGCACCCAGAATTATTAGCACAATCCTAATTAGAGTTTAATAAACTGGATAGCCTCTTGATTTATCAGGAAGAGTGAGAATAGCAGCTATGAAAAAAATAAAAAAGAAAAAATAATTTTTCGAAAGCCTTGACAATCATTTCATAAATGATTATCTCTCAAATCAGTACTTTTACGAAAGTAAAAAAGCTAATTACCCATAATCTATATTTTGTAAAAAATAATGGAGAACTAAATGCTAAAAAAGAACTTACAACGAATAGCAGGTATGCTTTCTTTTATCTGTGTATTGAGTATAACGCAAGCACAAGCACAAGAAAGGCAAGTATCTGGTACAGTAACGGCTGCGGATAACGGTGAACCGCTTCCTGGGGTCAATGTTGCTATCAGAGGCACAACGCAAGGGACAACTACAGATGTGGATGGGGAGTATCAAATTTCCATCACTGAGAATAACCAGGAATTGCGTTTTTCTATGGTTGGTTTCACCACCATAGATGAAACCGTAGGTGACCGATCGGTCATTGATGTTGCACTGTCAGAAGCAGCCCTTGAACTTGATGATATGGTTGTCACGGCTTTCGGCATGGAACGTGAAAGAAGGTCTTTGGGGTATTCCACTCAAAGTGTAGGCACTCAGGACCTCTCAGAAGCACTTGAAACAAATGTTGTGAATAGCCTGAGAGGGCGCATTTCCGGTGTTGAGATTAGCCAATCACCAACGGCCGGTGGTTCTTCAGGTATTCTGATCCGGGGTGTAGGCTCTATTACCGGTGATAATATGCCTTTAATTGTGGTTGACGGTATCCCTATTGATAACCAGAGCAGTTCTGGCGGTGCGGGATGGGGCGGCATCGATTATGGAGATGGAATTGGGGGAGTAAGCGCTACCAATATTGAAGATCTTACTGTACTGAAAGGCCCTAACGCGGCTGCATTGTACGGTGCCAGAGCTTCAAATGGCGTTATTGTAATTACTACGAAATCCGGCCATGAAAGAGACGGTATCGGGGTATCGGTTAATTCCAATGTTACCTTTGACCAGATAGGAATGAAGCCGCAGTTCCAGAATAAATATGGTACCGGTTATTCGATGAATTATGACGATGCCTATGGGAATGGTTTATATGAGGGGGAAACATACCCAAACTATACCGGAAGCCTTGATCAACACGGGCCGCCGTTAGATGGAACACTTATTCTGATAAGCAGAATGCCTGAACTGGGCCCGATTTCTGCCACCCCTCAATCAAGAGATGATGTGTATGATTTTTACAATACGGGGGTAACGGCTAACAATTCAATAGCATTTTCCGGTGGTGATGATGCTACAACCTATCGCCTGTCATTGACTGACCAAAGAAATCAAGGTGTAGTCCCTAATAGTGAATTTGGTTCAAATTCGGCTGCATTGCGGGTAACATCACAAGTATCCGATAGATTATTGGTAGATGGCAAGGCCACTTACCAGAGGCACGAAGGTATTAACCGTCCTTCTATAGGGAGTAATTTCCAAAATACCTTTCAGAATTTGTATATGATGCCTCCTTTTGTGGATTTGGCCTGGTTGGAAGATTACAAAAGACCGGATGGCACGCCAAGAAATATTTCCGGCGGTTATCCCATGAATCCTTACTGGATGATCAATGAAATACAAAATGACGACCGCAGGAACCGGGTGTATGGTTTTATATCAGCAACTTATGATTTCACAGATTGGTTGAACGCAACCTTCAGGGCCGGTACCGATACGTATCAGGATCAACGCTTCAGGCGTGAAGCTGTCGGTACACGGACTAATAGACAGGGTATGGTTAATAATACATCCTTCGCGGTTCAGGAGAATAATTATGATTTCACGCTGAATGCCGTGCGTGACCTAAGCGCGGACTTTAGTTCATCGTTAACTGTTGGTGGCAATCTTATGCAGAGCAGGACCGAGCGAACAACACTCGAGGGCACGAACCTGGATATACCGGACTTGTACCATATTTCCAATGCCAACAGTGTTGACCCGCAATCGTATTTAGCCAGAAAAGAGATGCAATCATTATTTGCTCTGGGCCAGCTGGGATACAGAGATTATGTGTATCTGGATTTAACTGCACGAAATGACTGGTCTTCAACCCTGGGCTTAGATAATCAATCATTCTTTTACCCCTCCGCAAGCTTGGCATTTGTATTTTCTGACGCGTTTGATATAGATTCTCCTATACTGACCCATGGCAAATTGCGAGCCTCCTGGGCCCAAACGGGTAATGACGCGACTGTATACCAGACTTTGCCAGGTTACAGCCTTAACTCACTGGATTTTGACGGGGTCAGGATGGCTGAAGTACCCGATCAAATACCTCTTATAGATCTCAAAAATGAGCTGACAACCTCATGGGAATTCGGGGCTGATATCAGGTTATTTGAGAACAGGCTGGCGTTCGATGTGACTGCTTATTCGTCATCAGTCGAGAACCAGATATTCCCTGTGTCCGTTTCCGGTGCGACGGGATATACGCAAAGGCTTATTAACGCTGGCAAGATGGATAACCAGGGGATTGAGGTATCCGTGAACGCAAGGCCTGTTGAAACCCAGGATTTTATGTGGAATTTAGGATTAAACATATCCAGGAACCGGTCAGAAGTTGTTGAACTTGCTGAGGGTGTAACATCACATTCCATAGTGCCCGATCCAGGTATTGGCCAGGCACAACTCGAGGCCCAGCCCGGACAACCTTATGGTGATTTTTATAGTTTAGTTCAGGCGAGGACTGAAGATGGAAGGATTGAACTTGAACAGACCGGAGAGTTGAAAACAGCTGAGGATCGCGAAGTAATTGGCAATATGCAACCGGATTTCCTGGGTGGTATTACCAACGAAATCCGCTATAGAGGATTCTCTTTGGGCGCTGTATTGGATTACAGGTTTGGAGGTGAGATCATCTCCCTAACCATGCGTGAAGGTTACGCAAAAGGTAACGGTGTTCTTACCGAAGAAAGATCGGAAGAAATGTACCATGAAGGTGTAATAGAAAACTTGTATAACGAGGATGGTGATTTATACCGGGCAAGTCTGGCTGAAGAAATGGACTGGGATATAGATGATTTTAGTGGTGCAGAGGAAGCTGCTGATAAAACATACAGGGAAAACGACGAACCTGTTGATCCGGTAGGTTATTATCCCGCACGGGGATGGGGGGCATTGGCTGAAAATTGGTTGGTAAATGGCTCCTATGTTAGTTTGACGGAAGTTACTTTAGGGTATGCCTTATCGCCTTCCGTCTTAGAACAGACACCGTTCACAGGTTTAAAATTCTCGATAGTTGCAAGAAATCTGGCATACCTGCATATGAATGAAAACTTGAGAAAAATGGGCGTACCTCCTTTAAGCCAGGCTTCACGGGATCCGGCGTCTATGGCATTCGAGGAAAGTAACTTTCCGTTATTGCGTTCGGTTGGTTTCAACATAAATGCACAGTTTTAAATAAAGAGGTTTATAAAATGAAAAAACTAAACATATTAATACCCTCACTGATTGGGATGTTTTTACTTATATCGCTTCAATCGTGTACGGACCACTTTGAAGAGTTGAATACAAATCCCAGTTCGGTTTCATCGGATGTCGTTAATCCTGGCTTTTTATTTACCCAGTCTCAACGAGAAGCCGTCTATGACATTCCCGGCGAGGGAAGTTTAAAATACTTTTCCGGTATCGAATACAGCCCGTCATCTGGTAATATTTTTTATGACAGTGGTTACTCGTATCCCTATTATACCGATGAACTGATCGCTATTTCTGATATGATCCGGTTGACGGATGGTGATGAAGTTGATTTGAACCGGAACGCGATGGGCAGAATTTGGAAAGCATGGCTATTTCAAAATATAACCGATCGTTTTGGGGATATACCTTATTTTGAGGCAGTGCTGGATCAAAATGAAACAGTCAGTCACCCTGCATATGACTCTCAGCGTGAAATATATGTGGACCTTATGGCCCAGCTAAAACAAGCTGCAGAAGATCTCGAGGTTTCAGATGATAGGACCACTTTGGGGTCACAGGACTTGATGTATGGCGGGGATGTCGATTCATGGATAAAATTTGCCAATTCACTCAGGCTTAGGTATGCGCTTCGTGTAAGGTTCGCTGATGCTGACCTTGCGCAGGAGCAAATTGATGATGTTATTGATGAGCCCATGATCGAAAATAATGATGAGAATGCGCTTATAATGACAAAGGGTGAAGAAACGCCCCACACGTCAAACCGGCATCCCATGTTCAACACCTGGTTCAATGGCCCGGGCAACCCGGCATCTTGCGCCCATCCGGTAGTAAGCAATATGCAGGCGGCGGGATCGCCACACGGAGACCTGGATATAGATGATCCCCGTTTATCTATCTATTGTGACCCTGCAAGGACGGATGGCGGATACCGTGGCCGGACTATAAACCCTGCCGATGGTTATGATTGGTACCTTCAAAACCGCAATGTCTCTCTTGTAGGTGAGCGTTTCACGGAGCAATCGGCACAACCTATTGTAGTGATAGATTATGCGGAAGTCCAGTTTAATATAGCCGAAGCCCGTTTGGCCGGAATGGCAAATGGAGACCCTCAATCGGCTTACCAGGAAGGGATCCGCGCTTCGATGGAGTTCTACGAAGTGGAAGAGCCTGAAATTTCGGACTTTTTGAATAGTACTGCCGGTACATTATCCGGAAGTGATGAGGACCAGTTAAGAATGATCAGTACCCAAAGGTATATTTCTTTATTCCAGCAGACCCAGGAAGCCTGGACGGAATGGAGAAGGACCGGATACCCCATTCAATATGTGGAGGAAACACAACCCGGGCATACGAGTGGGGAGGTGCCACGTCGCTTCACATACCCGGATGTGGAACTATCCGCGAACCAGGAATCTGTTCAACAAGCTATCGCTAACCTTGATGGCGGAGATGATTTAATGAGCAGAATATGGTGGGATGCGAGAGATGGTTTACCCTTTGATCATCCGCATGCGGATTTAAGTTACCCACCACCGCCTGATGAAGATATGACACAGGCGGAAGTTGAGGATATGATAATAGATCTTGAACTTGAAGACGATGATGAATAATCATCCATAATGCGGGAAAAAAGCTGCCTGTATATACGGGCAGCTTTTTTTTTGTTGAATTTATATTTCTTTAAAATCATGCTTCTTGTGTATGAAGATCAAAAAAAATAAACACTACCCATTAGTATATCTTCCTTATGTACTTCTTGCAATTACCTTGTTTGTGGCAGCTTGTTCCAAAACTGCACCTAAGAATGTAACTGACAATCAGAAAGAAGGATTAAAAGAAACCGGGAAACGTTGCCCTTCAGGCGACAAATGGCCTGTTGATTTATGCGATACCATGGGAAAAGGGTGGATTTTCTGCGATGATTTTGAAAGTGAGGAACTACTGGACGAAAGATATTTTGATTATGATGATTCCCAGGGAGGCTTTTCTTTGGAAGATAGTGTAGGCAGAGGTGGAAGTAAGGGTATGAGAGCCGTTTTTGATAAAGGCGAAGTTAGCGCCGGAAACCTTAAGCTCGCTTTTGGGCGGCACGAGATTGAATCCATCGGACAACAAGCGGTAGCGAATGGCCAGAATTTTGATGAGATATATTGGCACATGGATCTTTGCCATGAAGCCGGCTGGTCCGGCGGGGGCGGACATAAATTGTTCCGCTCTACAACTTTGCTCGAGGGATGGGGGCAGGGCCATATTGCACATATATGGTCGATGGGAGGTGATGACCATCATTACCTGGGTATGGACCCGGCCACCGGCATTGATGAAGAGGGTACACTGGCATCAACGCGATACAATGATTGGGACAACCTGCGATGGTTGGGTTCACATATGGGGGAAAAACCCTTATTTAATTCAGAATTTGTTGGCCACTGGTATAGCATAGAAGCACATGTTAAGTTGAATACTCCGGGTAAATCCGATGGCATTTTTGAGTTCTGGATTGATGGTGAACTTCAGGCCAGACGAGACGATTACAACTGGCATGGCAACTGGAATGATAATCCTGATAATTATGGAATTAACGCGATTTTTATTGAAAATTACTGGAATGATCCGGGGTCCGTACAAAAACAGGAACGGTATTTTGATAATTTTGTCGTGAGCACTAAAAGAATAGGAAACTTAAGAAAATCGCAATAAGGTGTTGAATAATGATCCGGGTTAGACTTTGCTTTACATAGACAGGTATTTTAGGAAGTTAAAAGTGATGAGCTATGAGTTATTATGAAATAGGCACAACTCATCACTCATAGCTTATAACTGTGCAAAATCTCTGCGCAAGAGGAATCTGTAGTTCATCACTATCGAAAAGCTATTTTCACCCCTGCATATAAAAAGAAATCTATGATGACCCAGAATATGAAGCCTAATAAGTTATTGCCAATGGTATGTGGTGTCCTTTTTTTAACAGGATGCGGTAATTCGGTACAGAATGAGGAAGAGGTACCAATAGGTAAGGGACTTGCATGGCAGTATCCGGGAGATGAAGGGATCGAAAAAGACCCTGAAGTTGTCTTTGCCGAAAATTTTGAAGCGGGAGATTTGGAAGACTTGGAAGGCAAATGGGGATTCATGAGTAACAGTGATGATAAGGTGATGTTGTTTAGTGACGATATACCTGCAGGTTCAGCTGGAATGCGTTCGCTGCAAATGACAGCTACGCGTGGTGAAAATGAAGGGGGAGAACTATATAAAACGTTTGAGCAGGGATGGGATAAAATATACCTGAGGTTTTACACCAAATTTGCCGAAGATCATGGTAATTACCACCATTTTGTTGCACTGCGTGGTTTTGATGATCCATTACCGTATCCAATGGGGGGCGCCGGTGACCGACCTGAGAATCATTTCAGTGTGACCATTGAACCCAGTATACATGAAATTAACACACCTGAAACTATACGACACAGCCCTCCCGGAATCTGGTCGTTCTATGCCTATTGGCCGGAAATGCATTCGTGGCAGTCTATTGAGGGAGAACCTGATGGCAGACCTAACCCTTACTATGGAAATAGATTTCAGCCAACTGAACCGGCCGTTGTTCCACGGGGTGAATGGGTTGCTATAGAGGTCATGCTAAAGTTGAACTCATCTGCTGAAAAAAGCGATGGGGAGGTGGCTTTATGGATTGACGGCGATCCAGTCATTCATTTTAAGCCAGGAACTCCCGAAGGTTATATGACGTCAGATCGTTTCCGAATAGATCCCGATGGTCCTGACGCGGAGCCATTTGAAGGTTTTCGCTGGCGGCACGACATGAACGTTAAAACGAATGTCCTTAGGCTGCAGCATTACGTGTCTGATTCAGCATTCAGCAAAACACAGGAGTTTGCCGACGATAATCCGGATTACCTGATCAATACAAAGCAAGCCACTGTTTGGTTTGACGATGTAGTCATGGCTAAAGAGTATATCGGGACCATGAGAAAAACCAGTGGAACCGGGGGCGGCAACTAAGTAGATTTGAAGGATAGTTGAGGGTGTTTATACGAAGTAGAACAATGATAACGACATATAAAGGTATCCTTTCATTTTCTGCCCTTCTCATAATTACCATCGGGAGAGTTACAATGGTTTCCTGGGCCATTTAGAATCTTTAATTTATATTATAGAGTTGAAGTTTTGATTGAGAAAAATCAGATCATCGATATTCTCACAAACAGGAATTGGTAAAAAGTGCTTAAAATTTAATAATTTTTTATTAACTTAAATTTTATGATCTTCGGGAATATTATTATCATGGGTATTGTGGTGAAGGCAATCCCGGGGACTGTACTTTTGGGGTAGTTATACCAGGTATAAATCGTCCCGCCTCATAATAAGCATATAAAAATGCGGCACCCATTAAGCTCCGTGATATACTGAACCAAGTATACATTTGCCGGGCAAATTATTTAATTTTATTAATACTATGATGAATTCTTTTATTAAATCCTGTACACTTATCACTGTTTTATGGGCATTGATACATATTGTAGCCACTGATTTTATTACTAATTCTGCACAAGCTCAGGATCGTTCTGAATTAAAAATGGAAGGTGAATATACTGGTACCATGCTTTTAGAAGATTCTTCAGAGATTGTAGATGTTGAACTCGAGGTAGTTAACACTGGTGGTAATAAATACCAGGCAATACTTTCCTACGGTGAGCTACCACAGAATGAATCAAATTCCGCCTCTGATCGAAGTAGTATTAAAATGGAGGGGACGTATCAAGACTATACCCTGAGACTTGCAGGCGATTTCCCTTTGGAGCTTCAGTTCATCCATAACCGCTTTACTGCTCTCGATTCAAATAATAATTATATGGGACACTTTGAACGGGTTGTTCGGCTGCATTCTGGCAATTAGTATAAAATTATTTATCGACCCCAGTCAATATATTAAAATCAGATCATCAACAAAAAGTAAATTTTTATGAAAAATCCCCGAATTCTATTTTCCTCGGCTATTCTCATTGTCCTCGCCGTATTAGCAGCTTTTTGGTTTAATCGAGGTGGAGCGGACGAAGCCATAGTTGATTGCCGCATGTCGCTTTCTACAAGTATTGCACAATCCCCGGGTACCGATCTTGAGGAGACGGATTATGAAGCATATGCCGATTTGAAGGTACCTCCTTTACACCCGGATGAGGCCCTGGAGAAGTTCGAGCTCGAAGAAGGATTCCGCATTGAAATTGTGGCACATGAGCCGATGATAACCGATCCCGTTGCAATGGATATAGATGCGGATGGCCGTTTATGGGTAGTGGATATGCCTTCTTACATGCCGGTTGTCGATATGGATGACTGGGAAACCGCGGCTCGTGAACAAGTCCCGCAGGGACGTGTGGTTGTATTGGAGGATACCAACGGTGATGGGAAGATGGATAAGCACCGTGTTTTCTTTGAGGGATTGATATTGCCGAGGGCCATCAAAGTTCTTAATGATGGGGTCCTTATAGGTGAACCTCCGAATGTGTGGCACATTCGGGATACGACAGGCGATGGTAAGGGAGATTCCCGCGAGCTTGTATATGAAAATTATGGTGATCCGAATGTTATTAACGTCGAGAGTTTGACTAATGGTCTGGTATGGGGTATGGATAACTGGCTTCACAGTGCCAATGATGGTGTAGAAAGCATTAGGCGAATTGATGGCCAGTGGCAGACCCGGCCTTTCCAAAGGCTCGGCCAATGGGGTATGACGCAGGACAACTGGGGCCGCCTTTATTCCGCGAACAATACAAGGCCGCTACAGACACATTTAGTGCCCTATGGATACAGTGACCGTCATCCTTTGTTTGATGTTAGCACCGGTAAGAACTTCAGCATTTCACCAAGTGAACCGATGTGGCCTGCGCATGCCGTTGGGTCGAACCGAAGCTATCAAGTGGGGGAGGAAGTGCGGGAAGATGGCACGCTGAAAAGAGCAACCTCTACTCTGGGGCCGGTGATCTACCGCGGTGACCAGTTCGGTGAGGAATACCGAAATAATGCTTTTACGCCCGAGGCGGCGGCCAATATGATCAAGCGGATCATCATAGATGGCGACCCTGACCAGATTGACGCCACAGCGCGCTTCGCTTACGAAGGTCGCGAGTTTCTTACTTCTACCGATGAGCGGTTTCGCCCGGTCAATATGTACAACTCTCCTGATGGTTCACTCTATGTTTTGGATATGTATCGGGGCCTTATCCAGCACGCACGTTTTCTAACTGATCACTTGCGAGATTATGCCGTTGAGCGTGGTCTGCATATTCCAACCGGCAAATTCGGAAGGATCTACCGCATTGTGCGTGAAGACCGCAATATTGATTATAACACACCGAAGTTCAGCGAACTTGATCCCCAGGAAGTGGTCAATTATCTAAGCCATAAGAATGGATTACTGCGCGATCAGGCGCAACAACTTTTGGTCCAATGTTCGCCGGAAGGGGTGGTCCCGGCGCTGGAAGGACTTATTCGTGATGAATCGGCAGAGCCTTATACACGTTTGCAGGCACTCTGGACGCTTGAAGGGTTCGAACGCTCAACATATTCCGGAGAGCAGCTTACTGATATAGCCCTGAAATCTCTGGACGATCAACATTCCCGCGTTCAGGCTGCGGCAATACGCATTCTTGAACCGGCAATTGCACAGAATTCAGGTAATGTATTAAATCGCCTGGGCCAAATGGTCGAGGAGGAGGCCACGCCGTTTGTTCAGCTGCAGCTACTGGCATCGTTAGGAGAATCCAGCGATGACTCGGTACTATCCCTAATGGCCAGAATTCTCCATGAAAACTCGGAGAGTGCATATTTCCGGGAAATGGCACTGACAGGTACTTACCAGCGTGAGGGGAAAATGGCCGAAATACTACGCACCGAATATGACTGGAGTGAAGAGCAAAGCGATGACGCTGAGTGGGTATTAACAAGGCTCGCGGAGGCCCAGATTGAACAGCCTGAGGTTGACCACTCCCATATGACGGAGTTTCAACGAGAGCTCTTCGAAAGAGGCAGTCAATTATATGCAACATGCAGGTCCTGTCATGGTGCGGAGGGTCAGGGTGTAAGCGGTATTGGTCCGGCCTTGGCGGGCAGCGAGTGGGTCCAGGAGGATCCTGATGCTTTGGCACGAATTGTGTTGCATGGATTTAAAGGGGGGGTTGCTGAGCGTCCAAGACAAGCCGTTAACGTTGCCGGGACCATGCCTGCACATGGCTTCATGCCAGATGAAGATCTTGCCGCGATCATGACATTCATCCGGCAGTCGTGGGACAACGATGCCCTGCCGATTGAACCGGCAGAGGTCGCCCGTATCCGTGAAGAAGCAGGTGATCGCAGTGAGGAATGGTCCCCGGACGAACTCCGTGAGCTATTGGAATAAGCGGTTTTTATCGTAGCCAATAAAATAAAACTTTAATAAAAAAACCTTGGTCAAATATTAACTTCTGCCTGTTTTTTATAAGAACATTACGTTTAAATTTCTAACTAAAAATTAAAATATGTCACAAAAAAAATGCGGAATTGGAATCGTTGGATGTGGGAATATTTCCGGAACTCATGCTGATGCTATAAATCATTCAAGAAATGGTGAGTTAGTTGCAGCTTTTAGCAGAAATTCTGAAAAGCTGAATACATATTGCAATAAATACTCCACAAATGGATTCACTGATTATGACGAATTTCTGGCTCAAAGTGATATTGATATAGTAAGTATCTGTACTCCCAGCGGGACCCACCTTGATTTTGGAATAAAAGCCGCTGAAGCAGGAAAACATGTTATTGTTGAAAAACCAATAGAGGTGAACCTGGAACGTGGCCGCAAACTAATCGACATTTGTAAAAAGAATAAAGTCCGGCTCGCCGTTATCTTTCAAAGCCGTTTTATGGATGATATCATCCGGATGAAAAAAGCTATTGATGAAGGCCAAATCGGCAAACCTTTTATGGTATCAGCTTCTGTCAAATGGTATCGCGATCAGGAGTATTATACTCAGTCACCCTGGCGTGGATCACTGGCCCTGGATGGTGGAGGTGCCGTTATTAATCAATCAATACATACAGTCGATTTATTACAGTGGCTGACCGGTGGGGTTGAAAAAATCTACGCTTTGAAGGGTACTTTCACTCATGAAGGTATAGAGGGTGAAGATAATGCTGTTGCCTGTCTGAATTTCAAGAACGGAGCAATAGGAATATTTGAGGCTTCAACATCGATTGACCCTCCGCAGAATAGAAAAATTGAGATACACGGGACAAAGGGTACGGCCTTGTTAGAAGGAAGTCGTTATCGTTATTTATCGTCCGAAAATGATTCCTCAGAGGAACAAGATGATAGTGCTTTGAGTGCTGCGGGTGCAGCCAGTCCATTGTCAGATTTATCATACGAGGATCACCGTAAGCAGTATGAGCAGATTGTGGACGCTTTTAGCAATAATACTGATCTTGTAGTCTCCGGTGAGGAAAGCTTGAAATCACTGGCTATAGTGGAAGCTCTTTATACCTCAGCCGAAAAGAATGAACCTGTAACTGTTGAGGAATAAGCTAATCAAATCGGTAAGTTTGTATTCATGCCAATTTTGAAAATAACAGTAGAGGCCGTAAACCAATAATACGGCTAGATCACGTGTTATGGCTATAATTATCTTCCCTTGGTCTTTCCTGGCATGGCGCTGGCGCTCTGCCGCTAGATAATCTAAAGCTAATAATTTAATTTTTAATATAAAAAAACCTTATGAGTATCCAATTACAAAAAGTAAACTGTGAATTTGAACGAGAACCTTTATCCCGTCCTTTTGGGTTTAAAGGCGGATATATGAAAGAGATTTGGCAAAGCGCCGCATTAATGGAAACCGATGACGGCATACGTGGATTGGGATTGGGTACACAGAGTGTTTTATGGTCTGAATCAAGGGTATTTTCTAAAAGTTCAGAAAGCGGTGGCAACAGCCTAATGTTTGCAATAACCGATTACGCTCTTCAACTGGCAAAAGAACGCACGTTTGAAAATCCTATCGATCTACAGGACCAGATTATTGAAGAGGTTTTTACCTATGCAAAAAAGATCACAGGGCTGCCTGAACTTAGTAAGACTTTTATTCTTAATGCCATGGTTTCCGTGGATAATGCTGCCTGGATTGTATATGCACGGAAAAATGGTTTGACTAATTTTGATGAAATGATCCCAGCTCAATTTCGTGCGGCGTTTTCACACCGGCACGAAAAAGTAGGAAGTGTACCAATCGCATCTTATGGCATGTCACTGGACGAGGTTTGCAAGCTTGTTGAAGAGGATGGGTACTTCATTCTTAAGTTCAAGTTAGGCTCACCGGGCACCCAACAGGAAATGCTTAAAAATGACCAAGCCCGGATTGAAGCAATACACCGAGCCATCGGCGATATAAAAACCAGCTACACTGAAGATGGAAAGATACCTTACTACTTTGATATGAACGGTCGATATGAAAGCAAAGAAACGCTATCTAAGTTGCTGGACCATTCAAAAAAAATTGGAGCTTTTGAACAGATCAAGATTATCGAAGAGCCTTTCCCCGAAGATTATAAAGTAGATGTAGGAGATATGGGCGTAACAGTGGCTGCTGACGAAAGTGCTCATACGGCCGAAAATGTAGTGGAACGTATCGATATGGGATACGGAGCAATCGTACTTAAAGCAGTTGCGAAAACGTTAAGCATGACTATTAAAATGGCGAATGCAGCATATGAACGTTCAATCCCCTGCTTTTGTGCTGATTTAACCGTCAATCCGATATTGGTTGATTGGAATAAGAATATGGCGGCGCGTCTCGCCCCGATGCCTGGCTTTGACGTTGGTTTACTTGAAACCAACGGGCATCAAAATTATAAAATGTGGGAGAAGATGAAAACCTATCACCCAAAACCTGAAGCCTCGTGGATAAAATCCCAAGAGGGTGTTTTTACGCTGGATAATGACTTTTATGCATCCAGCGGCGGCATTTATGAAGATTCACCGCACTATGGATCCATATTTGATGGTGAATGATAAGGCGCTACAAGGTTCGCTCGGCATACCTCTTTTTCAGTCGGGCGTTTTTTGGTCCACGTTCTTCATCAAGCGAAAAATAGATTATTTGCCGTACGAATTGCTAATAAAAAGATTACGAAGCAACCGATAATAAGCACAACCTTCATCCATTTGGGGAAAGCATATACCCCCGTCAGCTCCGGCTGCATCACCAGGTAAACCATCCCCAATGCAAGGACGGGCAAGCCTAATACGGTTAGCGCCTGGGCTAATGTGATTACCTCCGCTGGTGCGGTGCCGCCAGATAATAGAGCAATAGTCATCCCCAACAACAGCCCACCGGCAGTGAACATGCGCGTAGAAGTTTGGTCCATTCGACCACCCATTCCCATACCGTCTGCCAACAAAGTGCCCCCGATCATGGCGTTGACCATGAATGAAGATAATGCTCCGGCAAACAGGCCAAGACTGAACAGAATCACTGCCGCCGGACCGAACAGCGGCTCAAGTTGACGTGCAACATCAGCCGCCGAGTTCATCGCGATATCTGAAACGCCACCATGCAGGACAGCCGCTGCCGTGACCATAATGATCGCCGATACGAACCCTAGAACAGCAATTCCGAGAATGGAATCAGTCATTCCACGTTGAACATCCTGAATCTTCCAGCCCTTTTCCTTGACGAGATAGGACTGGTAAAATACCCCGGCGATGGAAACTGTCGTAGCAAAGAAACCCAGTACCAATGTCCAGTTTAAGGGCGACTGACCTTCACCGGCCTGTGGGAAAGAGGGAATCAGTCCGCGGCCGATTTCCAGTACCGAGGGCTGGGCAAATACCAGATTTATAAAAAACCCAATCAGCATGACCATCACCAGGCCGATCATCAGTTTTTCCAGGGGGGCGTACAGCCGCCGAAAACCAAACAGCACGGCCAGGATGAAACCATTCAATAGTATAAGGATCGCCATAGACATCCACCCTCCCCGCACTTCCTCAGCGGGCTGGTTTGTAAACATTTCAATCAATGGGTCAATAGCGAAAAGGATTGCCGCATTGTTCGCCGTTTGAAAGCTTGTACAGATGAGGAAAACAATTAATCCCATAAACATAGCTATAGGTCTTCCAAGCTTATGTGCTACTTCTTCTAACAGGGTCCGGTCATAAACCACACCCAAACGGGCTGAAATCATAACAAGACATATCATTAATGCCGTGGACAACAAAGGTACCCACATAAGAGCGTAACCGAACTCCGCTCCGATCGCCGATGAAAGGTAAATGCTGCCCGGTCCGAGTACGACGGAGGCGACGATAATTGCCGGCCCCAACGAGCGGAACCACCCGTGCTTATTGTCGCCATTGCTGTTAGAGGTATCATCCGTTGTTACGGAGTTACCGGGGGTGGATGCAGAAGAGTTGTTAGGAGCCGTCATAAGTTGGTTTTTTAAAATGTAGAAGAAATTGAAATAAAGCTATTTGAAGTCAAACCTTTGCATTACGTTTCAAATCTACAAAAGGATTCACTTCGCCTTTTTTACAGGCTATCTCAGTTCAGGGTTTTAGCTTAAAGCACATTCTTCTTTTAGATGCCTATAGTATGTTTTTGTGTATTGTTTTACATCAATAGTTTGATTGTAGACTATTGAAAATAAGTAACCGATCTATCCTTCAAAGAGCCAATTTAAAGGAGATTTAAGTTTTTTCATAGCAAATCGTACCCATGAAGATAAGATTTTGGGAAATATTACCAAAAAGGTTTATAAAATGATACAAAAGAGCAAAGAAAACCGTCGTATACGTATTAGACATGCCTCTGTTTAAAGCAACGTTAATACCTTAATGGCATAATTAAAGAGAGGGCATTTATGTCCGGTTTTCGGATCGAGAGGGGAAATGTGGCTTTAAAACAGGCCAATAGCTTTGAGGAAAAAGACGATGCACGTGTACCTTGAATTAGTTGAGTGCCTGATTTCTCCGACTTTTAAAGTAAATAACAGCATTTCCTTAGAGGGATTTTTCCTTACAAAGCATGAGTTAATTCAGGTTAAAAATGATGCACTGGCTATGGTTTTTTCTTTTTTATTTTTTAAAAATAAATAATGATTTTATCTCTCTTATTTAACATATTGGGAAAAATTGAACCGACGGGTTTTATAACAGCTCTTTCCCAGAATATAGATTGGTGGTGATAATGCAGCTAATAAATTTGTTATATCATCTTGGTTTTCTTGCATGTTGACTTAGGCTTTTCTTTTTTGAGAAAAATTGAAGTAAAAAAGTATAAAATTAGTTCACACTTTCATACGCTCACCATTAAAACTGATATTATATGGGTAGGAACAATAAATCTTCAAATAAAGAATATGATGTAGTTATTGTTGGTTCAGGGGCAGGAGGCGGTATGTCCGCTAAAATACTTGCCGATGCGGGTTTGTCCGTGGCCGTAATGGAGGCAGGCGGTGATTATGATCCCGCAAAAGAAGAATATCGCACCCAATTGCGAATGCCATGGGAATCACCTCGGAGAGGTGCCGGGACCGTAAGACCATTCGGTGATTTTGATGCCGCATGGGGAGGCTGGGAAATTGAAGGAGAACCTTATACGAAGATCAATGGTACAGGGTTTGATTGGTTCAGGTCACGGATGCTGGGGGGACGAACAAATCACTGGGGCAGGATATCCTTGAGGTTTGGCCCTAAAGATTTTAAACGGAAGGATGAAGATGGCTTAGGTGATAATTGGCCGATTGGCTACGAAGATGTTAAACCCTACTATGACAAAGTAGATAAGTTGATCGGGGTATTTGGGACCAATGAAGGGTTGGAAAACGATCCGGACGGCTTTTTCCTCCCCCCTCCAAAGCCGCGGCTCCATGAGCTTTACATAAAAAAGGGAGGAGAAAAGGCGAATATCCCGGTCATACCTATGAGGAAATCTGTTCTCACCCGGCCTGTAAGCAGCGAAAGAGGGGTCTGTTTCTATTGTAGTCAATGCAACAGGGGGTGTAGTGCTTATGCGGATTTCTCATCCGGTACATGCCTGGTGCAGCCCGCTATGAAGAGTGGTAATGTTGATCTATACACCCTGGCAATGGTTCGTGAAGTCACGACCAATGATCAGGGGCTAGCTACCGGCGTATCTTACGTTAGCAAAACGGATTTGCAGGAATATAAAATTAAAGCCAAAACGGTCGTTCTTGGCGCATCAGCCTGCGAGACCGCGCGATTGTTGCTTAATTCCAAATCCTCCAGCCATCCCAATGGATTGGCCAACGGCAGCGGGATGGTCGGGCGATATTTGCATGATTCCACCGGCGCGGGCAGGTCGGCAATAATACCGTCTTTAACAGATCGCGACAGATATAACGAAGATGGTGTAGGCGGTGCTCATGTCTATTCCCCCTGGTGGCTGGACAATAAAAAGCAGGATTTCCCACGGGGATATCACCTTGAATTTGGCGGTGGGTTGAGTATGCCATCTTATGGATTTGGTTCGGGCATGGACAGCATGCGCCAGTATATCACCGACGAAATGGGCAATCCGGGGCAAAACGGAGGTTATGGTATCGGCCTGAAAAGAGATATTCGTAAAATCTATGGATCTACTATTGGAGTTGTAGGCCGGGGTGAAAGTGTGCCCCAATATGACAACTACTGCGAGATCGATCCCAATACAGTAGACAAATTTGGCATCCCTGTGCTTCGGTTTAATTATAACTGGACGGATAATGAAGTCCGGCAGGCTAAGCATATGCAGGAAACTTTTGAAGAAATCCTGACAGGTATGGGAGGTCAGCTTCTTGACGATAAACCGGGGGCCGATTCACAATATGGATTGCTTACCCCGGGCAGGATCATACATGAGGTGGGGACCACCAGAATGGGAAATGACCCGAGTTCTTCCGTTTTAAATAAGCATTCACAGGCCCACGATTGCAAAAACCTGTTTGTGGTTGACGCCGGCTCCTTCGTATCTCAGGCCGATAAAAATCCTACATGGACTATACTTGCCCTGTCATGGAGAACTTCTGATTATATTGTGGACCAGCTTAAGAGAAACAACATATAAAAAGCCAATCTGTTAATCGATCATTTTTAAACATAATTATGGATAGACGAGAACATTTAAAATTATTGCTTGCAGGTTCTGTGGGTGCGGGATTGTTTGTATCAACATCCTGTAGCGAAGCCGACCGGGCTGAAAGTGAAGAGATCATTGCCCAGAATACATATGGGCGCACTCCCGAAGAAATTGACCTGAACGAGAAGCTTAATGCCGAAACGTTCTTCACCGGACCCGAACGAAAGGCCGTTGAAGTATTATGTGATATCATTATTCCAGCGGATGATACTTCCGGAAGTGCCACCGATGCGGGCGTACCTGATTTTATGGAATTTATGATGAAGGATGTGCCATCAATGCAAGTCCCGACACGGGGTGGATTGATGTGGCTGGATAACCTTAGCAAAAAGCGGTTTGGCAAAACTTTTGTAGCCGGCACAGCCTCTAAACGATTATCTGTCATCGATGAAATAGCCTGGCCCGAAAAGGCCGAACCTGAAGTAGGATACGGTGTAAGGTTTTTTAATTCTATGCGCAACCTCACAGCCACAGGATATTTCACCTCTGAGATGGGCCTCAAGGATCTGGGCTATCTCGGAAACCAGCCTAATGTTTGGGATGGGGTACCCGATGAGATACTCGAAAAACACGGACTGGCTTATGACCAAAAAACGCTTGATGAGTGCATCAAGCCCGAAGACAGAAACCGGCTGGCGGAATGGGATGAGAAGGGGAATTTGGTTTCCTGAAATCCGAAAAGACCTTGCCATGTAACGGCCCGCCTGAAAGGGTGATGGCTTTTGACTGTTAAAACAATTAATAAAAGGAGAAAATATGAACCAACCAATTATAGGCGCAAAACCAAATATCTTTCACCTCTGCATAGCGCTTTTCGCAGCTTTGGCAATAGCTTTGCCAGGATGTTCTTTAGAGAGTGATAATGAAAATGCAGGGTCCACTTCAGAGGCTGAAGATGTTCAGAAGGGTAACTGGGTTTCAATCTGGGATGGTGAAACACTTGATGGCTGGAGGGCCAGTGAGAATCCCGAATCCTTTTGGGTAGAGGATGATAAGATCGTTGTGGACGGCCCGCGGGGGCACCTGTTCTATGAAGGGCCTGTTGCTGATGCTGATTTTGTTAATTTTGAACTTAAAGCTGATGTCTATACTTACCCCAATGCCAATTCGGGTATTTTCTTCCATACGCAATTTCAGGATGATGGCTGGCCAGAATATGGCTATGAGGCTCAGGTTAATGCCAGCCATAGTGATCCGATTAAAACAGGGAGCCTATACTCGGTCGAGAATGTAATGGACAATGCTCCACACGATGACCAGGAATGGTTCAACTATCACATTATTGTGGACGGCAAAGATATAACCTTTAAAGTGGATGACGAGGTTGTGATGGAGTTTACCGAACCCGAAGATCGTGAAGGGACAATCAAACTCAGCAGGGGTACCATTGCCTTGCAGGCCCACGATCCTAAAAGCAGAATTTATTTCCGGAACATCAACATTAAGCCTCTGCCGGATTGATAACATAACTACCATGACATGGTTGTAATAATTCTGTGTAAACCATGAATTCAACAAGTGGCTTTTTAGCTCTTTTTTTATTTTGGTGGTTATTGTATCTGAAAGCCCTGTCACGGCCCTATACTTGCTATAGGGCTTTTATCAAGTGAAGGAATAATTATTAATTATCATGATCACGGTTTTGAATCCAGCCGTGGATAAATCCGATGTTTTGCGCGACGTCGGTAACGTTATCATCCCAGTTAGCTTCGTATTCCAGGGAAATATGGCCGCCGAAATTCTGCCTTCTCAGCTCATCCAACACACCGCCAATATTTCCGATGCCATAGCCATTAACGACATCTTCACCATCGCGGTTAAGCTGGTCCACATCGGCCATATGCATACTAATAATACGCCCTTCTAAAATCTTTAAGCCTTCAATGGGTACTATCTCTGATCGGGCCCAATGACCGATGTCGGCACATGCGCCAAGACGGGGATCACGACCTTCAACCATTGATAATACATACTCAGGGTCCCAGACCCGGTAATCGGGATCATCAGGACGTGCAGGATGGTTATGTATGGCCAGCATCACATCATATTCTTTTACGAGTTCTTCCAGACGGTCCATATCCTCCATGGATGGCTCGGAAGTTACGGCCTGAATACCCATCGTGTTTGCAAATTCAAATACTTTACGACTGTCTTCTTCATCAGACAAACTCACAACACCATAATTAATGGCCATAATGCCATGTTCATCTAGTTTCGCTTTTACCTTTTCGATGTCTTCATCCGAAGATAAGTGGTTGAATATTAATTCATCATCATCAGCATTTAATCTTTGCCCCGGATAGAGCTCGATCAATTTACCCCCGGCCTTTGCTGTTTTTTCAATGGCCTCCATAACAGAGAACCTGTTAAATGTATAAGCCTGGAGACCGACAGCCACCCCTCCTATTTTGTATTCATCGGGGATGTTCATTTGATTGACGTAGACATCCGTATTTTGAGTTGAACAGGATATCATACTTAAACTGAATATCATAGCACTTGCTATGGTGTAAAAAGTAAAGGGAGTGGTCTTTTTCATTTTTGTACCCGATTTTTTATTAGAGTTAACGAAGTGAGATTTTTAAGAAACAGTCTTTGGTTAAAAACTATACATTTAAAGGATAAAAGATTTCACATTGTCGGCAATAGCAACGTAATCATAATACTTTAGATATTCTTTGATCACATTAGCTCCCGCTTAAGTCTTCTGCAAAGCCTTGATGACATTCTCCATGAACTCCCTGGCGTGACGCGCATATTGGTCAACTTGCTCTGCCGAGGTTGGTTGATCGATGTAAGGGGGGAAGATGTTTTCATAGGCCAATGGCATGGTGTGGCCGGTGAAGGCAACGGGAGCAAAGAGGCGGTAGTGGTCGATATCGCCATAGCCCGGACCATTGGTTGCTTTACTGGGATAACTGCGGGCATCCTTAAGACAGAAGCCCCGAATCAGATCGGTACAGGTTTGAATGTCTGGTATAGGATCAACTTCTTGATACCAAAAGGTATTTCCGGCGTCATAGCTCATCCAGACGTTAGGGTGATCAACCATTCGGACTATTTTGGCCAATGCTTCGCCGGTGCCGGTCGTCTGACCGCCATGTTGCTTCATGACCAGCGTCACGTCGTAATCGGCGGCAATGGGGCCGAGCTCCTTAAACCGCTCCATCCACACTTTGGGATCACCGCCCCGGGTATTCCCGAAAGTGAGGACCTGTTTAATTCCCGCAGCGGCCGCCTGCCGGATACGATTGGTAAGCACCTCAATAGCGTCGTCGTAATCGGGATAGACGCTGGAGAACATTTTGACTGGTTCAAGTCCGAGGTCGCGACAGCGCCGACCGAGTTCGGCGGCCTGATCAGGATGGGCGTCGGTGGGCATGACTGCATGATCCTCACCATCCTCCTCCCGATGTTCCGTACCCCATGCAACATGGTCATAGCCGGCACTTTTGATCCCTGTCAGCGCGCGCTCCAATGGAAAATTACGGTACGGTAGTGTCATACAGGCGTGAAGGAAGCGGGTTTTCTCATTTCCCTCACTGGCGGTCAAAACAGGCCGGGTGAGTGAGGAAGTCGAGCCGGTGGTGAAGGCACCGGTGGCCAAAGCACCGGCAGCCAAAGCACCGTTTTTAAGAAACGATCGACGATCCAGTAAATGTTTTCGTGAAGAACGGTTTGTCATGGGGACTTCCTTCCAAAGTAAATCGATATCCGTAGTATAAAAAATTCTCTGCAACTTAAGCGGCAGAGAAATTATAAGCATTCTTAATATTTATGATTTCAAAGTATCTAGATTCGTTAAAAAAAGCAAATTACTGTCCATGTTGAAGAAAGAATTCAGAATACTGCGACAAATAACGATAAAACCATTCTCCTTAGCCCGTACGCTCCATACGCTCCAGGAATCCTTTACCCTATTTGGCTTGCCCCTCGTAGTTCTTTTCGATGTCTTTCATTTACTGGGCTTCTCTATATGTGCGTTGGCGTAGGTACCTTTTCGGAATCAGCCGGTCCAAATTCCCGAATAACCGTTTTACTTTTGGCAGGGTGCTGATTATTATAAATTAGTTTTGAGAAATTTTGTAAGTTATCGATGTTTACAATGTATATAAGGAATATTTTTAACTTTACTTTGTTTGAATACAATTTAAATGATGAACCAGAGTTCATTTTTTTAATACCCAGTTATACCCTATAAATTTACAATATTGATGGCATGAGTATTACAGACCAGGTACGTGAGGAAGTTACCATACGCTTTGCCGGTGACTCCGGAGACGGTATGCAGTTAACCGGTTTACTCTTCACAAATACCACAGCTCTACTTGGAAATGATCTGAGGACCCTTCCAGAATTCCCCGCAGAAATACGCGCGCCGGCCGGTACTGTTCCGGGCGTGTCATCCTTTCAGCTTCATTTCGGAAGCAAAGAAATCATGACACCGGGAGATGATTGTGATGTTCTCGTGGCCATGAATTCCGCTGCTTTAAAAGCAAACCTTTCTCTTCTTCGAAAAGGAGGGGTTATTATCGTTAATACCGCCGGTTTCGATAAAAAGAACCTGAACCTGGCCAAGTACGATGAAAACCCTTTACAGAACGGCTCCCTCACAGATTATACTGTTTTTGAAGTAGATGTAACCAAGTTTACCCGGGAGAGCCTTGATGGATTGGATTTATCTTATAAAGATGAGGAGCGTTCCAAGAATATGTTTGTTCTCGGATTGTTGTGCTGGATGTACAACCGTCCGTTGGATTCGACCGTTAATTTCCTGGAAACAAAATTCGCAAAAAAACCCACCATTGCCGAAGGTAATGTAAAGGTGCTGAAAGCCGGTTATCATTTTGGTGAAACAGCTGAAGTGTTTACTTCGCGATATACCATCAAGGAAGCTTCTCTGGAACCCGGTACATACCGAAGTACAATCGGAAATGACGCAACGGTACTCGGTTTGGTTGCGGCAGCAAGACAAAGCAATCTTCCTCTATTTTTGGGCTCTTATCCTATCACTCCGGCATCGGATGTACTTCACGGACTTTCGAAATACAAGCATTTTGGGATCACCACTTTTCAGGCTGAAGATGAAATTGCGGCTGTTTCTTCAGCAATAGGTGCTGCTTTCGGTGGCAGCCTGGGCGTAACCAGTTCTTCGGGGCCCGGTGTCGTACTTAAAGGTGAAGCCATTGGTTTGGCAGTGATGCTTGAATTGCCTTTGGTAGTGCTGAATATACAGCGAGCCGGCCCATCCACCGGAATGCCGACCAAAATCGAACAATCTGATTTAATGCAGGCTGTTTATGGCCGGAATGGTGAAAGTCCTGTGGCAATAGTTGCACCACGTTCTCCGGCCGATTGCTTTGATATGGCATTCGAAGCCTGCCGGATTTCCCTTGAGCATATGATACCTGTTATGTATATGTCAGATGGTTACCTGGCGAATGGCTCCGAACCGTGGAAGTTTCCTCAAACCAAAGACCTGAAAAAAATAAATACACGTTTTGAGCAGCCCAGAAACGGCAGTGATGAACCTTTCCTGCCTTATTTGCGCGACGATCGTGATGTACGTACCTGGGCTATTCCGGGAACTGCTGGCATTGAGCATCGTGTAGGCGGACTTGAAAAAGAAGACGGGACCGGAAATATATCTTACGATCCCGAAAATCACCAGAAAATGGTGAAGCTTCGTAAAGCAAAACGAGACAAGATCGCTGATTATATTCCTCTGCAAGATGTAGACCAGGGTAAAGAAGAAGGTGAAATTGCCATCCTTGGTTGGGGTTCTACATACGGAACCATCCGTACCGCAGTGTTTGCATTACGTAAAGAGGGGCATGATGTTTCTCATATTCACCTTAGATATATCAGCCCGTTCCCCAAAAATCTTGAAGAACTGCTGAACAACTATAAACATGTGATTGTACCGGAGCTTAATGACGGTCAGTTGGTCAGGCTTATACGTGATGAATTTCTTATCCCGGCAAAAGCGATCAACAAGATTAAGGGAAGCCCGTTCGGGGTCGAAGAACTCAAACAGGAAATTCTGGATATCATAAAAAGCGGCACAACAGCATAAGAATCCTTAAATATTTGCATCATGGCTTTACAAACTAAAATTGATGAGTTTCTGAATGGAAACGGAAATGGCGCAGTAGCCGAAGCATCTGAATACTCTGCCAAGGACTTTTCATCCGATCAGGATGTTCGTTGGTGTCCCGGTTGCGGAGACTATACCATTTTAAAACAGGCACAGAATGTGATGCCAGACCTTGGCATGGCTAAAGAGGACATCGTATTTATTTCCGGTATCGGATGTGCTGCCCGTTTCCCATATTATATGGATACCTTTGGCATGCATTCCATTCATGGCCGGGCACCGGCCATTGCCACCGGACTAAAAGTAAGCCGTCCGGACCTAAGTGTCTGGATTATCACCGGTGACGGAGATTCTCTTTCTATAGGGGCTAATCATTTTGTTCAGCTTCTGCGAAGAAATGTGAACGTAAATCTGATGCTTTTTAATAATCAGATTTATGGGTTGACCAAAGGCCAGTATTCACCGACTGCACCTGAAGGGACTATTTCAAAATCTACGCCATTTGGATCGCTTGACCATCCTTTTAACCCATTGGCACTGAGCCTTGGAGCAGAAGGGGCTTTTGTAGCTCGTGCTATGGACCGTGATCCTAAGCATCTAAAAAAAATGATGTTGAGAACTCACCAGCATAAAGGAACTTCCATGCTGGAAATCTACCAGAATTGTATTGTTTTTAATGACGGAGCATTTGAGTTATTTACCGATAAAAAGTCACGGCCCAGAGAGACCATTTACCTGGAACATGGCGAGCCATTGATATTTGGTCCAGACAAAGATAAAGGAGTTCGCCTGGACGGCTTGCAACCTGAGGTGGTAGAATTAAATGGTGAAAACTCTAAAGATGATCTTTGGGTGCATGATGAAACAGATTCTACCAAAGCTCATTTATTGTCACGCTTTTTTGAACATCCTGCGAAAGGTTCTGGGCTTTTGTTCCCTCGACCGTTCGGAGTACTGTACGCCGTTGACCGGCCATGCTACGATGAATCCGTACTTGCCCAGAACCAATATGCCATGGAGCAGCGCGGCGAACCTGACTTGGATGCTTTGTTAAGAGGACCTGAAACCTGGGAAGTTAAATAGGTAGCGTAAATACAGCGACAGTGAGCATCATTGATAATCTGGCTTGACGGCAAAATCCGGATGGCGACGAAAACCCAAAAAGTTGGTAGAAAGTGTCGGAGGGAAAACCTTCGGCACTTTAAGCCTGATGGAGAGCTTAACACCGCCAGAATTCTGTATTTATTGCCAATTCTGGACAATTTAAAACATGATAACCTCTGTCAACTAGAGGTTATAGAATTGTTTTTCTGTAACGGTGTTTAATCTAGCATTAAAGTCTATGAAAGAGCCGGGGTAAATCATTATTTTTGTTAATCCAGTACCCCAAAACAAAAAGGGACAACTACCTGTAAGTAATTGTCCCTCAAGGGTGGGTGATGAGGGACTTGAACCCCCGACCCCCTGCTTGTAAGGCAGGTGCTCTAAACCAGCTGAGCTAATCACCCCAAAAATAAATCGGCGCTTCATTTCAAATGAAGATCACAAATATAAGAGCTTTACCTTCTGTAAACAACACCAACATTGCTTTTTTATCGAAAATCTGAAGTATAGCAATCGATTATAAAAAAATAAGGAGGGATGGTTTGAAGATATAGCTATTTGCTTATATGATCCACCTTTTATTGGTCAGCGGGCTTGGTACGTCTTACAGCCTTGATCCCCATCAGAGGCCAAAGCCAATAATTCCATCTTCTTTTTTGGACAATAGAAAAACCATGTTCTTTTAATAAGATGATCATCTCCTGAAGCGTAAACGTTTTGGCAAGAGGCCTGCCGGTAAACTTTAAAACCTTCAGGAATATTTTGAAATACCAGAATTCCGAATCCCAGTCGATGATAATGATTTGGCCATTTTGGGTAAGTACTTTCTTAAATTCATTGATTACCCTTTCAGGATCTTTATAAAAATGAAACGAACTTATGGTAATTATTTTATTAAAGTAATCTAGAGGCAAATCAAGAGAATGAACATCCATCCTCTTGATGATAACTCGATCTGTTTCCCTAAGCTCTTTCTGAGCGATAGCGAGCATTTCATCAGAAATATCAATAAGCGTGAGCTCGGGATTAGCTAAAAGTCGGATATATTTTGCAAATATCCCCGTCCCTGCGCTTGCGTCGAGGATGCGGTCGCTGTCTTTTGGAACAAGTAGTTCAAGGGCCGGTTGGTGGGTTGCTTTCAGGTAACCATGCCAATCTTCATCGTAACCAGAAGCGAGCTTCTGGTATTCCTTTTGTACTTTTTGAGTTAATGGGTCCATAGATTTTTAATCTAGCAAGATATCAGTAATAAAACCGAACTCATTGAAAGGTTACCCGAAAAAGCCATGCCACCCTTCAAGAGCTGCTACAGCACTATTGGATGCGGGACCAGGGAATGAAGCATTCCGGATGCTGGTTTGTGTATAGGTACAAATCAGGACATAAAACTAAAAGCAAATCAAGCATAGATAACATATGGGGTAAAACGCATCGGGCGATTGCCGAAGGATATATATTCGGGCAAAACAACGGTTCTGGACCACAAATAACCAACCATGCGGCCTGTATTCTAAATGCCTCAAATCAGGAGGCTAAAGTTGAAATTATGATCTATTAAATACAATGGCTTACACCGCTCAATAATATAGAAAGAAGACATTATGGGTATCAGGGACTTTTTTAAAAGCATGAAAGAAGGTGGACAGGCCTTAAAGGGAGAGCCCGTCAAAGACAAAGTATTTTCCAGTGAGCATGAATACACGGATAACAAAACGGCAGTGACGGAATTTAAGCGGTCTAAAGACAAGCTGTTTAACGTGGACAAGTGGTCAGGCATGCATGGGCTTACATCAACCTTTGAGCTATATGGTGAACATGGAAATCAATTGCCCGATGCAAAAGTAAAAGAGGATCATTTCATCAGGATCGTGATGCCGGGCCCTTCTCCAGAAAACTGGGTGAGGGTAATCGAGCTCCGGGACCATAAGGATGTTGCTTACTTTGTCGTGAGCCCGAGCGAAGATCCTACAGATAAGCATAATGGTAAAATTGAACATTTCTTTGTCAAAGAAGCTACCAGTACGTTTAAGGTTGAATTGAAAGGCAAAAGGATCTTTGCCTATGAAATCGGAAAGAATGAAGGGGTGAACCTGGGTGAATATGCCGGCAAGCGGGATATTATCAACATACTCCTTTCCAGTGGAGGGTGGGCAGGCTTCCAGCGCATCCAATGGAATAATTTAACGAACTATCTTGTTCATCTTAATGAGTAAGCGAGGTTCAGTAATGCTTAAACAAGGCAGTGATTTTGCCTGGAAAGGGTGGGGCATGAACAGGCATTAATGACCAAAATCAACATGTCACAGTAATCCATCCTCTGGATTCGAAGATAACCCGCTAAGAAACTCCTCATCCAGAAGATTACTGTCATCGTTATACTTTTTCTTTGCTTTACCAATGGGGCAAATCCTTAAACCTTGAGGTGTTACGATAAGTTCAACTTCCTCTGTTAAGCCACTCTTAGTTAACATGGATGGCGGTATTTCAATGCCTTTGGAATTACCCAGGTCTATTAATTTAGTTTTCATAGTTATTATAATTTAAAACTAATCCATTAGTGTTGGGGGGAAACGTAACGTTTCGTTGTTTCAAAACCTCTGCTAGAATATATAAAAACCAGGCTTCCTCCTATAATCGTTTACTCTTTGACCTGTTTTTTCTTACTGCTTTTCAGGTTCATCACGTTAAAAAAGTGGCTAAAGCAGGAAACTAAAAGGAGGGTATTACCAGCCACAATCAACCTCTCCGCTCGAATGTGGTTGGTAAACGTTTTGTTCTGCTCAATAATTTCTAACCACCTCACCGCAGTTCAGCATTTCCTTGCCAAAGTATGGATTTTCTATTTCTTCGGAAGTGCTGAGCCAGTCGGCAGAGCCATCGCCGAACATGGGGCAGGTTTGCTGATAAACGGCATTATCGAAAGGGCCGAAAACTTCAACGCTTTGAATAAGCGCCATCGACAAGGGATCAAAAGCTTCCCGTTGTTCTTCAATATCGGTTGACCCCGTGATCAAGTTACTATTTTCCGCCAGCGTTTCACTGTGGTTGGTCCAAATAGAGCGGGCTTCGTCTGAAAGGCCTCCTTCGGATACATCCTCCAGCCTTTCATGGAAAATCTGAGCATGGGAAGCGGCCTTTTCAGTATCAGACTCAACCAAAGCGTCTTTGAGTTCGAAATAACCATCTAAAACGGAACTCACTTGCTGCCTGAATTCCGCAGGTGTTTCATAAGTCGCAGCAGCATCTTCCGGGTTTTCGGTTTGCCGGGCGTCACGGTCATGATCTTCACCGGAACACGCTATTAACGAAAAACTTACGGCGAACAGGACGAGTGAAATCGTAGATCTCATTAGTAAATATGGGTTGTTGGTTATTTGGGGGCAGTAGCTAAATACTTTTATTAACTGTCAAAAACGAATATTAATTGCTAAAAATAACGTTTTGTCAAATAATTTGAAAACGACACTAAAATAGTCCCGGTTCCGTCGAACCTCCATGCTATCCCGCCTGTTCTGGCTTTGGGTTTCTCCACTGTTCACCCGCTGCTTCTCCGGAGCTACTCCGGGAATTCCCGGAGTAGCTCCGGAGAAGCAGCGGGTGATTACCGGATTAAAGCAAGCCATGGTACAAAGATTACCACCCTAAAAACGCCAGTCTTCGCCGGCTGGGTACAAAGGGTGCGTTCGAGGTTTTTGTGAGCCGACTGCATTCAGACTGACGTTAGTTTCTTTATAACACACAACTTCTATTGATTAACCTTTTGATATAGCCACGCTTTGGATTACCCGGGCACGCGTTCTCTCGATACTTTAATTTGATTGTTGACAAAAGTCACTCCGGGTGTATACAGGGCGGAATTATAAGCGGCGTTTTTAGCTCTTATGCTACCCACCATTCCATCCAGCGTAACTTCACCACTTTCAACTTTAACTTCTATGTCATCCGGGTTGGCATACATATTGCGATCAAGTGCGTTAACGACATCTTCGGCAATATCTTCATCTCGGAAACTACCGGTAGGTACAACGGCAACTTTGCTTGACACCCCAAGAACACCGTCTACATAGAAAGCTTCATGCTCAGCTTCAATTTCTTCCCAATAAGAGCTTACGGTACCATGAAGGGTAACCCAACCGTCATCTACCTCTGCTGCGATCTTGTAGGATTCCAAATCGCTGTTAAAGGCCAGGTTGCTTTCAATATTATTTTGAATGTCTTCATCGGTCGGCAACTTTTTACTTTCCGGGTAAAAAATACTCAAGTTGTTTTCCACTGAGAGTACTCCATTCACCATGTAAGCATCGTCTTCTGCAGCTTTTAAAGCCTTTCTTGCTGGAACATGACCACTGAGCTCAACTATTCCATTATCAACCCGTACGCTCACATCCGAGGCGTCAATTCGTGCATCCCAGTGCAACTGATCGACTACATCAACTTTGATTTCTTCGTCTGTTTTCATAGTTATCTCCTATTTATAATCTTTTCGTCGTATGATGATTGGAAAAATTAGATAAATATGAAACGTCTCCTAAAGTTTTGTATTGAGTCTAAGTCATTAATAAATATAGTTGTAAGGCATCTTAATTTAAATAACAAAGCAAAGGTCCAACTATTTTACATATGAATCACTTGAGGAGTTGTATTTTTAATCCATTTTCAACAACCGGGCATTGACAGCCACAATCACCGTGCTTAACGACATCAGCACGGCGCCCACGGCAGGGCTTAAAATAATGCCATAAGTAAACAGTACCCCGGCCGCAAGAGGTATGGCAAAAATGTTATATCCGGTGGCCCAGGCCAGGTTCTGTAGCATTTTCCGGTAGGTTAACCGAGACAACCTGATTAGGTCAGCGACATTAACAGGGTTGTTTGCGCTTAAAACGATATCCCCGGTTTCTATGGCCACATCGGAGCCGGCCCCGATGGCAATCCCGGTGTCAGCTTGTGCGAGGGCCGGGGCATCATTGACGCCATCGCCGACCATGGCTACTAGCAGGCCGCGGGACTGTACCTCTTTTATTTTTTCGGCTTTTTGATCAGGTAAGACCTCGGCAAATACATCGTCGAGGCCCAATTCACCGGCTACATATTCTGCGGTCTGTTGATTATCGCCGGTTAGCATCATGCATTGCAGGCCCATATCGTTCAAATTGGCAATAGCCTCACGCGCTTTGGGCCTGATCTGATCGCCCAGGGCTATGGCGCCTTTCAGTTGATCATCAATTAGAACGAAAACAACGGTCTTTCCCTGTTTGGTAAGTTTTGAAACGTGCTCGTCAGGCAATTCTATGTTTTGGTCACGCACATAACCGGCATTCATCACCTTGATATCCTTACCGCCGACCTTTGCTTCAACCCCTTTGCCGGATAAGGAATTGAAGTTTTTAACATCTTCCGTATGGCCGACTTCTTCCACGATGCCTTTCGCGATAGGATGTTCTGACCGGGATTCAACAGCGGCCGCATATTTCAGGATGTCATCATCACTGTATTCATTGTCGCTGAAGTTCAGGATGTCGGTAACGCCGAATTTTCCTTCGGTGAGGGTGCCGGTTTTATCAAATATGACAGCCTGGATATTTCTGGCTTGCTCAAATGAAGTACGATTTCGAATGATGAAGCCATTACCGGCAGCAATAGATGTCGAAACAGAGATCACCAAAGGTATAGCCAGGCCCAGTGCATGCGGACACGTAATGACCATTACCGTGACCGTACGTTCTATTGAAAAGGCAAGGTCTTGAGGCATAATAATGAACCAGGCCAGAAAGGTAATCAGCCCTGCGCTCAAGGCAATCAACGTTAGCCAAAAAGCGGCATAGTTCCCAAGGTCCTGGGCCCTTGATTTGCTTTCCTGAGCTTCCTGCACCAGTTTCATCACCTGTGAAAGGTAGGAGTCATCCCCGGCTTTATTGATTTTTATGGTGAGCGACCCCTGTTCGTTTACAGAGCCTCCAATCACTTCTTCACCTTTCGTTTTAGAAACCGGTTTGGATTCCCCGGTTAACATGGATTCGTTGACGTTGCTTTCCCCGTCGGTAACTTCGCCATCTGCCGGTATCTTCTCGCCGGGTTTGATGAGGATCTTATCACCGACCCCTAATTTATTAATGGGTACATCTTTTGTACTGCCATCATCCATGATCTTATGGGCATCGGAAGGAAGCAGCTTTGCGAGCTCTTGCAGAGCCCCGGAAGCGCTCATGATAGAGCGCATCTCAATCCAGTGGCCGGCAAGCATGATGGCAATCAGGGTAGCCAGTTCCCAATAGATAATATGGCCGTCGAGACCGAAAACAACGGCCGTGCTATAAACGTATGCTACGGTAATGGCCAGGCCGATCAGGGTCATCATCCCCGGCTGTTTTCCCTTTAGCTCATCGATGAGGCCGGTTAAGAACGGCCATCCGCCCCAGAAATACACGAAAGTAGAAAGCAAAAAAAGCACATACAGGTCGCCGGGGAAACGAAGTTCATCGGCCAGCCCCAGCCACTCCTGTATCATAGGCGATAGCAAGAGAATAGGAATGGCGATGAGCAGGGAGACTGTAAAACGTTTCTTAAAATCATCAAGCATATGGGCATGATGATCATGGCTGGCATCATGGTGCGCGTGGCCTGCATGGCCGTCTTCTTGATGGGAGTGATTATGATTCATAGTAACTATGAACTATGAAATACGATGTATAGTTCTGGTCCATTATGCTGTCATTGCGCGGAGCGGTTCTCATCCATAGATAGCAAGAAGGAGCTTAACCGCGACAAAGCAATCTGTACTACCAACCTTCGGCGCCATCAGGAATGAACCGGACACGGGCATCTGAGCGTTGATTACGGTAGAGAGTGGAATCATACAGATTGCTTCGCCTGGGGTGTTCGCTTCGCTTGCACCCCAGGCTCGCAAAGACAGGTTCTTATGAGATTATTGACGATATCATCAATCAAAACATTCCGCCCCGCTGGGCTCCCTCCTGAACTAGTAAAATGTTGGGGCAAAGATCCCGCAGCCTGTCCTGGACAAGGTCAAAGGGCTCCGGCCGCAAACCCGAGGGGCTGCGGTTGAAATGACAGCATTCGACAGGGGAAAAATTAATTCCTTAACATGGAATTAATACCTCCATAATGTTGGACCGATAGTTTGATTGCACATGAAATGACAACTGTAATCTAACTAAAATAAATCTACAACTACTATGGATTTGAAATTTTCAATAAAAGCTTTAGCACTCATGTTTATCACCGTATCCATGATTGTTTCCTGCGATGACGACAATTCGGTGAATGATAATGGCAATGGTAATGGTGAAGAAGAAAAACATCCATACGCTGATAATATCCGTGAAAATGGTGTTATTGTTCCTGGTTCTATCACTGAAAATACTACCTGGTCGGCTGACTCTGTATATTATCTGGACGGTTATGTTTTTGTTGAAAGCGGAACACTGACCATTGAACCCGGAACGGTGGTTATGGGCTTTGAAGAGCCTTCCAGTGTAGCGGATGGAAACGAAACGGCCCTCATTATTACCCGCGATGCTCAAATAGACGCGGAAGGCACTGCTGACAATCCGATTATCTTTACCTCCGAACTAGACGGAGAGCCTTTTGGCGAATCATTGACACTAGACGAGACCAGCTCGAAACTCTGGGCAGGTTTGATCATGCTTGGAAAGGCTCCAGCGTACTCCGGGGGCAATACCGATGCCATTCAAATTGAAGGAATACCGGATGGTGAAGCACGTGCACAGTATGGAGGAACAGATGAAGAACATAGTTCGGGAGTTTTAAAATATGCATCCATTCGATTCACGGGTGCCGAGATCGGGCCGGGTAGTGAAATTCAGGGCCTGACGCTGGGCGGTGTCGGACGTGGGACAACCCTTGAATACATTGACATCTTCGTGTCTGCCGATGACGGAATAGAAATCTTTGGCGGAACTGCTGATCTTCAGTATGTCTCAGCTGCTTTTGCGGAAGATGATGCATTTGATTTTGACTTGGGATGGTCCGGGACCGGCCAATATCTATTTGCTTTACAGGGTGGGAACGGAGCAGATCATGGTGGTGAATGGGATGGTGCGAACCCTGATAATGCACCTCTGTATTCTACAGCCAGACTCTATAATATGACCCTTATTGGTCAGGGACTGGGCAGTACAACACGTGATGCAGAGGCTCCGGCATTAATGATGCGGGATGGTTCTGCTTATTCTATTTACAACTCCATTATCACTGATTTTAATGGCCTGGGCATTCAAATCGAGGATAACAACGAAGCTGAAGACTCTTACGATAAAACCATTAATGATGTAAACGGAGATGGCGCTTCCGTTGCAGGTAACGTATGGTATACGGGAAATGCAACCAGCATTGAAACTATGGTTTCTGTTACTTCTGATGAGTCAAGAGACCCGGATGGTTCATCGATTGCAGAATGGTTGAATAGCCGTAATAATTCCTTTGAAGATCCTCTCCTCATAGGAATTACAAGAGAAGTTGAAAGTGGTGGCCTCGACCCAAGACCTTCCGCCGCTTCAGCGACATCCGGAGCGGTTGATGTGGTGGATAGCAATGTAGCACAGACCACCTACAAAGGAGCTTTTGATCCTTCTGCAACTCCCTGGATTGCAGAATGGACAACGCTTGCAAGGTATGGGTATCTGGCAGAGTGAGTAGCAGAGTAAATTGATTAACACAACCAGAGAAGGGAAGGTTTTTAACAGCCTTCCCTTTTTTATTAATACTAACGTAACAATGAGATAATACAGAGGTCTTACTGCCGCCGTAGTTTTAAACAAAAACAATATCTAAAACTAACGCACATGAGAATTCTATTTATATTCTTTCTATTCCTCTTATGTAGCTCACAAATTTTTGCGCAAAAAGGAACGGTAACCGGTGTGGTCATTGATGAGCAAACCGGGGAAGAGCTGATTAATGCCAATATCTACATACCGTCTATTTCCGGGGGAACGGCAACAGATATTTCCGGTACCTACAATCTTGAATTAGGGCCCGGCACATACAACCTGGAATTTTCTTACATCAACTATCAAAAGCAGATCGTAAATGTAGATATTAAAGAAGACAGCCACACGCGAATAGATATTGCTCTGGTACCTGATACCGATAACCAGGAAATTTTCATCTCGGCAAGAAGGATTGACAACAATGAAGTTTCATTACTTCGATTGCAGAAAAAATCATTGTCGTTTCAGGATGGGATTTCATCACAGGAAATGGGCCGTTTTGGCTTCAGTAATTCCGCGGAATCGATGAGACAAGTAACGGGTGCTTCTGTAGAAGAAGGTAAATTTATCGTGATGCGCGGCCTGGGAGACCGCTATAGCATCTCCAGTATGGATGGTATTTCGTTGCCAACCACAAATCCGTATAGAAACAGTGCCGGGCTTGATTTGATCCCTACCAGTATGGTTGATAATATTGTTGTCAAAAAAACCTTTACACCTGATCTACCCGGAAATTTTACGGGAGGCGCTGTTGATGTATCAACCAAGTCTTTGCCGGACCGTCTATATTTCAGCTTAAGTAGCACTATAAATTATAATGACCAGACGACATTTAATGATAACTTTTTGGGTGACCCGATTGACAGCCAGTGGAGCAAACTTGGATATGATGACGGTTCAAGAGCAAGGGAAAATAACTGGAATAATAATGAATATCTGACCCGTCTTAACAGATATCTGGTCCAAATCCGGAACAATTCCATCACGGATGAAAAGCTTAACGATTTTAATAACAACATGCGTTCCTTTTCAGACCGATCGTTTACCGTGCGCAACGAAACTCCGGGTCCGGACCATAGTCTGAACGCGATGTTCGGGAATCGCTATAATTTGGGCGAAAGTAATGTGGGTTTCAACCTTGGGCTATCTTATTCCCAATCCTTTGTTCAGCATGATGAACGGGAGATCAACAACTATAGCGCGAGAATTCCTGATGGGTCACAAAGCAGAATGCAGGCCTTTCAATTAAACAACGGTATCGAGAGTAAGGATGAAGTAGATAACGGGCTATTTGGCGCTGTTACCTTTCAACCGAATAGTTATCATGAGTTTACCTTTACTTCGATCTTTAATAATAGTGCTTCAGAATCGGTACTGGATATGAAGAACGGAGAATACCCCGGTGCTTTATCATCAGGTAAGTACAACAATCGTGTTATTTCTTACGTGCAGAGGGAGTTGTTCAACAATCAGCTAAAAGGACGGCATTTTCTCGGAAACGTTGATCTTAAATGGTCCGCGAACTATATAGAATCCAATCAATATGAACCCGATACCCGGTTTATCGGCTCTCCGGTTGATCCTTCAGGCCAGTATTTTTTTGTACGGGAAGTACAGCTTCCCTTTCATTTCTTTAGAGATCTGGACGATACCCAGTATAATCTCAAGATTGACGGCGAAACCGATATATCAAACCGGTTTAAACTAAAAGCGGGTGGAGCTTTTTCCAGAAAAGATCGGGATTTCAATGAGTACCGGTATCAGTTAGAAAATAACGGGACCGATCCGAGTGCCAATGAGTTTATGAGCTTCAGGCAGGCTTCCGGCAATTTCGGAGATTTTTTTTCGCCTGAAAATACCGGCGTTCTGGGCGTTGATGAAAACGGGGACCCTATTCTTGGCCTTACCTATAGGGATCAAACAAGGCCGCAAAACAGCTACTCAGGGTATGAACAAATTGCCGCTATATATGCCATGGGTGAGTATGATATTACCGACAGATTTAAATTGTTTGGCGGAGCACGGATTGAACAGACAAACTTTGATGTACAGTCAGCGGCAACAAACGCAGAAGGAGGAGAAATTGACGTCATTGATGTGTTTTGCCTTCCGTTAACGTTATCTATGCCGTTAATGAGGCCTCCAACCTCCGTTTAAGCGGAAGCCAAACATTGGCAAGGCCTAATATGCGTGAACTTGCTCCTTTCGCGTCCTTTGACCTTTTGGGCGGCTTTCCTATTTTGGGAAACCCTTCTGTTTCCACAACGAATGTTACAAACCTGGATATCCGGTATGAGATTTTCCCCGCTTCTACTGAATTGATCGCGATCAGCGCGTTCTATAAGGATTTTGTGAAACCCATTGTACTTGAACTGGATGTCGCCACAGATCAGCCTCAGTATCAATATGTGAATACAGAAAGTGGAACATTATTTGGTTTTGAATTGGAGTTAAGAAAAGAACTAGAATTTATCAGTCCGTCTCTGCGGAATTTCAGGTTCTCGACGAACTTCACTTACATAAACTCTCGTGTAGACCTAAGCGAGAATGAGCTCGAAACAAGAAGACGTTTAGATCCAACTATTAAATCGTTCAGGCCTTTTCCTTTTCAGTCGCCTTATCTGGCAAATCTTATGTTGGTTTATGATAATCAAAGAACCGGATGGGAGGGCGCGATCTCCGCGAATGCTTTTGGTCCCAGACTTACTGCAAACGGTTCAGGGTCCGCCCCTGATATTTACGAGGTTTATGGGAGGTTAGGTAGCGATAGAAGGCTTTCCTCAGAGGTTCCCGTACCGGAATTAAATCTCAGGATCAGAAAAGCTTTTATGAATGGTTTTTCAGCCTCCTTATCTGTTAATAATATATTGGATTATAGTGTTATTCAGTATCAAACAGATAATAACCAACATTTTACGAACAGTGCCTTGAATCCGGGAAGATCATTCAGTTTATCCTTTGCATACAATATTAACTGATCTTGTCATTGCATGAGTCGCACGATAATGAATTATCTCCAGTCATCATCAGCAGGTGGTAATTATTTATTTATTAAGAATCCTTCATTGTTTCTGAACTTTTTATATATTTAATTTAATGGCTGCTAATTAGGTATTAAACTGCTCTATTACCCGAGTAGGCTTTGCGCAAGGTTCTTACCTGGAAACCGGGTGAAATGACTCCTGATATGATTATTGTACAGAGGAGATACAAATCGTGTTTATCAATAAAAGTTCAACGTTTAATGTGAGGATTAAAATAATGAGTTATCAAAGCCAAAGAAATCGCAGGGGAATAGAAAGCCTGATGTCATTGCTGTTAGCGCTGTTGTTTTTCATGCCTGTTAGGGCCCAGGGACAAGAGTCCGTCACCGGACTTGTTTTCCATGACTTCAACGAGAACGGACAATATGATCAGAATGAACCCGGCATACCCAACGTGCTTATTTCAAACGGCAGGGATATCGTGGTTACAGGCGATGACGGGAGTTATGAAGTTCCAGCGGATGAAGATGTTACTATTTCTGTAATCAAACCGAGTGGCTGGACCACTCAGATGGATGAAAATAATATACCGCAGTTTCATTATATCCACTCCGAAGATGGCGCTGGCGGTTCTGACTTTCCGGGGTTCGAAGCCACGGGTACCCTGCCAGAATCGGTTGATTTTGCTCTTACACCACAAGAAGAACCCGATTCTTTCCGGGTATTGGTATTAGGAGATACCCAGCCTCGTGATATTGATGAGGTCAACTATATCGCGCACGACACGGTAGAGGAACTTATCGGAGTTGACGCCGCTTTTGGTACAACACTCGGTGATTTAGTCTTTGATGATCTTGACTTATTTCAACCCATAAAGGAAGTAGTAGGGCAAATAGGCATTCCCTGGCGGCATGTTATCGGAAACCATGATATCGATTTCTCGGCAGACGAAAACCGTGATGCTCGTGGGGCCTATTCCCGCGCGTTCGGGCCATCCTATTCTGCTTTCTCCTGGGGCGGAGCTCATTTTGTAGCCGTTGATAATATACGCTGGATTATAGATGGTGAAGATCGCTACTACCGAACAGGCCTCGGTGAAGATCAGATGAATTTTATTGCGAATTTTCTTGAGCATGTCCCGGACGATGAACTTGTCGTGTTTTTAATGCATATACCCTGGGTGGATTCTACACCATGGGCTGATGATGAGGAACGTGAATCGCTTTTTGAGCTTCTGGCCTCTCAACCCCACACCATTTCACTTGCCGCTCATATGCATCGTCATTATCATCATTTTCTTGATGCGGACGATGACTGGCCGGGAGAAGAGTCTCATCATATGGTTAGTATGGGGACGGTTTGCGGAGCCTGGTGGGCAGGCGCGCCCGATGAATATGGTATTCCGCACTCGATGATGCGGGATGGTACGCCCACCGGTTATGCCTTTTTGGATATAGACGGCAACGATTGGAAGTTAAAGTATAAAGCCGCCCGCCGTCCGGCAGATTTCCAGATGCATATTTCCGGGCCGGATGAAATTTCAGTATCTGATGATACTCCTACGGACATCTTCGCGAATATATTCAATGCCCTGCCGGATGCCAACGTTGAAATGCGGGTTGGGAAATCAGGTTCATGGCTGCCTATGAATCGTGTGGAACAGGAGGATCCTCTGTATCTGGCTATGCGGGAACATGAGCAAGCACTGGAAAACATAAACTGGCGGCTTCCGGGTGGAGCGAATGCCTCACGCCACCTTTGGAAAGGTATCCTTCCGGATAACCTGGATACAGGTACCTATACCATTTATGTGCGATCTCAGGATAAATGGGATACGCATGAAGGACGGAGAATTATCAGAGTGCGCGAATGATGTAATCCGCTAGAACGGCAATGGGATTATCAATTTTTATGAATGGTTTCCGTGATGCGGGTGCATCATGTAGAGACGCAAAATCTTGCGTCTCTACGGTGGATTAATGTAAGTGCCTGAAATAGGTTGACATTTTTCACTCAAAAAGGAAGTCAAAAATGT
>JBBDMV010000010.1:0-42101 GCA_040878115.1 Balneolales bacterium
TCCTATCAGGTGTGGGATGAGGCTGAACGTGAAAGTGCTGTCAGTTTTGGTTCTATTTTGTATAAATAGAATTCGGACCTATTACTTCAAAAACGAGTTCAGGATCTCGATAAGTTCTTTTTTATAGATGGGTTTGGTGATAAACTTATCAATATGGAGAGATGGTGACGGACCATCCATATCCGTTCTGGAAAAAGCGGTAATGATTAGGACTGGCTTGGCCTTGTGACGATCATCCTTCCTGATCTCTTTTGCTACATCATAACCGCTCATGCCGTTGGGCAGGTTCATATCCACAAGGAATAGATCGAAATCCTTCTCAAGCATTTCGATGGCCCGCAAGCCGTCGTCAGCAAACGTAAGGGTATAAGGCTCTTTCTTAAGATAAAACTTTAGCAGGGCCTGATTATCAGCATTATCTTCAACACAAAGGACTCGATATTTTTTGGTTCTCATTAAGAGTATTTATTCGGGCTTCTGCGTGACGATTTCCATTTTATCGGCAAAATGTGCACAAAAATCTCTCATATCACCGGAAATACGCTTATCAGCGAGTGAATTTTCCAGGGTGTCTGCCATAGTGCTAAGAGTTTCGTAGAAGAAAATCTTCATTTCATCCATGGTCATTTCCCGCGTCCATAAATCCAGTCGCAAAGTATCTTTTTTGTCATGGTCCCACATGGACAGGATCATTGCCCGGCAGCTTTCTATTTTATCTTTACTTAAAGCATCAGCAGCTTCCCAATCTATATTAATTGGAATTTGGTCGTCATCAAGCTCTACTGTAATTTTTACTTCTTTTTTACTCATAGTTGGAACAATTATTTTTCTTCTTAATTAATAATGCAACATTAATAATACAACAAATATCTCACTTACCTATGGCTTACACAAGCGCCGAAGTTTTTCAAGAACATTATTAAAATCACCAGGTAATTCACTTTCAAACCGGACAATTTTCTGTGTTTCCGGATGAATAAACTCCAGCGTTTTGGCATGCAAACATTGTCTGTTCAGTTTTTTGAACAGATGTTCAAACATCTTTTTTCGTGAACCGCTGTTAGCTCCATAACGAACACTATCCCCGCCGTATGTTGTGTCTCCAAATACAGGATGGTTAAAATGAGAAAAATGAACTCTGATTTGATGAGTTCGCCCCGTCTCCAGCTTTATTTCCACCAGGCCCAGATGGTCAAAATATTCGATCACCTTGAAATGAGTTGTCGCGGATTTCCCCTGATCATCATTTACCACCGCCATGATTTTTCGGTCCCGGTTAGAACGGCCAATATTGCCTGTAAATGTCCCTTCAGCTTCCTCTGGAGTCCCCCAAACAATTGCCTGATAGGTACGGCTAATCCTCCGGCTTATAAACTGCTCAGACAGAAAAGTATGGGCTTTATCATTTTTTGCTACAACCAACAATCCACTGGTAAGCTTGTCCAGTCTATGGACGATACCGGGGCGAATATCATGCCCATTTGAAGAAGAGAGATTTTTTGTGTGGTGCAGAAGCGCGTTCACGAGCGTACCTGACCAGTTACCAAAAGCAGGGTGCACAACCATGCCCGCCGGTTTGTCAACAACAATCACATGATCGTCTTCGTAAATAATATTGAGCTCAATTTCCTCAGCCTTCGCCTCTGGTGGGGGCGGCTTTGGGAGAACAATCTTTATGATATCCCCAGGCTGAACTTTATAGGATGATTTCTCAAGTTTGCGGTTCACCTTCACATGGCCTTCTTTTATGGCCGCTTGAACCTTCACCCTCGTTGCATTTTGCACAAAACCTGTAATATATTTGTCCAGCCGGGTATTATCGTGATGACCGGGTGGTATTACAAAGTCGATATTTGTTGTTTCTTCACTCATAATTATGTACGGAACTCATACTTAGACCCACATTGCCTTCCCTGATTTTCCTCAGGGATCCCTATGCTGTACAAAAACCTGTCATGAGCGTATTTACCCGTGTTTTACTCCCCACTATTTTTTAGGTCCTGAATTAATTCAGAATGACATTTGATTGCATGTATATAGACACATGGTAGAAGGCACTTTGCTCCCTATGGTAATTTCCGGCGAAATACGTTAGGGATAGCATCTTCTATATGATTTACTGGAATAATGGTTAACCCTTTTTTTACCTTATCGGGGATTTCTGAGAGATCGCGCTCGTTGTCTTTGGGGATGAGCACGGTTTTTATTTGGTTCCTTTGTGCTGCCAGCAGTTTCTCATTTAAACCGCCGATGGCATATACTTCACCACTCAGGGTGATCTCGCCTGTTATAGCGACATCATAACGTATTTCACGGTTGGTAACCAATGATATCATAGCCAGCGCCATTCCCATACCGGCACTCGGGCCATCTTTCGGTATGGCCCCTTCTGGAAGATGAATGTGGATCTCATTTTTTTCGAAGAAGTCATCATCTAATTTAAAACGGCTGCTATTGGACCTCAGGTATGTCAGGGCAGCCTGAGCTGATTCTTTCATTACATCACCAAGTTGACCAGTCAGGATGAACTTATTCTTGCCGTGCATTTTAGCGACTTCAATCTGAAGCATACTTCCACCGGTGCTCGTCCAGGCTAAACCGTTTATAGCACCGATTTTATCCTTTTTATCCAGGTCACGGTCCCTGAATTTTTCCACACCCAACAGTTCTACTATCCGTTCTTTATTGATCGTAATTTGCGATGTTTTCTTGCCCATAGCTTTATTAATTACAATCTTTTTGGCCACTTTCCGGCAAACAGCGGCAATCTGCTGTTCAAGTGTACGAACGCCAGCCTCCATAGTATACTTGCGAATAATGTGCATAAGGGCATCATCCTTAAACTTCACTTTTGTTTTTGTGAGCCCATGGGCTTTCAGTTGTTTCGGCAGCAAATGACGCCTGGCGATTTCCAGCTTGTCATGTTCAAGGTAGCCTGGCAGATTAATAATTTCCATGCGGTCTAACAATGGTGGCTGAATCTGGCTGGCCACATTTGCCGTGGTGATAAACATGACCTGTGAAAGGTCGAAGTCCAGATCAAGATAATGATCATTGAAAGAGTTGTTCTGCTCGGGATCGAGAACTTCAAGTACAGCAGACGATGGATCGCCCCGGTAATCATTGCCCAGCTTGTCTATTTCATCCAGAATAATTACCGGATTCATGGTACCGGCCTTTTTGATGGATTGGATGATCCTACCTGGCATAGATCCTATATATGTTTTCCTGTGGCCGCGAATCTCGGCTTCATCGCTGATGCCGCCTAAAGATATTCGAACCATTTCTCTACCCAAAGATTGGGCAATGGACTTTGCCAGGGATGTTTTCCCGGTACCGGGAGGGCCTACGAAACACAGTATCTGGCCTTTCATTTCCCTGACCATATTGAGTACGGCAATATGCTCCAAAATACGCTCTTTAGGCTTTTCCAGACCAAAATGATCTCTGTTAAGCTCATCTTCAACAATCTTGATCTCAAGCTTGTCTTTAGAATATTTATTCCATGGCATGGCAATAATCCAGTCCAGGTAATTCCTGGCCACACTGTACTCAGGCGACATCTGCGGAGTTTTCCTCAGGCGTTCGAGCTCTTCATTTGTTTTTTCAAGTGCCTGTTTCGGAAGTTCCAGTTCATCAAGTGAGTTTTTAATTTTAGCCAATTCAGGATTCGAAAAACCACCTTCATCATCGAGCTCATCTTGCAACACTTTAATCTGTTCTTGAATATAGAATTTCCGCTGAGTTTCCTGGATCTCATCCTGGACCTTATCATTGATTTCCGTAGAAACGGCAAGCAGGTCAAGCTCCGCAGTGAGCCTGGTGAGGAGGCTCTTATAGCGGGTAGCCAGGCTTTTATGTTCAAGCAGCTTCTGCTTTTGATCAATGTCCATGTCTATATAGGATGCCATAAAAAACAGCAAATGCCTGGGATCGTCATTCTGTTCAAAACTAAGGAGGATCTCCTCAGGCAGGTCCTGGTTAATCATAACATATTTCTCAAACTGTTCACGAGTTTTGCGAATTAAAGCTTCCAGTTTTCTGTCAACTTTAACTGTTCCACCATTGAGATGAGTGATCTCGGCTTTCATAAACGGATCACCCTGAATAAAGCGCGTAATTTGTGCAGGCGTATGACCGCTTACAAGAACTTTCAGTAAATCATTAGGTAGGCGCAATACCTGAACAATCTGGGCCAGAGTGCCCGTGGTGTAAATATCATTTTTGCCGGGATCTTCCACAATGCCATCTTTCTGGGCACAAAGAATTATATACCGGTTACCACTCATTGCATCATTAACAGCGGCAAGTGTGTTGGGGCGGCCTACTAAAATCGGAAACATGGTGTTTGGATATATTACCGTGTCTCTTAATGGTAATACGCCTACTTCCGTCGGCAAAACTTCTACCTCTTGATTTATTTTGTTCTCTTTTTCTTTAATCATGAAAAATTTAAAAAAATTTAATTTATTGAGCTTAAAATAAGCATTTTGCAGGACTTCTATAATCCTAAATACTTTTTACAACAGGTTGTTTACGTCTTGTTTGAAATCAAAACTCAGCTGAAGACCGGGCGTTTTATCTACATTCAGGTTAAGGTTTGAGACGGATATACCGAGTAGCCTTACCTTTCTTTCACCGGCCTCGGTTTCCTTCAGCAACTCACTGGCAAGTTGCAGGAGCGTTGCCGGATCGTTTACAAAATCCTGAATGGTGGCGCTTCGGGTAACGCTGTCAAAGTTATCGTAACGTACTTTAAGTGTAATAGTTTTCCCGCTCGCTTCCGCCTTGATCATCCTTAAAGAGACCTTCTCAGCTATTTCATGCATTCGGATGATTATTTCCTCAAAATCGTTGATGTCCTCGGCAAATGTATTTTCAGCCCCTACAGATTTCCGGATTCTATTGGGCTTCACTTCTCTGTCATCAATTCCCCGGGTGATGTTGTAGTAAAAAGCGGATACCTTGCCAAAACTTTGCTGTAAGTCCATTTTTGACCAAGCCTTTAGATCAGCTCCGGTTTTAATACCCAGATTATGCATTTTTGCTTCTGTGGCCTTACCGATACCATAAAACTTACCAATGGGTAATTGCTCAATAAACCCCTGAGCTTCTTCCGGCGTAATTACAGTGATGCCGTCAGGCTTATTTATATTCGATGCCATTTTAGCCAGAAACTTGTTAGTAGCTATCCCGGCTGATGCTGTGAGGTTGGTTTTATCTTTGATTTTCTGCCTGATATCCCTGGCAATTAGTGTGGCTGATGGATTATCCATATTATTATCTGTCACATCCAGATAAGCTTCATCCAGTGAAAGCGGCTCTACAAGCGAGGTATAATCCAGGAATATGTCCCGAATTTGTACGGAAACTTCTTTGTACACATTGAAGCGCGGTTTGACAAATATTGCCTGTGGGCAAAGCCTCATGACCCGGGCGGCAGGCATAGCGGAATGGATGCCGAACTTTCGGGCTTCATAACTTGCGGCTGCAACTACTCCTCTGCCCTCCGGTTTCCCGCCAACCACAATGGGCTTTCCCCTGAGTTCAGGATGGTCACGCTGCTCTACAGATGCAAAAAATGCATCCATATCGATATGAATAATTTTTCTCACGGGGGTAAGATGTAGGTGTGGTCCCAAATTAGCACCTATAACGCAAATTATGAAGAAATCTTTAGTGGATGTAAATAACTATTACCGAATGCACATCGAACACTTTAAGTGACGGTTTTTGATGAAAGTACACCTAAATTTGTAATATTTAACCGGAATTGCAGAGTGATTGATCCTTGTGCTGAGGTAGCTCAGCTTGAAACGTGTTTAGTGTTGCAAATCAGTCCCATTCTTTATATGTTTAAACATTATATGTTGCAACATATTTTGTAAGATTTCAACTTATATATGAACTATTAATAAAAGTACTATGAGCCTGGAAGATGAAATAAAACAAAAAACCTTCAAGAATGATCATGAGAAGGGAATAATAAATCTTATTTTCACGTATAACTATATTTCTGCGAGCCTGCAAAAGTTTCTCCACGCCCATAACTTAACACTGCAGCAATACAACATCCTAAAGATATTAAGGGGTCAACACCCGAACAGGTCAACCAATGGGATGATACGGGATCGGATGCTAGACAAGAACTCCGACGTTACACGAATTGTGGATCGCCTGATAAAAGAGGGTTTGGCAACACGGGAGAATTGTGCAAATGACCGCCGATGTGTGAATATCTATATCACAGAAAAAGGGATGGCTTTACTGGCTAATCTTGATGGCTATTCCGATAAAATGGATAACCTTTTGGGCAATCTCTCTGACCAGGAAGCGGCCGATCTAAATGACCTCTTAGACAAGATACGCCGATGAAAACCACAATCTCTCCTCTGATAAAAAAGATAGAAAGGAACAGTATGAATGATTTGACAGCTGATGACGTCCGAAAGCAAAAGGAGTTTGAAACTGAAATTATTCCGTACCTGGATGCAATGTATAATTTCGCTTTGCGCCTTACAGCCAATCCTGATGATGCTGAAGATCTTGTCCAGGAAAGCATCGTGAAGGCATTTCGTTTCTTTAGCAGCTATGAACAGGGAACCAATGCCAAAGCCTGGCTTTTCCGCATCCTGAAGAATTCGTTTATAAACGATTTTAGAAAGCAATCCAAGCAACCTTATAAAGTAGATTACAACGATATTGCCCCTTATTATGAATCGGTAAGAAGCGAACAATCTAACAGCACCGATCTTCAAAATACGATGTTCGGAGAGCTATTGGATGATGATATCACCGATGCCCTGGAAAAGCTGCCTGAGGATTTTCGTATTGTGGTTTTGCTGTCGGATATTGAAGAATTCTCCTACGAAGAAATTGCCAATATGCTGGATGTACCTATTGGTACTGTGAGGTCCCGTTTGCATCGGGGCCGCAAACTATTGAGGGCAAGAATGCTGGATTATGCTACAGAACGCGGTTATTTGCATGATTAATCAAAATGATGTAAATCCTGTACCGGATACCGGCCGAAAAATCACCTGAATTGGAGGGTTACCTGGTGCTTAAGTTCTGGTATCAAAAGAGACTATCCATAGTCAGCGGCAATAAGCAGACTGTCATCATTTAAGTGAACTAGTGCTACGCAAAATATATTGATTTACACGAGTAAGACACAGTAAAAGTTGAAAAAAAAATGCGCAAATACTAGCCCTGACTTTTACCTGTCAACTTTGTACCTTATTAGCCTTGGCCCGATAGTTCAACAGGACAGAACGATAGCCTCCTAAGCTTTAGATCCAGGTTCGAGTCCTGGTCGGGTCACTTTGGTGCAATTCTTTGATTTTGTTTTACTATTAGCGAATAGCAGGTTGCCCATCTGCAAAATATCTGTCCTTTGAGTTGTTCGCAAAAATGGCTTTGTACTTGTTATAGGCACTCCTGTGAGCTTCGTCAATAATGACTAGTCAAAGTGACCGACATCGAATTTTCGCTTTCCCTCTTCAAGCTGTTCAATCTGGTTAAGCATGGTCGGCTATTATTATTAGATCACAAATCCAACAAACCAAAATATTCGTGATAAGGCGTACGAATATCTAAAATTTTAAAAGTTGGCTTTTCAGTTTTTAAAGCACGGATAGTTTGTTGACTTCTTGCATCAGATGTTACGAAATGAGTAATGCTGCGGTCCAGGTGTGCCTGTGCGAATAGCTTGGAATCATTCGGTATAATTGCTCTGGGGGACAATTTCTTTAAGGCAATCTTATTGGCTTCGAAAATAACGGCAGCAAAGTCTCCTGTTTTTTGAGCGTGATCCAGATTAAAGGGAATAATCTGAATCTTTTCTAAAGGTAAATCCAATAATTCACCACCAACGCAGTACTCTGCAATAGAAATAGTTGATGTCTTTAAACTGATTTCATTTTCAAGAAAGTATTTAAAATAACCTTTCGCATTTTCATGAAGCGGATCTTCATCATTCAGCAATCGTATAAAAAAGCTAGTATCCAGGAGTACACTATGCTTCATAGTCTCCTCTTACACCAGAAAGCCATTCATCGGGATCAATGCCCTTCCAGTTCTTTTTGGCCTTTCTGATTAGTGAATTCAGGTAATCTTCATCATAAGTCGGAGTGTAGTCAATAAGTTGGATAAGACTTAAAGACTTAGTATCTACTTCTCCGGTTTCGGAATTTTGTTTACCCTTTGCCCTCACGCCATACTTCTTATATAAAAGATTCTCTTTTTGGCCTTCCAGGAAGTTTATGCCCGTTTCGATAGCTATGTATCCAAAATCATCGGTGTCTAAATGAATATTGGCTTTATTTTTCCCGCCGGCATCTTTCAAAACACCATAAAAGTAAAACTCAGCGTCAACCCAGACATTTTCTGTTCTAAAAAAATGCGTTTCAGGGGATATGATAAGCTCTGACTCTTCTTTTGAGGATGTTTTAATCTCAAAGGTATAATATTTTTCAAGAGAAAGATTTTGGATATCTTCTAAGGCTCTTGCCGTCTTAATTTCTAAGAAATCTATGGTTTGATTTTCCTGAACTTGACCCAGTATAGCACTGAAACCAATAACAGCTTGCAACGATGTTTTGAAAATATGTTTTACCGACCCCTCCTGAATATCATAGGTAATTAAAGGACGATCTTTTTTAGAGGTTGGATGCAACAAATCCTCGACATTAAGCAATAAGGCTGCAATATGCTTAATATCATAGTTCTTTGGGGCCAGTTCCTCGTTTCCAGACCTTCCGGTTACTTTGATTTCTATTTCGCCTAATTTATTCACAGTGACAAAGATACAAATTTCAAGATGATTAATTTACATATATTAACGGAGAACAGGGTAAGTGCGTATCTACTCTACGACTTTGGCATCGTCAATGGGATATGCCACCATAATCATAAATAAAACTACTGCTTTAGATTTTTGTATCTGGGATCATTTCGAGAATCTCTTTCTCCTGCTATGCATTTCTCGTAATGCGACAGTAATCAGAGTAATTACCGTTAGCGGAATCACAAAATACAACATAATTACATTGAACTTTGGCAAAGCATCATGGTGAGATGCAGCCAAGATTAAATACAACGTATAGGATATGTAGTATCCCAGTAATAACGCACCTTCCTTTCGGCTAATCACACCCCCTGTAAAAAATATCGGGAGGCATGCCATTGCCACAGCAATCATAACAGGTAAATCAAATCCTATGACAACCGCTGAAACTTCAATACCTGTTGGTGCAACTATACTTGTCAACCCAAGCACCCCCAAAATATTGAAGATGTTGCTACCGACAACATTACCAACAGCAACATCGCGTTCTCCGCGATAAACGGCGGTTAGTGAAGTGACTACTTCAGGCAAAGATGTACCAACAGCGATAATCGTCAATCCAACAATCAGTTCACTGACCCCCAAATAATAGGCAAAGGACACTGATGCATTGACGAGCATGCGCGAGCCCAGCACTAACAGAGTGAGACCGCCAATGACCAAGCCTGTATTTTTCATCCAGATACTTTTTGAAGATCTCTCAATACCTACTTCCTTAGCAGGTTGTTTTTTCACCTCAAGATTGCCTCTAAGGCTTTGATAGATTAAAAAACAAATATAAATAACTAGCCCAGTGACCAGCAGAAGCCCATCAGCACTACTCAATTTCTCGTCCAATGAAAGGATCAGAATACCAATCGAGAGTGCTATCATCAAAGGAATATCGAATCGCAGCAACTGTTGCGAAATTATTAGAGGTGCGATCAAGGCTGATAGCCCAAGAATAAAAAGGACATTGAATATATTACTTCCAACTACATTGCCCAGGGCAATATTTGCCTGGCTGTTCAGTGCGGCTTTAATACTTACTGCGAGTTCAGGTGAACTGGTGGCAAAAGCTACGACAGTCAGGCCAATGATCAATGGTGATATGCCCAGAACTACAGCCAGGCGGCTTGCTCCCCGAACTAAAGCTTCCGCACCAATAATTAGAAAGGCTAATCCTGCAACGAATGATAAAACTGCCATAGTGACCTAAATTTGTGGGGATTGGTGGAGTAATTTTCTTTTTTTTAATTACGACCAACCGATAAATCATGCAGGGTTATACCCCCAGCTTCAACTGAAGGGTTACATAAATTGTTCTGGGGAGGGCAGGAATGATGCCCGGACCAGGATAGCCCGTAGCGCGCTGAGTAAAATACTGTTTGTTTAACAGATTGTTAACTCCAGATTCCAGCTTAACCATTTTATAGGTATAAGAGAGAGCAAGGTCTAAAATTTCATAAGCAGGGATCTCACCCTTTATGCCACTTTGATTATCTTTCTTATTTTGGAGAGCATTAGAAGCATCGGTAAATTGTCTTGAGAGATAAGTGTACTGCAGCGATCCTGACCAATCATTATAACCAAAATTAATACCACTTTTCAAATTAACCAAGGGAATAAATTCCACCTGATTGCCCTCAATACCTGGAATCTCAGACTCGATATATTTTGAGTCCGTTACAGCTGTATTCAAGAACAGATTTAACTTAAGATCTTTGTCTTTATGAAATGCCTTTGCCATATTAAAATTAAAAAGGCTTTCTAAACCATAAGTAAAAGCCTGGCCAATATTACCCCGAAAGCGAACAACCCGCCCCGTTTCTATCATCTCGCCATCAGTATTTTGACGAAGTTCGGCACGAAGAACTTCACCTAATCGGTCATCGTAGAATAACCCAAAGCCGCCGAGATCATATAGCAAGAGATTTCCAATATTGCCGCGAACACCAAAATCGCTGGTAAAACCTTTTTCATCAGATATGTTTTGATCTACCTGGAATGAAGGGTTGACAACCCGAATATCATTAAACGTTACTGAGCGGTAGTTTTGAGAGAGATTTCCATACAATTCGATAGTTGGTTTCGGAAGATAACTCAACCCTAAACCGAAAAGAACAAATTGCCGGTCAAAACTCCGGTTGTCTTCGAAGGTCTCATCCTGGATAGGATTGCCGGCCAAATCAAAATTGATGAGTTTATAAGTTCCTTCGCTTTGGGTTTTGATATACTCAAACCGAAAACCGGGAGTAATGGATAAATTATCGGCCAAATAAAAAATATTCTCCCCAAATGCTGCTAAATTCTTGTTTGGGAATACAAAATTGGATTGGTTTGGATAGAAAGGAAATTGTTCGGAGGCGAGGCGAAAATCCGGGTCACTGCTGGCCGTACCGGGACCTTGAACAGAGGTATTACGGGATTGATAGTATTTGGTGCCAATCAGAAATACGGAATTTTTGCCGGCCAATGTATAGCGGCTTAACAATTTGCCTTCTGCTCCCCAATTATTGAAGTCTCCAAAAATAAGATCGCGTGGCGCATCCTGTTCATCCTGTTGGGAAACCCGATTGGTCCGGAAGCCGACGGTTTCACGGGAGGCGTCTAAACCAAAAACATTAACTCCTAGTTCTATTTGATCAGAAAACTTATGCTTCAGCTTCAAAGCAGCCAGCTTCCAATCTACCTTAAACCAGTTACGACTGCGATTACTGAAGGTGGGATCCTGGTAAAATTGAGCATCAGTAAGTCCGCCTGGCTGTTGGGCAAGGTAATTCAAATAGGTGAATTCCAGGGCCAATGATGTTCTGTCCCGGAATTGATAATCCAGATGGGTGTAAATATTTTTTGAATCGTATTCCGAGTTTGGGCGGGATCCATCTCCCTGCTTATAATTAAAGTAACCGTAGTATCCTAAATTACCGGCCGCTCCACTTAAGCTGTTGAAAGAGGTAAACAGATTATCAGATCCTGTAGTTTGCCGTGATGTCCAATCTATTTTCCTGGTTCTGTCAGGAGTTTTCATTTTAAAGTTAACCAGCCCTCCAAATTGAGTGCCGTACTGCAAGGAAGCCGCACCACGAATTACCTGAATTTCTTGTAAACCTTCGGCCGGTGGGGTATAGTAGCTTTCCGGATAACCAAGCACATCCGCACTAATGTCATAACCATTTTGACGAGTGTTAAAATGAGAGGTACGGTTAGGATCGAGGCCGCGCCCCCCGATGTTCAATTGCAACCCGGCTTCGCTGGATTCATAAATATTTAATCCGGCTACCTGACTATAGATCTGACGGGCGTTATTAGAGGCTGCATTAACAAGCATTTGATCTAATAATACAACCTCGTTTTTTTTGCCGGCATAGATAGCGATATCTTCTACTTCGCGCATCCGTTTAACAGTAAATGTATTTTCGCGCTGTTCGGTTAGGGTAAGTTCAGAAAATTCTCTCGAAATTTTTTCCAGGGTGACATGAAATTCTGTATCCTCGCCCTTTACAGCTATGTGCTGGTTAATAACTTCATAACCCAATAGAAAAAAGGAAAAACTATAGCTACCGTTGGGTGTCTTATTAATTTCAAAATATCCATTTTCATCCGACAGGTAAGATTTGCTCATATCTTCCGTATGATAAATCCGGACCCCGTCAAGTGGTTCCATTGTTTTATCATCCGTAATAAAGCCTGATATGGTGTGTTGGGCCGAAGCCTCCAAAGTAAACAGGCATAATATAATAAGCAGGCTAAAATCCTTTAATAGAATCATCAAAAGGTAAAATCCAGGTTTTTGGGGTTAAGGAAATATCTATGGAAGTCAAATCAACCTTAGGGTCGATATAAGGGCGGCTTCTGCGGCCATTCAGGGCCACATAACTTTCTACATAGATTTCAGGGGCGCGAATGCCTTGCGTTTTATAATGATCTTCAAGGTGATGGGCAAATTCTAAAATAAAATCAGGTTGGGTGGACATCTGCTTTTCCTGAAAGCGTGTTAAAAACTCGGAATTATCAACATAAAACCGCTGGTCGGTATCCGGATCTTCTATCCTGAAATTGGCATACCCGGCTTTCTCCATCAGCATGACACGCCATGAAAAGCGATAGCCTTCCTCCGTCCAAAACAGCTCTCCCGGATAAAGAGCATAACGAAGAGGGAACAATAGTTGAATGATAAAAAAAATACCTACAACGCCAATGGAACCCTTTTTAAAAGCGGCACTTGAAAACCGATAGGTTTTAGCATTGTCAAAGCGGCTTTTGTTTATCTTGATCAGACGGGATATTTTTTTCAGGACCTTATGGTGAAAAGAAGGGCCAAAGAAGATAAACGCGCTCGCGATCATGATGTAAGGGAACATTCCTATAGGAAAGAGCATGGCGGTAAGCAGGTGAAACGCCACCACCAGTGAGAATGCAAACAGCCGGGTCCTGCGTATCAATAGAAGGAAAGGAATAGTGAGGTCATAAAAAGCACCTGACCAGCTAAAGAAGTAATGCGCCCATTCCTTTTGAAGCAGATCACCAAGAATGGGAATAGCGTAGTTAGACGGCAACCATATCTTTAACGGCATCGCCTCCAGTAGCCAGTCCGAATTTAATTTGGATATGCCGGCATAAACATAAACAATAAAAAGCAATAGTTTGATAGCATCGATCGTCCAGGACGGAATCCGCTGTGAGCGCAGATCATCATTGTTATGTGCATCTACCGAAAAATAAGTATTGGCCGGCAGAAAGATCATCAAAAAGCTAAGTATGCTGATGAAGTAATAATGGTTCAGATAGGTGGTTTTATCCATCAGCTCGATGTAAGTAAAGCTGAGAAAGAAAAGTATAATGCCCAACCGGTATTTATATCCAATGGACACCATAATGGAGGAAACCCCGCAAAGAATAAAGAGCAGGTACGTAAAATCACCCAGGGGTTTTATCCATTCAAAACCGTAATAGGGAAAAAAGAAGGCAGGCTCGAGGTATAGTTTTTGGATCCATCCGTTAGCTGCAAAACGAATCATGCTGTACAGCATCAGTATTCCAAATAAGATCCGGAATACCGCTAATGGAGCGGCATCCGATTCCTTTTGAAAATATGATTTTATAAGCTTACCGTCCAATGCTTAATCACCGTCAGCGTCTATATAATCAACGTTGATGTCCAATGCCTGAAGCATGTCAACTTTCATATATACCACATTTAATTGAAGCTTATCATAAGCAGAGAGCATTTGGGAATTATTACTCTCAACCTGTTCTGCCAGGTTGTCGTCCAGGGCCTGAATCTCATTCCGTGCGGTCTCAAACTGATTGTTGATCAGGCTGCTCAAATCGGGGCCTTCTTTAATGGTATTCAAGAAATCCAGATAGCTGTTCAGGCTCTCACCGGTTTCATCCGAATTAAAATGCTTACCGTTAAAGAAATCTTGGGCAGCACCCAGAGCTTCCAGTAACAGTTCTTTAGAAAAATCTTTCCGGTAATAGGCTTCCACATGGGTACTCAAAGGTGTTCCCGAAAACACACCCGCAGGAATGCCTACTTTCCCGGCCCTAAGTGCTTTTTCATAATAAAGGATATAGTCGTTGACCATCATATCTACCGATGCATTGGCTCCATTGCCTGTATTCTGCACAAAATCATCACGGTACTCATTTTGCCAGTAACTGGATACCGAGCCGGTAAGGAAATCAATCCTTGCCGTCAGATCGGTAATATAGGTTCGATAAGCCCCTGCATGTTCATGAGTTGTATAATACTCAAGAAGGTCATCATCGGATTCAGCAAGTCCATACAGCAGGTAATCCAGTGCGGGAAAACCTTGAGCGTCTATTTGTTCTGGTAGTGCCAGGTTGTAAGAACCTTGTTCAATATTGTCCTGAATCTCAGGAATACATTTTTCCTCAGAAGAACGATTTATATTAATTTCGGAGATGCATGTAGGATAAATATTCAAATAGTTTCGAAAATCCATCGCATTTCCCATTTCAAACATGGAAACATGCTGAAAAGCCAGATAAGCTTCCTCCCAAGCCTCCCGTAGGTCCTCCAGGCCTTGAAGTGTAGGATCGGATGAAAAACTTTCGCCAACAGCATTCAGTTCGTCCGTATATACGGCAAAAGACGCAAAAGCGGGAATAATGATATGATCAGCCCAGTTTTTCAACATGGCTTGCCGATCAAAATCAGAACTGTCCGGACCCGTGGGCTCGTCTTCGGTACAGGAATAGCCGGATAGGGATATTAAAATAAAAAATAGTAAGTAGTATGATATTCTCATGGTCGAGGTGTATCCAATAGCCTGAAAATGAAGAAATGCCGGTTACCTGAAAGGGATGGCAACCGGCAAATCATAGTGAGATCGTTTAATTAGAAGCCGCTTGCTCAACAGTGAAGTCGAAACGGGATGCAATTTCATCAGAAATAGAATCTAATGTTTCAGGAGTTAGGTCCCACAACCCATGATCCCCGTCTCCAAGAAGATCATCCAATAAACCCTTAACTTCATCATGCGTCAAATAAGGCTGGTCGGTTTCTGGTATCCGGGTGAATTGCAGGCTATAGATAAACCCAAATCCTTCAGACAAAGTATGGAAGGCTGAACCGTAGTTCTCGTCTCCGATCATTTTTTTACCGGCTTGTAAATAATAGACTCCTCGAACAGCGATTACGGTAGAAATGCTTTCACGTATGATGCTGACTTGCTCATCGCGCACTTCATATTCTCCGGCTACAATAGCGGCACGGCCTTTTTTAAAAGCATTATAAATATCATCGGCGATACTAGAGAAATCCTCATCTTCACTTACCTGCCCGGTATATTTGTTTAGGAAACGATCATCCTGGCCAATGGTAGCGTTAGGGTTTTCGGGGTCAGCGGATGTCCCGTAAATATATCCGTAAGCCTCATCCCACTTGTGTTCCATGGTGGTGTAATCAGCGCCGTCTTCGGTTTGGCCGGCGGCATTGTCTTCACGATTGGAACCTGCGTCCAATACGCTTTCGCTGAGGTAGTTATTTAATATCTGATCAGCCATCAGAGCCCCAATCAGGCTTTTATTAAGCAATTGATCATATTCGAGGCCTTCTCCACTTATATATCGTGTATTGGAACCATCGGCAATCTGGCCTGCTTTGCCCGGCTCAGCAAGTTCATTCTGGTTTGGGAAAACTTCATTCACCTGAGCTTTGATCCAGGTTTCAAAATCATTTTTTATATCAGCACTGAGAGAGGCGTTGGCTGAAAAATAGTCGGAGGAAGCGGCTACCTTGCTTTTAATATTTTTGTCTGCCGCGTTAAGACCTGCGTCAGAATATGGGTCCGTATTCCCGCCATCTTCAGTTTGATTACGATACATCTCCAATAATGATTCTTCGGTGGCATTGTCAAATTCTAACATGCTGACGAAGAGCTCATCAGCCATTTTAATACGAGTTGTTTGGCCGCTGTAGGAAACGGTGCTATCGCCGTCACGCGTAAACGTGTAGGAGGCAGGTTCATTCAGATCAACAGTATCATCATTACTTACACTGTTATCACAAGATACCGTAATGATAGCGGCTAAAGTCAACATTAATAATTTATCAGTATAAAAGTTTTTCATTCTTAATATGATTTGTAAAGTTTAATTTAGAATTGGTCTACATAAGCTATAAATAGTTTTTCTTCTTTCCAAAATCTATGTAGACTAATTCTAAATTAGGCTAAGAGGTGGTTCTGTCTTATGGTTTTTATCTATACAAACGATACTTACGAAAGTTGCTGATCCAACGTTGCGTCTAAATATTTAAGGGTTTTTATTCAAAACCGCCCCGTTTTCACCTGAAGCATAATTACCATTATAGCATGTATTTGTCCTAACGGTTTGATCTATAAAAGCTTCATTTCAAGGGGCTCAGATATTCGGAATAGAAAAGTAAAAAGCATCTATTTTCCTTCATTCTTTTTATCCGGGGATATTTTAAGTGGAATAGCAAAGAAAATTGTTTAAACTAAACCATAACAGGCATAGCCTGAAATATTTAGGGACCTAACCTGAAGACAAATCATATGCTCTTACTTGGTATTGATATCGGCACATCTTCCATAAAAGTCTCTGTGGTGGATGCAGGTTCGCAGCAGGGCCTTGCTTCAGCTCAGTACCCGGATACGGAGTCTCCTATTTTAACACCACGGCCCGGCTGGGCGGAGCAATCCCCTGAAATGTGGTGGGAACATATCCGTGAGGCTATCGGTCGGCTACAATCGAAAGGCGGGTTCAATGCTGCCGAGATAGGGGCCATAGGGATTGCTTACCAGATGCATGGACTGGTGGCCGTGGACCAGGACCAAAAGGTTTTGCGAAATTCTATTATTTGGTGTGATAGCCGTGCGGTGGAAATTGGGAACAAAGCATTCAAGGCCATAGGAGAAGAAAGATGCCTGTCTTGTCTGCTGAATTCTCCCGGTAACTTCACCGCATCCAAACTCGCCTGGGTAAAGGAAAATGAGCCTGAAGTGTATGCTAGGATCCATAAGGTAATGCTGCCGGGAGATTTTGTGGCCATGAAGCTCACGGGTGAAATTACCACCAGTATTTCGGCGCTTTCGGAGGGCGTTTTCTGGGATTTCAAAGAAGACAAGCTTTCTGAAGATGTGCTTAACTACTTCAAGTTCGACAAATCCCTTATTCCGGAAATTAAACCCGTTTTTTCCGAACATGGGAGGTTAAAGGCAGAGGTGGCCCGAGAGCTGGGTTTGAAGGAAGGAGTTCCGGTCACTTATAAAGCGGGCGATCAGCCGAACAATGCCCTGTCCCTTAATGTACTCAAGCCGGGTGAGGTAGCCGCTACAGCGGGCACTTCGGGAGTTATTTACGGGGTGAGTGACCAACTCGTATATGACCCGCAATCCAGGGTGAATACCTTTGCGCATGTTAACTATTCGAATGACGACAAGCGCCTCGGGGTGTTGCTTTGCATCAATGGGGCCGGCAGCCTGAACCGCTGGAGCAAAAGTATGATGGATCACGATATCAGCTATGCCGAAATGAATGCCCTGGCACAGAAGGCCTCTTTGGGAAGCGAAGGCTTAAGGGTGCTGCCTTTTGGAAATGGCGCTGAACGTATGTTGAACAACCGGCTTGTCGGGGCCCATTTCCAAAACATTGACTTGAACCTGCATACTCAGGCCCACCTTTCCAGGGCTGTTCAGGAAGGCATCGCTTTTTCCTTCCGCTATGGACTGGACATTATGCGGGAAAATGGCATGGAGCTTTCAGTGATCCGTGCCGGCAAGGCCAACCTGTTCCTAAGTCCGCTGTTTACCGAAGCTTTTGTCAACGCCACAGGCGTTCCTGTGGAACTATACCTCAATGATGGCAGTGCAGGCGCGGCCCTTGGGGCCGGCATTGGGTCTAAGGCATTTGCTTCCGAAGAGGAAGCCTTCTCTGCCATTAAGCCACTGCAGTTGATAGAGCCTGAATACACCGAAGAATATGAAGACCTTTACCAGGAATGGAAAGCGCTGCTGGAAAGGCAATTGCAACAGCAACTAATTTAACCATTCATAAACTTGTAATAACATGAGTAAAGTTTTATTGGGAGATAAGGAGTTTTTTAAAAGTGTAGGGCAGATTCCATTCGAAGGCTTAGAATCCGACAACCCCCTGGCCTACCGTTGGTACGATGAGAACAGAGTAGTGGCCGGTAAAACCCTGAAGGAGCATTTGCGTTTTGCAGTGGCCTACTGGCATTCTTTTACAGGTGACGGGGCCGACCCCTTTGGTTCGCGCACGCACTTTTTCCCGTGGGATGAAAAAAAGGATGTCATCGAAAGGGCAAAAGATAAAATGGATGCTGCTTTTGAGTTCATCACAAAAGTCAACATGCCTTATTACTGCTTCCATGACATAGATATTGTGGACTATGGTAACGATATAAAGGAAAATGAGGGCAGACTGCAAACGATGGTGGAGTATGCTCAGGAGAAGCAGAAAGAAAGTGGCGTGAAGCTGCTTTGGGGCACGGCCAATCTGTTTTCTCATCCCCGTTATATGAACGGGGCATCCACGAACCCGGATTTCCATGTGCTGGCCCATGCCGCTGCCCAGGTTAAAGGGGCCCTTGATGCGACTATAGCCCTCGATGGGGAGAATTACGTGTTTTGGGGAGGCCGCGAAGGGTACATGAGCTTGCTAAATACCCAAATGAAAAGGGAGCGGGACCATTTCGCGGCATTCCTGCATGCCTCCAAAGAGTATGCCCGCAAGCAAGGCTTTAAGGGTACCTTTTTTCTTGAGCCCAAGCCAATGGAGCCAATGAAGCATCAGTATGACTACGATGCGGCCACTGTGCTTGGTTTCCTTCGTGAGTATGATTTGCTCCATGATTTCAAGTTAAATATCGAAGTAAACCACGCTACGCTTGCCGGACATACTTTTCAGCATGAGCTGCAGGTAGCCGCCGACGCGGGTATGCTGGGATCTATAGATGCCAACCGCGGTGACTATCAGAACGGCTGGGATACCGATCAGTTCCCGGCCGATATTTATGAGTCTGTGGAAGCCATGCTGGTATTTCTGGAATCGGGAGGCTTAAAAGGAGGCGGTATTAACTTTGATGCCAAACTCAGAAGGAACTCTACCGATCCTAAAGACCTTTTCTATGCCCATATTGGTGGTGCGGATATTTTTGCCCGGGCCCTGATCACAGCGGATAAGATCCTGAAAGGACCTGAATACAAGAAGGTCCGTGAGGAGCGATATTCTTCTTTTGATACAGGAAAAGGAAAAGAATTTGAAAAAGGGAATCTGTCGCTGGAAGATCTTAGAACATTTGCCATCGAAAGCGGGGAGCCTGACCAGATAAGCGGAAGACAGGAATATCTGGAGTATTTGATAAACCGCTATATATAGCATTCAGCAAATAATAACCTCGCTCCGAAGCTGAAGCAACAACACGGGGCAACGCTTCAGGATCCTGAAACAAATTACCCGTGACAAGTCGTTTAAAACAACAAGGAGATCATAACAACAGGTGTGCGGCACGTGAAAATCTTATAATATCAAATATGAAAGCATTTCCCCAGTTTTTTACCGGATATTATTTCCTTATAATATTTGCAATTATTTAGCATCGGTTCAAACAAATCCAAAATATTGAACAAAAACTATGAAACTTAAATTTAGCGCTTTAGTTCTAACATTTACGGCAATTTTATACAGTACAACTTTTGGACAGTCAGATGCTGTAGAAAATATCATCGATGATAATTATGATTACCTGGAGGACTTATATAAACACTTCCATGAACATCCTGAACTATCGTTACAGGAAGAAAGTACATCCGGAAAGCTTGCCGCAGAACTGGAACAACTGGGCTTTACCGTAACCCGGAATGTCGGTGGACATGGCATTGTAGGTGTTCTGGAGAATGGGGATGGGCCTGTTATCCTGGTGCGCAGCGATATGGATGCCCTTCCGATGAAAGAGGAAACGAACGCCCCTTTTGCCAGCAAGCAAATCGCGAAAAACATTGATGGTGAAGAAACAAACGTAATGCATGCTTGCGGACATGATCTGCATATGGCAGCAATGATTGGAACAGCAAGGGTACTCCTTCATGAAAAGGACCAATGGCAGGGTACGCTGGTATTTATAGGCCAGCCGGCCGAAGAGCTATTATCAGGTGCAAGGGCAATGATCCAGGATGGCTTGTTTGAAAGGTTCCCTGAGCCCGATTACATGCTGGCGCTTCATGTTAATTCAGCGGTGGAAACAGGCAAAGTGGGGTTTTCACCGGGACTTGCTTACGCTAATGTGGAGATGGGTGAGATTATCGTGAAAGGCAGAGGCGGACACGGGGCCTACCCTGATGCAACCGTGGACCCTGTGGTGCTGGCTTCTCAACTTGTTCTTGACCTTCAAACCATTATCAGCAGGGAGATATCCCCCCATGATCTTGCTAATATATCCATAGGCTCTATACGAGGTGGCTCCAGCCCCAATATTATACCCAATGAAGTTACCCTGCAGGTATCATTAAACGTCCATACCGATGCAACCCGTGATTTGCTCTTCGAACGAATAGAAGAAAAAGCTAAAGGGGCCGGAATGGCTGCAGGCCTTCCCGAGGAAGACTGGCCTCAACTGGTGCTCAATGATGACACTCGTGTATCATCGGTTTACAACGATCCTGAAATGGGTGAGAAAGTTCGCGATTCATTCGAAAGGCTATTGGGGGAGGAAAATTTTTATGAAGCACAGCCCACCATGTACGGTGAGGACTTTGGGGAATACAATCACGCCAGGCCGGATATACCTGGAATACTTTTCGGAATAGGATCTATAAGTCCTGAAAATATGGAAGCAGGCGAAAAGGGAGAGCTGGAAATACCTACCACCCATTCCAGTAAATATTTGCCTGACCTTGAGCCGACGCTAAAAACAGGCATAAAGGCCATGAGCGGTGCAGTTATAGATTTATTATCCGGGGAATAATATGACAGAAGGCCAAAACAGCAGTTCTGCTAATATACAGCTTCGCCCTTTAACGCTAAAGGATATGCCCTTAGCTATGGAATTGAAAACTATTGCCGGATGGAACCAGTTACCGTCCGATTGGGAATTCCTGATCAATACCGGAGGTAAGGGGAATTTTGTTGCTACTTGTAATGGCAAGGAAGCAGGGACCGCAACCACGATTACCTATCAGGACAGGTTTAGCTGGATAGGTATGGTCCTGGTAGATCCTGCCTTCCGGGGCAAGGGGGTTGGGACCGTCTTGCTCAACGAGGCTATTGCATATGCCCGTGAAAAAGGCACCGTGAGGTTAGATGCTACTCCGCAAGGAGAAAAGCTGTACAAAACAATGGGGTTTGTAGCAGAAAGAAACCTAATGAGGTATGAACGGCTGGAACAACCGGAGCCCTTGCCGGAACCCTCTCAGCAGTGCAGCCCTGTCACCGAACGTATCATGAATGAAATAATTGATACAGACACGCCCATTTTTGGCGCAGGCCGGGGCTCCGTTCTGCAGTACTTGCATAACATATCTCCCGAATACGCTTATTACTTGAAAAAAGGCGGCCGGATAACAGGCTACTGTTTTGGCCGGTCCGGAAGCAATTTTGAGCAAATAGGCCCTGTCATAGCTGAAAATACCGATGATGCCAAAGATCTGCTATCAACCGCATTGGCGTCTTGTTCCGGCAAACGGGTCATTATGGATGTTTTTACTGAAAATATTCAATGGCTTGATTTCATCGGATCACTGGGTTTCAAAACACAGCGCCCCTATGTCAGGATGTATCTGGGGGATTTAAAGCATCCTGGAAATACGGTTCCCCAATATGCCATTGCCGGGGCCGAATTAGGTTAGGATATATATCAGCAACTTATCATGATGATGGTCATCTCAACTGAAGTTGAAGACATGGCACCGTGATGTGGCACTACACCGCTCCATTAAGCGTCCACGCTTAATGAACTTGCACCCGCAAGCCCTGCCCTTATAATGCACCCTTGGTTACCAACAGCTGTGCCCGTCAGTCAACAGTCTGCTTCTTGTTGCCGTTCTTGTTTTATTTCACCGCCCCGGGCCGTTGTTCTTCCGTGAAGCGAGGACACTTCACGGAGCATCCATCTTGCTCCATCTGCTACCTCCCTCGCTTTCACGCAGCGTGTGGTAAGGATGAGATTTGGGGCGTATTGTTCTTTTGATTTACCACATCTTTTGGGTTGGAAAATTGATGAATAGCTAAAACAGGATATATTTATCCCTTATCAGTTGTTTTATAATCACAAACATAAAAGAATATCACCCAATTGCATGACTTGCTGATACCAGATGCCGTCTTGAGCAGGCCCTGTAAATAGAGCGGCAACCTTAAGAGGCTACCGCGTCTTTATTGGGTTCGTAGTTCAAGTTTGGGCTTAGCCACCTTTCGACTTCCTGAACGCTCATCCCCTTTCTTTCGGCGTATTCTTTGATTTGGTCCTGGCCGATCTTTCCGAGAGCGAAGTAATCGGATTCAGGATGGGAGAAATACAGGCCGCTTACCGAAGAGGCCGGGTACATGGCAAAACTCTCGGTGAGGCTGATCCCCGTATTTTGCTCTACTTCCAGCAAATCAAATAATACGCGCTTTTCGGTATGGTCAGGGTTGGCGGGGTACCCTGGGGCCGGGCGTATGCCTGTGTATTTTTCTTTGATCAGGTCTTCGTTGGTAAAGCCTTCATCGGGGGCATAGCCCCATATTTCCCGGCGCACTTTTTTGTGCATCAACTCTGCGAAGGCCTCGGCCAGCCTGTCGGCCAATGCTTTGGTCATGATGCTGTTATAATCATCATGCTCTTTTTCAAACTGTTCTAGGATGCTTTCAATGCCTATTCCCGTTGTTACGGCAAAACCGCCGATATAATCCTTGATGCCCGTTTCTTTAGGGGCAATGAAATCAGACAGAGCACGGTTGGTTTGTCCCTTCCTCTTTTGTGTCTGCTGGCGAAGTGTTCTGAGGACGGTTTTTACTTCCGTACGGGAATCATCCATGTAAACCTCAATATCGTCACCCACAGCATTGGCCGGGAACAAGCCACAAACGGCCTGTGCTTTCAGCAGTTTTTTGCTGATGATGGTATCGAGCAGGGCGTTGGCTTCATCAAATAACTTCCGGGCCTCTTCACCTACTGTTTTGTCTTCAAATATCTTGGGATACTTGCCATTCAGCTGCCAGGTGATGAAAAAAGGTGTCCAGTCGATGCATTCGCGTATTTCCTCAAGGGGGAAATCATCCAGTCTTGTGAGGCCGGGTTTAGCGGGGGTTTTGACGCTTGTTTTTTCCCAGTCAATATCCTGCTTGTTTTCTCTGGCTTGTTCCAGGGGCAGGTATGATTTGGTCTGCTGCCGGTTTGCATGGTTTTCCCGGAGTGTGGCATATTCTTCGTCCATCTTTTGGACGAAGGCTTCTTTTTGGGAATCGGTGATCAAATTATTGACCACCGTAACGCTGCGTGATGCATCCAAAACATGAATTACCGGTTGGGAGTATTTGGGGGCAACTTTTACAGCCGTATGAATGCGGGATGTGGTAGCCCCCCCGATGAGCAGAGGTTGTTTGTAACCCGAGCGTTCTAATTCACTCGCTACATGTGTCATTTCGTCAAGCGATGGGGTTATAAGCCCGCTGAGGCCGATGACGTCCACATTTTCCTCTTTAGCCGTGTCCAGGATTTTCTGGAAAGGGACCATCACGCCAAGGTCGATAACATCATAATTGTTACAGGCCAGAACAACGCCCACGATATTTTTGCCGATGTCGTGCACGTCTCCTTTTACGGTGGCCAATAACACTTTAGCCTGTGGACGCAGATCTTTGATCTTCTCTTTTTCCTCTTCGATAAACGGGATCAATATAGCGACGGCTTTTTTCATGACCCGTGCGCTTTTCACAACCTGTGGCAGGAACATTTTACCGGCGCCAAACAGGTCACCGACAATGTTCATTCCATCCATCAACGGACCTTCAATGACCTCAATGGGCTTATCATATTTTAGCCTGGCTTCTTCGGTGTCTTCTTCCACATAATCGACAACTCCTTTTAACAGGGCATATTCAATGCGTTTCTCGACGGTGTTATTACGCCATTCGTCTTTTTTGGTATCATCCTTTTTGGTCTCTTTGACGCTTTCGGCAAAATCGACCAGCCTTTCGGTAGCATCAGGGCGGCGGTTGAACAGAACGTCTTCCACGAGTTCCAGAAGGTCTTTGGGGACATTTTCGTAAACCTCAAGCTGTCCGGCGTTCACGATCCCCATGTCCATGCCGGCTTTGATGGCATGATATAAAAATGCCGAATGCATGGCTTCGCGCACCGGGTTATTGCCACGGAAGGAGAATGAGAAATTACTTACGCCTCCGCTAACCTTCGCGTGGGGCAGGTTTTCTTTGATCCAGCGTGTGGCTTTTAAGAAATCGACACCGTAATTATTATGTTCTTCAAGGCCTGTTGCTACCGTCAGGATGTTGGGATCAAATATGATATCCTGTGCCGGAAAACCGACATCCTCGGTGAGGATGCGGTATGCACGCTCGCAGATCTCAATCCTTCGTTCATAATTATCAGCCTGGCCTTCTTCATCGAAAGCCATGATGATAACGGACGCCCCGTACTGCATGATCTTGCGGGCCTGTTCCTTGAAGTTATCTTCGCCCTCTTTCAAGCTTATTGAGTTGACAATACCCCGGCCCTGAAGGCATTTCAAGCCGGCTTCCAGTACCGTCCATTTGGAGGAATCGACCATAACGGGAACCCTGGAGATATCCGGCTCCGACCCCATCAGGTTGAGGAACTTCACCATGATTTCCTCGGATTCAAGCATGCCTTCATCAAGGTTGACATCAACGATCTGGGCGCCGTTTTCTACCTGATCACGGGCAATGGACAGTCCTTCTTCATAATCGCCATTCATGATCAGGCGCTTGAATTTTTTTGATCCCGTTACATTGGTACGCTCGCCAATATTGATAAAATTGGTTTCGGGCCGCACGGTCAGCGGTTCCAGTCCGCTAAGCTGCATGTATGGACTGGCCCCGGGCACTTCCCTCGGCTTTTTACCTTCGGCTACTTCGGCAATCGCTTTGATGTGTTCCGGCGTGGTGCCGCAGCATCCCCCCACGATGTTGAGAAAGCCTTCGTCGACATATCCTTCTATTTGTTTGGATAAAAATTCGGCGCTTTCGTCGTAACCGCCGAATTCGTTCGGCAGTCCGGCATTGGGGTAAAGGCTTACACGGGTTGACGCCAGGTTTGATAATTCCTGGATGTATGGCCGCATCTGTTCGGAGCCGAGTGCACAGTTCAACCCGACGCTTAACAGGTTTTTGGTGTGAGAAACGGAAATCCAAAAGGCTTCCGTGACTTGCCCGGAGAGTGTCCGCCCGCTATTATCCACGATCGTGCCGGAGATCATAACCGGGATATCGCTGCCTGTTTCGTTACGGAATTCCTGGATAGCATACAGCGCGGCTTTGCAATTTAAGGTGTCAAAAATGGTTTCAACGAGCAGGATATCGACTCCGCCATCGATCAGCCCGGGTATTTGCTCCCGGTAGCAACGGCAAACATCATCAAACGTAACGGCGCGGTAGCCCGGGTCATTCACATCAGGAGAAAGGGATAACGTTTTATTGGTCGGGCCTAAAGCACCGGCAACAAAACGAGGCTTGTCCGGGTTCTTCTGAGTAAACTCATCCGCGGTTTCACGGGCCAGCTTGGCCGATGCCAGGTTCAGTTCATAGGTCAGGTCTTGCTGGTCGTAGTCGGCCAGCGATATTGGGTTTGAGCTAAACGTGTTGGTCTCCACAATATCAGACCCCGCTTCAAAGAAATCCGCATGGATATTACGAATGATATCGGGCCGGACAAGGCTTAGCAGGTCGTTGTTGCCCTTCAGGTCGCTGGTTGAATTCTTAAAACGCTCACCTCGGAAATCTTCTTCTTCCAGTTTGTAATCCTGGATCATGGTGCCCATAGCACCGTCGAGAATAAGGATCCGTTTTTCAAGTTGTTCGTGAAGCAGCTTTGATCGTTCAGACATATGAAAGTTATATCCCAGATTATAGTATTATTGTTCTGCAGTTACTTTGATCAACGTAAAATAAGTATATTTTTGCTTGATCCATGTTAACATAAGCTTATTGCCGGCTACAACAAAAAAAAGCTTAATTAAAATCCAGGCCTCTCTGGATTAAGTAAAAACGGTTGGCATAAACAAAAAACGAGTAGATCATCACGACAACGGTAAGGGCCAGGAGTATGGCTTTTAGCGTTTCAAGGCCGGGGAAGAAGAAGGCGATTATCCAATAGAGTGCCAGGACATTAACATACACCTTGCCAGACATTACCGACATGGCAACTTTCCCATGTCTTTTTTTAATAAAAAAAGAGCCGGCCAGGATCAAAGAATCACGGATGAGCAGAAGCCCGAAAAACCAAAGCGGGATCGATTCTATATAAACCGCGTAGACAAAAAGAAAACTCGCACAAACTTTATCGGCAAGGGGGTCCATGAACTTGCCCAGTTCGGTAATTTGATCAAGCTTTCTGGCAGCCAACCCGTCCAGATAATCAGATACTACGGTATAGGCCACTAGCAGGATAATAATGCCCATAGCGGCATTGCCCATTTGCTGATGAATAATGATAATGGGTATAGGGGTCAGAATGCGGGAAAAAGAAATTAAGTTTGAGACGGTGTACCAGTCGCCCTTTACTTTTATTTTATGACCGTCTATATTTTGCGATGATTCCAAAAAAGCCTTATCTAAATACCTTGTGTGGGTTATTATTATAGAATAATATTTTAACCTTATTATTGCACGTAAGTTATTAAATCGTTTGATAAAGAAAAACAAGCGAAGTTGAACAAGGTTTATATTTCCCAAAATTGTACATATCATTATGCTTCATAAACTGGTTGAACGAAAGATCGCCTCCAAAAAGGTTTTCTCTGGTAAATTACTTCACGTTTACAAGGATACCGTCAGATTGCCGAATGGCAAAACATCTACACGCGAATGGGTTAAACATCCCGGAGCTTCCGCCGTTTTGCCTGTTTTTGAAAATGGTGATGTTATGCTCGTTAAACAGTTCCGCTACCCGCTGTCCCAAATCTTTTATGAAGTGCCCGCTGGCAAGATAGACCCTGGAGAACCGCCCGGAATAACTTCATGCCGGGAACTTGAGGAAGAGACCGGGCTGGTGTGCGAGCATATGGCTTATGTTGGCCATTTCCATCCAGCCATTGGATTCTCCGATGAGATCATTTACTTATATGCTGCCTGGGGTTTGAATGAAAGCCGCCAGAATTTTGACCCGGATGAATTTCTTCAGTTGGAACGCATGCCGCTTCATGAAGCGGTGGCCATGATAGAGAACGGGCAAATAACCGATGGGAAAACCATGGCCTGCATTTACAGGGCCCTGAACTGGTGGCATAAACATACCCCATTCCCACTGAACATGAAACTGCAAGCGGGTTAGCCAACTTTCAAAGCTTGTTTAAAAAACTTAACTTACGGTTTAAGCCTTCAGTTTCTTTATTCATAAAATAGTATGGCCGATACCCTGTTCGCAGTCCCTGAAATTGCAGCACATTATTTACATTAACCCATTCACCCTTTACACATAAAAAACCGTCCCCGTGATCCAGAGCCTCTACATAAAAGATTTCGCGCTGATCGATGAGCTTGAAGTTTCATTTGCTCCGGGGCTGAACATACTCACCGGACAAACAGGGGCGGGAAAATCCATCATCATCGGTGCCCTGAATATGATCCTGGGTGAACGTGCCGACACGGATATGATCCGGCACGGCACCCAAAAAGCGGTAGCCGAAGCTGTATTGAATGTAGGTGACGCCGACTCCGTCAAAAGCATCCTGCGCGAGCAAGCTGTGGATTTCGGCAGAGTGATTATTCTACGCCGTGAGATCCGCCATTCCGGAAGTCGTGCCTTTATCAACGATACGCCTGTAAATATTGCTGTGCTTAGGCAGGTTGGTGACTTACTGGTAGACTTGCACGGTCAGCATGATCACCAATTGCTTCTCAAAGAAGAAAACCATCATAAAGTAATCGATGGCTTTCCAAATGTGCTGAGAGCATTAAGTTCTTACAGCGCTGTTTACAAAGATACATCATCTTTGATGAAAGAGCTTTCTTCCCTTAAAAAAAGAGAACGGGAACTTCAGGAGAAGCTTGAACTTTATCGTTTCCAATATAAAGAACTTGAGGCCGCTGAGCTGGACAAAGAAGAAATTGAGGCCATGGAAGCCGAGATGAAACTTCTCGACAACGCCGAAGACCTTGACCAGAAAGCGGCTATGATCACCGAGGTGGGAAGTAACGGGGAGGCCAGCCTCACCGAGATCCTGGATACCCTCAAATCTGCCCTTTCTGATATGGCAAGAATTGAACAGGAATTCGAGACCTACTCCCAGGAACTGAATACGGCTGCCATCAGCATTCAGGAAATGTTGCGCTTCACCGAACGGTACCGTGGAAACATAGAGTTTAATCCATCACGGCTGGACCATCTGCGTCAACAGCAAGCTTCGGTGAACCGCCTGGAAAAGAAATACGGCCGCACCGCTGAACAACTTAATGTCTATCGTGAAGAGCTCCGGGAGAATTTGGGCCTTGCAGAAAATTTTGACCTCGAAATTGAACAGCTTCAGAAGAAAGTTGACACCCAGCTCGATAAACTGGCAACAGCAGCTGCTGAGCTTCACGAAGCACGGATAAAAGAAGGCAAAATTTTATCCGGACGCATGGCGCAAGAATTGCAAGGGCTTGGTATTCCGCATGCTTCCTTTGAGGTAGCGGTCAATTACGTTACCAGTGAAAAAGGCTGGGTTACCATAGATGGTAAAAAAACAGCCTGTACCGAACAAGGCTGTGATGAGGTGGCCTTTTTTATTTCCACCAATAAAGGGGAACAGCCCAAAGCGATGATCAAGATCGCGTCCGGTGGCGAGATCAGCCGGGTGATGCTGGCGCTCAAATCCATCGCGGCTATGGAGCAGCATTTGCCCGTGATGATCTTTGATGAGATTGACACGGGTATCAGCGGGGCCGTGGCAGAACGGGTCGGAGAGACCATGCGCAGCTTATCGGAGCAGTGCCAGATCATCGCCATCACGCATCAGGCCCAGATTGCCGGGCAGGCCCACAACCATTTCAGTGTTGAGAAATACGAAGAAACAGACCGAACGGTTACCCACATAAAACTTCTTAACCGGGATGAACGGGTACGTGAAATCGCGTCCATCATCAGCGGCGCGGAAGTCAGTGAACACGCTCTTGCGAGTGCAAGGGAGATGATAAATAAAATTAGTGGTGAACCATAAGCTATGAATGGTGATAAAGATGCACGAGTACCGGGCTTTTTCACTTGCGATGCGGGCCAGGCAATACCGGCAACTACTTCCGTTTATGTTACAGTTTATAACCCATATTTATAGCCCCTAAAATGCCTGTCTACACATACAACGGCCTGCACGTTCATTATAAAAAGCTTGGGTCCGGGAAGCCGCTGTTAATGCTGCATGGATGGGGCAGCAATAGTGATGTTATGCTACCATTGGCCACTAAATTATCGAAAACCCACACCTGCTATATACCGGACCTGCCGGGATTCGGGAAATCCCCAGCCCCGGATACCGCCTGGTCTGTCGATGACTATTCGGACCTTACCTTGAGCTTCATAAGAGACCTGGACCTGGAGATAACCGATGTCCTTGCCCACTCCTTTGGCGGACGCATCATGCTGAAGCTATGCGCCCGGCCCGGGGCAGAAGAGCAGTTCGGAAAAATAATTATTACCGGCGGGGCCGGTATGAAACCCAGAAGAAAAATATCCTTTTACTTTAAAAAGTACATGGCCAAGGTTCTCAAAGCCCCCTTTTTGCTGCTCCCGAAAAGGCTTCGCGAACCGTCTCTGGACTGGCTGAGAAAAACGCCGCTTTGGAAATCTTTAGGATCAGGAGATTATCAAAAACTCCAGGGTGTGATGCAGGGAACTTTTGTAAAAGTAGTAAGCGAATACCTTGAACCGTGTTTGCCAAAAATCCGGCACGAAATTTTACTTCTCTGGGGACAAAACGATGATGCCGCCCCCCTGTACCAGGGCCAGCGAATTGAGCAGGGGGTTAAATCTGCGACTTTGATAACCATTGATCAGGCCGGCCATTATGCCTTCCTGGACCAACCTGAACGATTTCGATTGATAGCAGAGGCTTATTATAGTTCTTCAAGCTAATTGCTGTCAAACGGGTGGACAACCTTATACAGAAGTTATTCACAATCTTATACACATCACATAAGATTGAATTCTCCAGGAAAACACCCCCTATAGCGTGATTAGGGTGGTCTGTAAAATAAGTTTATTATAATTTATGAAAATGTTGACAAGTCACTATTTAGTTATATATTAAATGGGGTTAAATAATACTTTATAACTGAAGGACTGTCGAAATGATTCGTGAGATCGAAAAAAAAAGAGACGGGTTTAATAAAGTCAATAATGCTTCTTCATCAAAAAGCAAATTAAGCCGTTGGGTGAATAAAATTAATCTTAAACAACTCTCTTCGGAAAAAATTGGTGAAGGAAGTCAAGAGAATGAGATTGAAGATCATCCGAACCCGGACAACACGGTATATGATGGAGTGGTTGACGCCATTGTGATAACAGATTCTAATCTCATAAAACCGGGGCCAAGGATTTTATATGTAAATCCGCAATTCACAAAAATGACTGGTTATAAGCCCGATGATGTCATTGGTAAATCACCGAGAATTCTCCAGGGGCCTAAGACAGACCGAAAGGTGCTTGATGAGCTAAAGGAAAAGCTCAAAAAAGGACTTGGTTTTGATGGCAAAACAGTTAATTATCGAAAGGATGGTAGTGAGTTTTACCTGCACTGGAACATCTCCCCCATTCGGGATAAAAAAGGGAATATTATCAATTATATGTCTATTCAACGAGATGTAACGGAAAACATGCGAATGGAGCAAGACCTGATCAAGCGCGAAGATCAATTTCGACTAATGGCGGAATTTACGGATGATATAGTTAGCCTACACGGGATAGATGGTTCATATCTTTACTGTAGCCCATCTATGGGACGCACTCTCGGATACAAGTCCAGCGAGATAGTTGGTAAAAGCCCGTTTGATCTTTTTCATCAGAAGGATATTAATAAAGGTAAGTTAGGATTTGAATTACTTTCCATTAGCAGAAAGGTCAGCACGCACACTTTCAGAATGAAACATAAAGACGGGCATTATCTTTGGATAGAAGCCAAAATTAAACCTGTAATGGGTGACAATGATAAAGTGGACCGTTATGTAGTTTCATCAAAGGACATTACTGAAGAAAAAGCAGCCAGAAGTGAGCTAAAGCTTCAACAAGCTTATTTTAAACAGCTTTTTGATAGTTCCCCTGAGGGAGTTGTTATGTTAGATAATAAAGATCAGATAGTTAATGCAAATATGGCATTTCAGGACCTTTTTCAGTACTCCATTAACGATATGAAGGGAGAAAATATTAATGACCTGATCGTACCCGAACATAACCCCATTACAAATACTATTTATAGGGCCGTAGGGGACAATGCGCATCAAATCGAGACGGTAAGAAAACGAAAAGACGGTAGTCTGGTAAATGTATCCATAGTCGGTGCTCCCATTGAATATAACAACAAGCTTGTTGGTGTATACGGGATATATCGGGATATAACCTTACAAAAGAAGGATGAATATATTGTAAAACAGTCTCTGAAAGAGAAAGAGGTCCTGTTGCAGGAAATTCATCATCGCGTCAAGAACAACATGCAAATAATTTCGAGTTTGCATAACCTTCAGGCTAATCATATAAAAGATAAGAATACACTGGCCCTCTTCAAGGAAAGCCAAAATAGAGTTCAGGCTATGGCTTTAGTACATGACCAGCTATATCAATCAAGTGATTTGGCCCGAATTAATTTTGGTAATTACCTTCAGGACCTAATGCACCAGCTATTTGCTTCATTCGGGAAAAACGGAGTTGGTTATACGATTAATTCTGACCAGGTCTCCTTTAACATAAACCAGGCCGTGCCTTGCGGGCTGATTGTTAATGAACTGGTTACAAACTCATTAAAACATGCTTTCAAAGAAGGACAAACGGGTAAAATCGAAATAAATCTACGGGAAATAGATGAAGATTACATCTTACTGGAGGTAACTGATGACGGTGTTGGCTTTCCACCTGAAGTTGACTTCCGAAAAACCAGTTCTTCACTCGGGTTGCAACTTGTAAACGGACTGGTTGGACAAGTCAAAGGCCAAATAAACCTTTCATCAGATAATGAGACCCGATTCAGCATACGTCTGCCAAAATAATGCGCATATTTGAATTATTCATGCACTTGCAAAACAAGAGATAATAGCAAACAGCACCAGGTGCCATGCGGAAGGCCCAGGAAAGGTATGCCGTTCCAACCCTTTCACTTCGCACCTGTTGGGCCAAATAATGGTCCCAACTTATGATATTTATAAAAGGATATTTGATCATGGTGTTACCAGGTTAATGGGTTTTATGAGAAAATGAGAAAGTCTGAAAAAGAAAAAATGCTGAGTGAGGAGCTTTATAATGCTTCTGATCCAATTTTAGTTGAAGAACGTAAGAGAGCACGACTGTTTACGAAACGGTTTAATGATTCTTCTGCTGAGGAGGGAAATTTACGGCAGATAATACTTACAGACCTGATCGGTGAGCACGGTGAAAATCTGGACATAGAGCCACCGTTCCATTGTGACTACGGAAGCAATATTACATTGGGAACAAATGTATATTTTAATTTTGGATGCCTGATACTGGATGTGGCCCCCGTGACCCTTGGCGACAATGTGCTGTTTGGACCAGGCGTACAAATTTATACGGCTATGCATCCCGAAAACTGGGAAAAGAGGGCCGCAGGATTAGAGTTTGCTTTACCAATAAGTATAGGTGCTAATGTGTGGATCGGTGGTGCTGCCATTATTTGCCCCGGAATTGAAATTGGCGACCGAAGTATTATTGGTGCAGGCAGCGTTGTTACCAAAAATGTACCGCCAGATGTTTACGCTGCGGGAAATCCCTGTAAAGTGATTAGAAAGCTATAACCTTCAGAAAAATTAGCCTCATAACCTGAGTTTGTTTAAAAAATGATTTTTTGAGGTCAGGCAATGCACGTTCAACCCTTTCAGGGTTTTTTGCTATTTATCACTGCACCCCCGGATTTCATCCGAGGCTATGCATATTAAAGCCTTTCAGGCTTAGACTGAGAGATAATTTCGTTCTGGGATTGATTTACAATGAACGGAACCCCGGCAGGGGTTTCAACTATGCATAGCCCGGTGCGTAGTGCCGGGTCCAAGACACAGGCCGTAAAGAACCCCCGATGGGGTTCAATGATTAGAGATTAGGTACTTCAGGCTTTTTTGCTATTTATCATGTTACTGATAGCTGACGCATTTTTTGTGTCTTCTTTACTTCGCGTTCTTAGTGTGAAATTATGGTGAGTATGGCATGAAAAGTATGATTCCATTACCGGAGACTATTCAGTTGAAGATAGGTTTAAGATCAAAAATATGAATCGAACTCATTTAAAACACAATATGATTACCATCCCGGCCATAAAAACAGCCCCAGGTTAACTCGGGAGACACCCAACTCTTTTGCTAAACTGGTTGCATAAGCCTGATATTCATCTGATTGTTCCTTGTCAAAAAAATGAAGCCCGTTCCATTCAGGAAGTTTAGAACCTGACTTCTGATTTCGCAAGGCAACTGCTGATGTGTCGTTAATAGGTATTTCAAAAAAGTGCTCAGACAAAAAGAGATCATTAACTTCACTTAAATAACGATTGTAATGAGCATCTCTTAAAAAAAGATTAAGTGACGTTCGTGCGATCCCCCAGGTCCTTTTTTGAGCGGAAAGAATATCGGCTAAGGAAGCAGTTTCCTCATCAAGGCGTTGTACGAATTCCTCAGCTTTTTTGGTGGAAAAGCGAGAAAGGTCCAGACCCGCGGCGTAATTCCACAGATCATGCATTTCGGTTAGTTCATATTGAAAACCAAGTTCAGAAGGTGATATGGCTTCGTGAGCAATTTTATGCTGAATAGTAGACAGAAATTTTTCTCTATACATAATATAGTTTCATTGTAAATGATCAGTTAAAGAAAGAAACTTCAGAAAGGGTTGTAAAAGTTCGGATAAGCTTGAACTTTATACCTTATGCCTGATATATAGAACTAATGTCCGGTATTACCGGGGTTTTATATGTACGTGAGTATTGCGAAGAGGCTGATTGAAAATCTGGTTTTCAATATATTCCAGTTGAGCATCGTCATTCACAAAATCGATCTCGCTGGCATTGATGATGACTAAAGGAGAGCGGGTGTAGTGGTAGAAAAACTGATTATAGGCTTCATTAAGTTCCTCCAGGTACTCTCGAGATATGTCTTTTTCATAACTCCGGCCACGAATAGTGATGTTTTCCAACAAGCGTTCAACCGAGGATTGGATGAAGATAACTAAATCCGGTTTTGCTGAAACGTTGCTCATGATACTGTAAACCTTTTCGTATAACGATAATTCGTCACCGGTTAGATTAAGGCGCGCGAAAATCCGGTCTTTTTCAAACAGGTAATCCGAAATAACGAAATCATGGAACAGGTCCTTATTTAACAGGGCCTGCTGCTGTTGGAAACGACTGGCCAGAAAGGCAAGCTGCGTTTGGAAAGCATAACGATTGCGGTCTGCATAAAACCGGGGTAAAAAAGGATTTTCCTCAAATTGTTCAAGGACCAAACGAGCATTGTGGCGTTTAGCAAGAATTTTTGCCAGCGATGATTTACCCGCTCCAATCACACCTTCAATAGCAATAAAGTTGAATGAGTTCATGGGTTAGAAGCTACCAAAAAATAGAAGTTTTAAAAACTTCTATTTTTGGAGCTGATTCCAACATGGCTTTAATCCCAATTTTAAGTTTTGGATCAATCCAATCCGGATAAACTTCAAACAGAGGCTCAAGCACAAAAAGGCGTTGATGATATTCGGGATGAGGTAGCTTTAGCCTTCCCGATTGTTTCTGGACATCACCATAAGCTATAATATCTAAATCAAGCAATCGGGCAGTCCATCTGGGAGCGTCCTGTGTGCGGCCTTCAATTTCCTCAAATGCTTTTAAATCTTTGAGCAAATCCTGTGGCGGCAAATCGGTATTCATGCGAACTACAGCATTCAGGAAATAATACTCGGCAGGCCCAACGGGTTCGGTTTCGTACAAGGCTGATGCCATAAACTTGTCCCTGGAAATGGACTGTAAATGGGCCTTGGCATTGCTCATATGTTTTTGACGGTCTCCAAGGTTGGAGCCAAGGGCTATTATGACTTCTTCCATGATCTGGTTATCTCCGAATAGGCACAAGGCCCGCTCATTGGCGGATTAAGTTTTCTGATACTAACTTTTAATGAGATTAACTGAGGGAAGTCTGAATATAATTTATCGCCGATCTTACTGGCCAGGGTTTCTAATAACTTTACCGAAGGACCGTGCATAATGCTATCCACAGTGTCATATACTTGTGAGTAATCGATGGTTTGAGATAAATCATCGCTCTCACCCGGGCCCTTGAGGTGCAGCCCAAAAATAATATCTACTTCGAACTTATTTCCTTCTACACGCTCAATTTCATGATAACCATGTTTGGCAAGAAAAAACAGACTTTTTAAAGTAATGGTATCCAAAGAGAAAAATTAAGTACGTAAAAGTGATAAACTTGTTGGCGACCCGACAATTACTGGAACTTAAATTATAAACTAAAAATTAAAGACTTGCCAGCTCAATATGATGCTTGATATCATTTATGATTTGTTGATGCTTTATACTGGTTTTAAGCCGGTCTTCTACAGAGCTTATGGCATGGATAACGGTCGAATGGTCACGCCCTCCAAAATGAAGGCCAATGGTTTTCAGGCTTGATTTGGTCATATTTTTAGCAAGGTACATAGCAATTTGCCGGGCTTCGACAACCTCCTGTTTACGCGTTTTTTCCCGGACCTTATTGGTGTCAATGCCAAAATATTCACAAACAGTATTTTGTATAGACTCGACGGATACGTGCGTTTTGGTCTCCTTGATCATATCCTTCAGAATTCGTTTGGCCATAGGCAGGTCAATGTAATCGATATTCTGTAAAGAAGAAGTGGCCAGGAGTTTTATGATTGCGCCTTCCAAATCTCGCACACTGGATTTAAAGTTGTGTGCTATGAACTCAAATATTTCATGATTAAACTCAATGCCATTATCCAAAGCTTTATATTCGAGAATGGCATGGCGGGTTTCATAATCCGGCATTTGTAAGTCGGCGGTAAGGCCCCAGTTGAAACGTGAGATCAATCGTTCTTCAATATCGGGGACATCTTTCGGGGCCCGGTCACTGGAAAGTATAATCTGCTTTCCGTCTTGATGCAGAGTATTAAAAATATGGAAAAACTCTTCCTGGGTTTTTTCTTTACCACTAAAAAACTGAATATCGTCGACAATAAGAACATCGATATTTCGGTAAAACATGGTAAATTCGCTGGCACGGTTGTTCCTGATGGCATGAACGAATTCATTGGTGAAGCTTTCGGAGGATATATAAAGGACCGAAATCTCGTCACCATGATCTTTTTTAATCTTATTGCCGATACTTTGCACCAGATGGGTTTTGCCGAAACCCACACCTCCATAAACAAACAAAGGATTAAACGAGTTGTTCCCCGGGCTCTCGGCTATAGCCATAGCCGCAGAACGGGCCAGCCGGTTACAATCACCTTCAATGTAACGCTCAAAAACGTAATTAGAGTTCAGGTTAGACTCGATCCTGGTCTTACGAATGCCCGGAATGACGAACGGGTTTTGAATATGCCCTGGATTGTAACTGTTATAGGTATTGTCACTCTGAGGTTCAGATGGTGGTGCCGCACGCTGTGGCAGACGAACTGAGCGATCTTGCAGGTGGTTATTTGACTTCTCGAGTACAATAGAATACTCAAGTTTACCCTCCGGGCCCATAACCGTAGAAATAGTTGATCGAAGCAAAGTGAAATAATGCTCTTCCAGCCATTCGTACCAGAATTGCGAAGGAACCTGAATGGTCAATCTGCCATCTTCGATCTTAACCGGTTTAATAGGTTCGAACCAAGACTTGTACTTCTGGTAAGTAACATTGTCACTTATTATTTCCAGGCACTGCTTCCATATACTTTCAGCTGTTTTTGGAGACAATGTAGCTTCCTCAGTTTGGGCTGTAGCAGTTTTCTTCACACGTATTGGCTAAAGGTCGATTATTAGGTAGTTTATAGGCCGATCATTGAGGAATAATAAAAAGTTATTCACATCACAAAATCGTCATATCGTTTGACCGAAGCCAAAGATGGTAATTATCTGTACGGTTGTCAAAGATTATTATTAGAAAATCCTTAATCCCCCGCATACTTATCCACATTTATGCCAACAGCTTAAGTTGAGCATTATTAGTATTTTGTGATGAATATAGCTTATTTGCCACCCACACTATTAACATTGCCATAGTAAGGGTTTTTATGCATCAGGGCTAGTTGTGGTCATAGCGGCAAAACTTTTCCACAAATTATTAACATTGATTCTCGTATAGAAGCAAGCTTTGGCATTAATGAAGTCTAATAAATATACAGGCAACTACTTAGGATGTTTCACCTAATAAAAATGCTCTGATGAATCTATTCTTATTGCTGTAATCTTTCAAAGATTCAGCCTTCCATACCATGGTGTTGAACAATCCTATAAGAGTTTCTGTGTGGTGTTCATTGGCCTCGAGGTAAAGTCTGCCTCCTGATTTAAGCAAGTGTTGACTAAGCGCCGCAATTGCGAGATAAGTCGATTTAATATCTTTGGTAAACAGGGCCATTTCGGGTTCATATCTAATGACCTGTTCTTCAATGGAACTTCTTTCTGGTTCAGTTATATAGGGCGGGTTGGAAACTACGAGATCAAAGCCTTTGTCCAGAGCTATATGCTCCCAATTATACAGATCACCATGGATAAAGGTTATATCCAACTCATTAAGTACACTATTGGTTTGAGCTACTTTCAAGGCCTCTTTACTGATATCCATTCCAATAACCTCCCATTCCGGCCTTTCCTTCTTGAGTGCAATGGCTATACAACCCGTACCCGTACCAACATCCAGGACGCGCAGGGGCCCTGCCCCCTGGTTCTCTGTTAACAGGATTTCCACAAGTTGCTCGGTCTCGGGCCTCGGGATAAGCGTATCCCTGTTAACCTTTATTACCGTATTAAAGAATTCTGTAGACCCGGTGATATACTGTAACGGTTCGTGCCTGGAACGCCTGAGTATAAGCGGCTTTATGGCAGCCAGCTCACCTTTGGTGAGGGGACGGTCGAACTGCATGTACAGGTCAAGCCTTTTAATACCAAGAACATCTGATAGAAGCCACTCAATGCTCAAGCGCGGAGAAATGATATTTTTTTCCTTGAAGTAGTCGGTTCCCCAATTCAGCATCTTGACTACGCTCCAGTTTTCAAGAGACTGAGACATTATAAAACGATCAGGAGGCAGTTTTTGCTTCTTCTGTTTTGTCTTGATTTTCCTGGATAGTCAAACCAAAACGCCTGGTATAATCAAAAATGAACTCAGTAACTTTTGTTACTATTGAGGGATCATCGTCAGAAAAACCACCGCTAAAGCCTGTTTTGCCACCCGTAGATAACAATACAACTTTAGTTGATTTTTTAGAATATTCCAAAATACAAGTCAGGCAAATATTCGTATTTAGCAGAATATGATGTTCTTCATAAACATTGACAAATATTTCATCATTCGTTTCTGCCGAATTGTATTTGTACAGAAATTTTGGATTGGTTTCATCAGTAAGCATCCCACCCAGCTTTTGAAGGGTTTCAGATGGACCGAAAATTGTATATTTTTTGGTAGTACTCATACCTTTAATTTATGTTATGCGTTAGTGGCTCGAACGCAAACGTTGCCAAAATACAATATGATTTTGAATCATAATTGCAATATTATGATTAGAATATAAGGCAATTGGGTTAATAGACAAGAATTTTTTAATATAATAATAAAATTTATCAGTTGCTGAAAAGGAAAACAGGGGATGATTAAAAGTATTACTTTCTGTCAATTTAGTGGTATCTTGCTATTATATGGCATGTTGGCCGTTCAAAACGTAAATGCTCAGGAAAGATTAGAGCCTGACGTAATCCCACCTGATGATCCCAAAACGTATTCAGATATGCAGGAAAGAAACGGGATCGGGTTTTCAGTTCAGCTTCATGACTTTGGGGCTGGTCTAGGCGGACAGTACCGGCGCGTTCTTGGTCCGCTTACACAAGGGGTATTTGAATTCCAGATGACTACACTGAAGGATGCGTCTGAGCAAAGCTTTAACTTTTTCGGCCGACAGCTCATACCTAATAAATATAACCGGGTGCTGGCATCACCGCTTATGATCGGTTTGAAACATAGAATATTTTCTGAATCCCTCGCTGATAACTTTCGGGTCTTTCTTCAGGGAATGGCGGGCCCGGCTTTTACTTTTGTATATCCTTATTTTGATGATGTTAATAACCTCGGTTATAGGACTGACCAGTTCCCCAACGACATTTTTCAGGGATGGGGTGATGGTTACTTTACCTGGGGAACCGCAGGCCATGCTTCTATTGGCATTGATTTTGGAGATAATTTCAGCAGAATTCAAACCGTAACATTCGGGTATTACTTTCTGTACTACCCCGAGGGGATACAGGTCAGTGAACCCGTTACGCCACCTGCTGCGCAAGGACAATCATCAAGCCCCGGGGACGGTCCGATAAACTTATTCGGATCACCTAAAATATCATTCGTTTTCGGTGGGATGTGGTAAAGAATGAGATGTATAAGCGCATAGGGTATAAACTTTAGCGATTATCTTAGTTCCTGTGAGGCATCAATAACGTTGCTCCCTGAAGGCCATTTAAAAAGCGCTTCCGGGAACTATTCCTTATTTCATTATAGCCTAAGCTCTTATAGCTCTATTCCCTTGTTCCAAATTTTCTTACCTTAATACCATAACTAAGGATATTAACTCAACGAAACAAATATGTCATTTATAGAAGAAATTAACGCCAGGCAGATACTGGATTCACGTGGTAACCCTACCGTTGAGGTAGATGTAATTTTAGAAGACGGAGTCATGGGGCGGGCAGCTGTTCCTTCCGGGGCTTCCACCGGCGAGCACGAAGCGGTTGAGTTGAGAGATGGGGATAAAAACCTTTACATGGGCAAAGGGGTTACCAAAGCAGTTAAAAATGTAAATGATGTTATTGCCCCGCATTTGACAGGTCTCGAGATCTTTAACCAGGTCGGCATCGACAGTATGCTTATCAACCTCGATGGAACACCGAATAAAGCGAAATTAGGCGCTAATGCTATTCTGGGCGTTTCTATGGCAGTAGCTGATGCTGCAAGTAATGTGATGAACATGCCGTTATGGCGCTATCTTGGCGGAGTAAATGCCAAAGTTCTCCCGCTTCCGATGATGAATATCATCAATGGGGGGTCCCACGCCGATAACAATGTTGATCCGCAGGAATTTATGATCATGCCTGCTGGCGCGGAAACGTTCTCCGAAGCCCTTAGAATGGGAGCCGAGATCTTTCATAACCTCAAGAAGGTGTTGAAAGATCAGGGTTATAACACTACTGTCGGCGATGAAGGTGGTTTTGCCCCTGATCTTAAAAGCAATGAAGAAGCCGTTGAAGTCATTCTCCGTGCTATCGAGAAAGCCGGCTATACCCCCGGAGATGATGTATTGATCGCCCTGGACCCTGCGGCCTCAGAATTCTACAACAGTAAAACGGGCCTTTATGAATTTAAATGGAGCGATGGGTCGAAACGCACCAGTGAAGAGATGGTCCAGTATTGGAAAGAATGGGTTGAAAAATACCCGATCATCTCCATTGAAGACGGTATGGACGAAGACGACTGGGACGGGTGGAAAACCCTTTCTGATGCAATTGGCCAAAAAGTGCAATTGGTCGGCGATGATCTATTTGTAACCAACACCCAACGCCTTGCAGATGGCATCGAAAAAGGTATAGGCAATTCTATCCTTATTAAAGTAAATCAAATCGGTACGATCACGGAAACGCTTGATGCTATCGAAATGGCCCATAAGAATGGCTATACGACTGTAATTTCCCACCGTTCTGGTGAAACCGAAGATACGACAATAGCCGATCTCGCCGTAGCTACCAATGCCGGCCAAATTAAAACAGGCTCACTGAGCAGGACCGACCGGCTTGCCAAATACAATCAGTTGCTTCGCATAGAAGAACAACTCGATGAAAACGCGGTATTCCTTGGCCGGGACGTGTTTAGTTTCTAAATGAAATCCAAAAGTTGTCAAATCTGGCTAGCCAGTGATTCGAATAAAGATAACATCCTTCAAGCAACCAGAGAAGATTTGACAACTTTATGTCCATTCATTGAACCCCATCCGGGGTTCTTTGGTGGCTGATTGTTTTTTTAACCCGCACTGCGTACGGGGCTATGCATAATTCAACCCTGTCGGGGTTTCTCACCGTTAAATGTGTAAACTTGGGTTAGGATTAATCAAATAACCCCGCTCAGTCAAGCGTCTGCGCTTGACGAGCTTGCACCC
>JBBDMV010000011.1:0-8283 GCA_040878115.1 Balneolales bacterium
TAAACCAGCAACCGCGATTTCATCAAGCGGTAATATATGAATGGTTTCCGTGATGCGGGTGCATCATGTAGAGACGCAAAATCTTGCGTCTCTACGGTGGATTAAACCAACCATGCCTGAAGGTTACGGGTGTCGGTGAAATGGCTTCCGATACAACCCTAAGCGTATCAATTAGGCCAGACATCAGGATTTTGCCGCCATTGGTTCAGTAAGTCAAGGTCAGATTCCCTGACATAACCATTCTTGACGGCTACATTGATTAACGTTGAATAATCGGTAAGGCTGTAAACCGGGATTTTTAACCTTTCGAACTTTTCTTCAGCTGTTTCAAATCCATAAGTGAAAATAGTACAAATCTGCTTTACATGAGCGCCGATAAATTGCAAGGGTTCAACCACAGAAATCGCGGAAGAACCAGTAGAGACCAAATCCTCAATGATAACGGTTGACTGCCCTTTGCTGACGCCACCTTCAATTTGATTACCCATACCATAAGCTTTTGCTTTCGAACGTACATAGGCCATAGGCTTGTTCATTCTATCAGAAACCCAGGCGGCATGAGGAATACCGGCCGTGGCTGTACCAGTGATAACATCTACATCCGGGACTGTCTTTTCTATATGCTCTACAAGATGATCGGCAATCTTTCTTCGCAGTTCCGGATATAATATGGTCAGGCGGTTATCACAATAAATAGGTGAATTCCAACCGGATGACCACACAAAAGGGTTTTTTGGGCGCAGCACCACGGCATTAATTTTAAGCAGTGCTAATGCTAATTTTTCTGAAAAATCTTTATCTATAATCATTTATACAATTTCTTTACTTCAAAAACTTCGGATAAATCCTAATAAGGACCTGCTTGATGAAATGTCTTATCCGACAAGCCTATAAAGCAAGTAATATAATAAAATTGAGGCAGAAATACGCATATAACCCTGCAATCAAATCATCCAGCAAAACTCCGCCAGCACCCTTTAAATTCTGGACCTTGTTGATACCCAATGGTTTGTATACATCGAATAATCGGAACAAAATAAATCCTATGGTTAGAAGAAGCAAATCAATGCTTGTGCCTGTAAAAGGAATAAATAAAAATGTAAGCGACTGACCTGCAACTTCATCCGTTACCATAGGACTCGGATCTTTGCCATGCACCCGTTCAAATTCGGGAGTGGTGATGAAGGTGACTAAACAAGAGACCGCCAGCAAACCCAGCAAACCCCAAAAGCCGGCATACAGGGCAAGAACATTTATGGGGACCAGGCACGCCAGGCTTGCCCAGGTACCGGGGGCTTTCGGCAGATATCCTGTATAAAATAGACTTCCCAAAAAAATATGCATGTTCATTGAAAAAGTGTTTCCTAAACGTTATAACTATACCTGGTATCAACAACTCTACCATTCTCCTGAACTTGTTTCAGAAGAATGACATTGGCAAGTTGCAGGGCAAGAGTGAGGTTTATCATACGCAACGAGGTCCCTACGCAAGTTAGGAATGAGAGCGGGGGCTTTTGGCATGACATTTTCCTTTGTCAATTCTTTTCGGTATGCCTGAAAATCCCCTTATTCATCATCACATATTCTATACCGGTATAAACGGTGATCAGCATCACGACATAAAGAAGAATCCCCAGGATACCTGTATCCAGAAGATAGCGACTGAATTCCCCAATCATGATATCGGTTTTGGTGAAAATCCCAACTAGCAGCGCTATGTAAAGGTAGCCTATTTGAACGGCAGTTTTCACTTTAGCTGAATAGCTGGTATTCATTTTTAGCCCTTTTCTGTCGGCTACAATACGCATTACCGTAATGAATATATCCCTGGCAAATATCAGCCCAATAACCCACCAGGAGAATTGTTCACTGATAAAAGGCAGACAAATAAAACCGGCAAAAGTAAGGAATTTGTCTGCTAAAGGGTCCAAAAATACACCGATGCTTGATTTTGCCCCGTACTGGCGGGCAATAAGCCCGTCAAAATAATCTGTAACAGCCGCCACGGCAAATACGGCAATACTCAGGGAAGCCCAGATCAATTCGGGCTGCAGGTACATGAACACGAAAAGGGGCGCGAGTATGATTCGGATGCTGCTTAATATATTGGGAATTGATTTCACGGCGGGAATATAGGGAAAAAAAGTATGAATTGAGATTAGAAATAATGATAATGGAGAAGCAAAAGCCCTCATCAATACTACCGGTCTCCCCAATCACCTACTGGAGACGTCAGTCAGCGCAAATTGGACGTATAATGTTAATATTGCCCCCGGATGGTATCCCAACGCAAAGTTGTCAAATCTACTCTCGTTGCTTGAAGGATGTTATTTTTATTCGAATCACTGGCTAGCCAGATTTGACAACTTTTGGATTATATTTCGACTTCCCTTCGACTTCCCTTCGACTTCGTTTCGCTACGCTTCACTGCCTCGACTCCCGTTGGGAATAAACATTTGGGCCATATTTAAATAAAAAGAGAACAAGCAGCTCTTCTTCGATATTCGACGACCCTATATTCACCGGATTTCATCGTGCCATCTCCGAAACCAGTATCAGACCTCACCTGAACAACGCCGTATCAACACCATATCAAGGCCGTATCAACACCATATATATACGGTGTTGATACGGCCTTGATAGGTTTTTTATACGTGGTTAAGAAGGAGGATTCCCGAAATTGGGGTTCTGGAATATGAAATATTAAGGCTCATCAGGCATGTACAGCTTCTCTCTTTTCACATCTGTTATGTAATCTTTCTAAATTAGCTTAAAATTTGAACCAAAAATCTCTTATGATCGCTCATGTAATAACCATTGGAACAGAACTGTTGATTGGCGATACCGTAAATACGAACGCCACCTGGATTGGACTTTTGCTAACTGAAAGGGGGCTTAAATGCGAAAAAGTAATTACGATAGGCGATGAGCCCGATCAGATCATTGATGCTTTGGACCAAAGCCTGAAGCAGGCTAACCTCACCATAATGACCGGCGGACTGGGGCCGACCCATGATGATATCACTAAAAAATGCCTGGCCAGTTATTTTGGTGTGAAGATGAAAAGGCATGAACCAACCTTGCAATACATCCAGGACTCCTTCAAAAAAAGGAATATCACATTCTCAAGGTCAAATTACGGCCAGGCCGACATTTTGGAAAATTGTGATGTAATGCCTAATAAGGCAGGTACGGCACCGGGGATGTGGTTCCCCGGACATAATCTTGCGGTATTACCAGGCGTCCCCTCTGAAATGAAGTACTTGATGAAGCATGAAGTAGCCCCCCGTATAAAATCTACCTTCCCAAAATTAGCCGGCAGCTACACCCGTTATTTTCAACTTACCGGTATCGGTGAAAGCACGTTGAGCGATTTGAACCTTAAAGAAGTTTCCGATTACCTTAACGATCAGGTTGACCTTGCTTTCCTCCCGCATACTTCTGGTATTACCCTAAGGATCACCAGCCGGGCCAGGAACAGGGATGAAGCTAAAAAGCGGGTACGGCCATTTGAAGATCACATTCGCCGAAAGGCAGGGGAGTTTATTTATTCTGAAGAAAAAGACGAAGAATTAAACCTTGTTGTCGGGCGTTTGCTTACTGAAAATAACCGTACCCTTGTCACGGCTGAAAGCTGTACCGGTGGTTTCGTTGCTAATTACATCACTAATGTTGACGGTAGTAGTTCCTACTTTAGCGGAGGGATATTGGCCTATTCAAATGCTATGAAAATAAAATTACTTGGCGTAAGTGAAAATATTCTTAAGAAATATGGCGCGGTAAGCAAACCTGTGGCGTTACAAATGGCAAAAGCAGCGGCGAAAAACCATGACAGCGACATCTCCATATCAACAACCGGTATTGCAGGCCCCGGAGGAGGAACTGCATCTAAGCCCGTAGGTACGGTATGGGTAGGGTATTGGTCGAAAGGGGACCATTTTGCCGTGAAGCTGGACCTAAACAAGGGCCGGATGCTGAACAAGGAACGGACCGCTATAATCGCCCTTGATATAATTCGTCGTAAATTAAATGGAATTGAAAATCTGCCCTACGGACTTCAACCCGAATTTCCGTAACAGGCAGAATAGGTTATGTTGCGTTACCTCATTTTTTTACTAGCATTCGTTGTTTATATACAGCCTGTACAGGCCCAGGATGAAGGTACGGTCGTTCCACCTGAAGAAGTTGACGGCGATATTGATGAAATTGAAGAGGCAGAGGAGATTGAAGAAGAGATAGAAATTGAGCCTTTAACCCCCATGCAATTTTCTGAAGTCCCCTCTTATGAAATTACTAAGGTTGACAGTCTTTTACGCTGGGAGTTGTGGTCGAATGCAGCCGAATGGCGGCATTATCAAACCGGCAATATAACTTACCGCCTTGGAGGGTTCGGCAGAAACGACGGTACAATCCTGCGCGGCCATGAAGACCGTCATCAGAAAGTCTATCACGAGGGTATCCTGCTTAATGACAGGGTAAGCGGGAGCGTCAATTCCAATCGTATGCCTCATCATCGTTTTTCCCGGGTTTTTGAGCGCCGGCATTCTACCCGGCATGAAACAGAATATCAAAACAGGCGGTTTTATGTCACAGAGCCTCTCACCATGATCAATTACGATCAGGGGCAATACAATTACAGAAGCACCGAAGGTTTTTTTACAAGGAATATTGGCCGGAAGACGAATATCGAGCTCTCCTATTGGGGGAAGAACGATGATGGGGATTATTCCAACAGCGAATTCAGCGGCCGCATCGCAAGCGGTCGTGCCTTTCATCACATCAACGAGAACCTGATCGCGGAAGGCGGCATGTTTTATAACGGTCTTCAGCTCGATGAACCCAACGGCTATCAGATCCCTGATATGAATACTTATGGATTTCTTCCATTTAATGCCTCACCTGTTGAAGCCCAGGATAGGTCATCTATCAGCAATAATTTAATATATTCGTCGCTCTGGCGTCGTCCGGATGAACATTCCGATATCAACTCTCAGGTATCTGCATATCAAAACAATTATCGCCGTTTTTATTTCGGAAGTGCCGATTCAACGTTTTATAAGGTTTCTACCAGAGGGCTCCAGGGCAGGCATTGGATGGAGAGAGGTCCGCTCGCGCTCCGGCTTTCCCTCAACGCCGATTACTCGAACGTTGATGAAGATACCAACCAGTCACTGGATCGGACAAGCTGGATGAGCTATACAGGCCGGGCTGAAGGTGATTTTGATCTGCTGGATGCGTTCAAAGTTTCCGGTTGGAGTGATTATACCGCCCGCACCGATGGTTTCAGGGAGTATGATCTTGGGGCAAAGGTCAGCACAGAGTTGCCATTCGGATTGTCAGCATATGGTTCGTATGCATTGGGAGAGCAAATGCCAACCATACAACAATTGTACTGGGAATCTGGCGCGTACCAGGGTAATCCGGACCTGTCCAATGAATTGATAACACGTATGGAAGCCGGGGCGAGTATTCAGCCTTTCCAAACCATGCAGCTTGGGGCACGGGTATACCGCAAGAACATATCCGACCCTATCATGATGGGCATAGACACCGACCTCATGGCTTTTGACAGCACCTTTACCCAGTCCCGGGGGTACAGTTCTGAAGGTGCCGAGATGTTTGCTTCAGTAGATGCATCCCGGTTTGAAGGCGAGGTATCGGTAACGTACCAGCAATTTTCATCCGACTCGCCTCTGGCGGCGGACCAGCAGCTGGCACAGAGCGGTTCCAGGGCCTGGGCACGAGCTTCAGCTTTCTACAAAAACTATATTTTTGACAGCGCGGCATTCGTGAAGGCCGGGGGACGTTTTCTCTTCTCTCCAAATCCATACCGCAGCGGCACCTATATCCCTCAACTGGATTACTGGGAAAGCAATTCAGTTGATCAGGGTATTCCGCAGTTCCACCGTTTTGATTTAGAAGTATCGGCGCGTGTCCGGTCCGTAATGGTGCATATGCGCCTTGAAAATGTTTTGAACCAGGTAACCCAGCTCGGTTATTTCGAAACAGCCAACAACCCCATGCCCGGCCGGGTATTTCGTGTCGGGGTAAAGTGGGTATTCAGGAATTGATTATAACGTTGTTTAATCATTTCACTAATAACTCAGGTTTCAAAAAGTGCACCTTGCTGCGAGTGATGGCTTATTTGATGGGGTTCCTGAATGCCCATAAGCCAGGCAGCCAACCCACAGTCAAAGAAATAAAGTTTAGGTGTTTTAACTAAAAATGTTGCTAATTGGGAATTCAATTCCCAATTAGCAACAAGTTCGTTTGAATATGACTTTATTATTTCAACCACCTGAATGGGCTAAAAAGGTAGTCTGGTATCAAATCATGCCTGAACGCTTTAGAAGTGGTGACTCAGATAACTTTCCCCAAGCTGCCGACCAAAAAGGCGCCTGGCCGCATGATCACCTGTCACCTTTACAACCTCATTCCTGGGGAGCAGACTGGTACAAAAAGCAGCCTTACGAACAGGAAAATGAACTGGATATCTGGCTTAACATACAGCGCAGGCGATATGGAGGTGACCTTCAGGGTATCATCGACAAGCTCGATTATTTGAAAGAGTTGGGAATTGGTGCCTTGTACCTGAACCCTATTTTTGATTCCCCTTCACATCACAAATATGACGCTGCCAGCTTTCATCATGTAGACCCAAACTTCGGCCCCGACCCTGAGGGCGATAGAAGAATTGTGAAGCAGGAAACGCCGGAGGAACCCCATACCTGGGTATGGACCTCGGCAGACAAACTATTGATCAAATTAATCGAAGAAGTTCACAAAAGGGGTATGCGGATCATCCTGGACGGAGTTTTTAACCACATGGGCCTGAAAAGCTGGATATACCTGGATGTGGCCGGGAAACAGCAAAAATCCAAATACAAGGACTGGCTTGCTGTAACGCAGTGGGATGATTTTGAAAAGGGAAAAACCTTCGATGTAAAGACCTGGGAAGGTTACAACGAACTTCCCGAGTTCAGGCAAGACGAGAACGGGCTTGTAGAAGGGCCACGACAATATATATTCGAAATCACCAGGCGCTGGATGGACCCTCATGGTAATGGAGATTTAAGATCGGGAGTCGATGGCTGGCGCCTGGATGTGGCATATTGCATCAGGCACCCGTTCTGGAAGGCCTGGAGGAAGCATGTGCGGTCGATTAACCCAGAAGCTTATCTGGTTGCCGAAGTTATCGATAACATTGAAGAGCAGAAACCTTTCTTAAAAGGTGATGAATTTGATGCCGTCATGAACTACAACTTTGCCTTTGCTTGCACGGAATTTTTTATTCGTGATAAAAACAGGCTCAGCACAAGGCAATTTGATAGCAGGCTCCGGGAGCTTAGAGAGGCTTATAACCCGGAAACAACTTACGTAATGCAGAACCTCCTTGACTCCCATGACACGGACCGTGTAGCATCCCGCATTGTGAACCGGCATATGGCATCGATCCGCAAATGGCGTGAATACTATTTCATCTCAAAAGGTGAGAATCCGGATTATAATACACGTAAACCAGGCCTTGAAGAAAACCGCATTCTGAAACTCATGGTTTTATTTCAGATGACCTATCCGGGTGCGCCTATGGTATATTACGGTAGTGAGGCCGGTATGTTCGGGGCCAATGATCCATGCTGCAGAAAACCCATGATCTGGCCTGACATCGAATACGAGGACGATGCGACGGGGCCCGACTTAAAGCCCCGGTCCGTACCCCAAAGAATCACTTTTGATGATGATCTCTATTATCATTACCGGCGATTAATTCATTTGAGAAATACCCATGAAGCGCTTCAGCTCGGTGATTTTAGAACCGTTCTTACTGAAGATGCTTATGAAATTTATGCTTATTCCAGAAGTTATAAAGATAAAACAGTATTGATCGTCATTAACAACAGTGCGGCTAAAAGAGAAGTTAAGTTTTCGACTGGAAAAGGAGAAGTCTGGGAAGACCTTATTAACCAGGACCAATTTTTCGAAACAGATAATTCTATAAAACTTGACCTCGAATATACTTCTGCCAGGATATTATTAAAGGGGCATTGAACCAGGGTGAAAGCGTATATGCAATTCTATTGTTAAGGGAACGAATTTCAGGAACAACATATAAAACGGCTTAAGATTATTTATCCCATAGGGGCTGTCTCAAAAGGTAATTGAAAAGTATGGTGGCTAACCCTATAATAACTCAGGGTACATTCACATAGTTACTTCCCATGAAGTTGGTGTATATCACTCAACCCCTTATTACCGTCATTCCGAGCGTAGCCGAGGAATCTC
>JBBDMV010000012.1:0-8203 GCA_040878115.1 Balneolales bacterium
TAGCTCATTCCGGCGCAACCTCCGCCTTTAACACCAATTCTCAGATATTGATCGTCAGGTAATTTATCTTCAATAATAACTTTTTTTACCTGCTGCGCAGCGCGGTCAGTAAGGTTTACAGCGTTTTGTTCTGTTTGCTGATCGAATAATGGTTGTGATGACATAGGTTTTCTTTCTTTATTTATATCTGATCTAAATATACAAAAAATAAGGGGAACATAAAGGATTGTTTACTCATACATTATGGGGGCACTTATCCTGCTTTATCTTGTGTACCGATAAACCTTCAAACGGAGGCTGTACGGTATTTATTCCGACTGCGCCGAACCCTACATCAGGAAACATTTACCACCCCAAAGAAAAGGATGTTTTCATTATTGACGTTAAAGTGGAGGATGCCATACGGACCATAATTGCGTGTGGGGCCGGCTCTGAGGATTTCTTAAAACAATTGAAAGATGATCGTGCAACACATAGTAAAACTACTGAGTTAAGGTAAAATAATCGCTTTTCCCGTGGCTGAACAACTTTAATACCCCTGCGCTCACTAAATCAACCAATATCCTGGATGCTCGCCGTTTGCTTACGTTTACCAGTTCGGAAAACTCTATTACTGTAATTCGCTCATACTCGTTTAGGTAACGGAGGAGCAATCGCTCTTTACGCCCAAATTCAAAAGTAACACCGGAGCTTGATGTCTCATTTCTAAGTATATGAACAACTTCTTTGCTTGCCCGGAGGCTTTTATCCTTATGGCGCACAAACACCGATGAGGCTTTTTCCGTTTGAACGGATACAGGCTTTACAGCGGCTTCCTGTATTTTAACCAGCATAATATCCCGCAAATAATACGGAAGGATCTCCATGGTATAGTTTACCTCAGGAGTACAAATTATCTCAGCCGCCTGTTCTAATAAAAATTCCTGTTCGTGATAGCTTTCGACACCAATAATGGTTTTATTATCATCCACACCAATGAGCAAATTGCCACCCTTGGTATTGGCGAATGCACAGATTTCACGAGCTATTTTTTCAGGTGAAGAGATGATCCTTTTGAACTCGAGGTAAGTTCCTTCTCCCGTTTTTATAAGTCGCTTCAGGTCCCGTAATGAGACTTGTGAAGCTAATGAACCCGGTTGTCTCATGATCATTGAGAATAATAGTTCAAAGCAAATAAGCCGGATTATTAAATGCCGGTTATATTAAAATTTCTTCTTTGGGATCGCGTGTCATCAGATCATATGCTGCATTTCTGGGATTGGCGCCTTCAAAAAGCACATTATACACATGCTCAGTAATCGGCATATCCACCTTAAGCTTTTGGGACCATTTATAAACGGATTTGGTGGTGTTTATACCTTCAGCCACCATCTCCATTCGGGAAACAATATCATTAAGTTTTTCACCTTTGCCGATTTGATATCCTACATAACGATTACGGCTGTGCCTGCTCGTGCAGGTAACAATAAGGTCTCCAATTCCGGCCAGCCCACTAAAGGTATCCTGTGATGCCCCTAATCTCATTCCAAGCCTTTTCATTTCAGCCAGCCCACGTGTTAACAGGGCTGCATTGGCATTGTCACCCAAATCAAGTCCTTCCACTATTCCGGCAGCTATGGCCAAAATGTTCTTTACTGAACCGGCAACTTCTACACCTAATACATCATTATTTACATATACCCGAAACATAGGGGTCATAAACGCATTTTGTATTATTTTGGCTGTGCTTTTGGAATTTGCGGCTGAGACAACGGTTGTTGGTTTAAGCAACGATACTTCTTCAGCATGGCTGGGCCCATACAAAACACCGATATGGTCTTCAATAATACACCCTTCTAAAACTTCGGCCAACACCTGGGTCATGGTCATGTATGTTTCATTTTCAATACCTTTGGCTACATTTACGATAACCTCGCTTCCACTAAGGCAGGGCTTTGCACGTTCAGCTAAATTCCGGACGGTGTGGGATGGTGTGGCAAATACCACAATTTCAGCTCCGGGCAAAGCTTCTTTCAGGCTTCCATGTGCTTTGATAGAAGCGGGCAATATAATGCCTGGTAAGTAAACACCATTTTTATGGCTATTGTTAATGTTTTTTACGATGGGTGTCTCTCTTGCCCAAATCTTCACCTCATTGCCTGCCTGGGCAAGGACCATGGCCAGGGCGGTACCCCAGCTGCCGGCACCTATTACTGTAACTTTCACGTGGTTTGCTGTTCGTTCAATCTACCTTTTGACGGACTAAAGGAATTGATCCTGCTCTCCGTTCCTCCCATCAGCCGCTGAATATTCCCCTTATGTTTGATGACTATAATGGATGCGATAATAGCACTAAGAACAATAAGGCTCCCATCAATATCCCAATTCAACATATAACGAAAAATCAGCAAACTAATTGGGTAGAGAATAGACCCCACAATGGAAGCCAATGAAACGTAACGAGTTGTAAAAAGAACAATAGCGAAAAACACCAGTACAATTGCGATGGAATAAGGTTCAATTCCAAATAACATACCTGCAGCGGTAATCACACCTTTCCCGCCTTTGAAACTGGCATAAAGGGGATACATATGCCCTAAAACAGCCGAACCTCCGGCTATTATGCGCATAAAGATATCGGTTTCCCATGCACTGATTACCGTTGGGACATCACCCACATGATACCCAAGCTGACTAATGTAATAAGCTGCCGTAAACCCTTTAGCTAAATCAATTAATGATACAACGATACCGGCCTTCCAGCCAAGCATCCGGAATGTATTGGTCGCCCCGGCATTGCCGCTGCCATAATCCCGTATATCTATTCCTTTGTACAACTTACCCATCCAAAGAGAAGTTGGGATAGAACCCAGCAGATAGCTTAATACAATAATTAAAAGGAATGAGCCCACGTTTTAGCTTTTTTTAAAATGAAGTTTTGGTTTAAAGTTCCATATAAAACGTAACGATAAACCAGAACAGAAACTTATTATATGTAACCTTTAGGATTAAACGTGTTTTTCTGCATGGTATGATGACCTTACCAGCGGACCGCTTTCAACATGCTCAATGCCTTTGGCTTCGCCAATTTCTTTATAAGTAGCGAACATGTCCGGATGAATCCACTCCTGAACGTCAAGGTGCATTTTTGTCGGCTGCATGTATTGCCCAATGGTCATTACATCAACGCCGGCTTTGGCGATATCATCCATAACTTCGAAAACTTCACCCGGTGTTTCTCCCAAGCCTACCATAATACCCGTTTTTGTCCGCAGCCCGGCATCTTTGCATCTTCTGAGCAGCTCCAGAGAGCGGTCATATTTAGCTTGTGGCCGGACTTGTTTATACAGCCTTGGAACGGACTCCAGGTTGTGGTTCAGTACCTCCGGCTTCACATCAATTACTTGCTGCAAAGCATCCCAGACACCACGAAAATCAGGGATCAGAACTTCAATGGTTATCCCCGAAATCTCTTCTCTCAGCCGATTAATGGTTTCAACGAAGATAGGCGCTCCGCCGTCTTTACGCTCATCCCGATTTACCGACGTGACTACAGCATGCTTTAAATCCATTAGTTTGGCCGCATTAGCCACGCGATTGGGTTCATCCCAATCCAGCCCCTGCATAGGGCGGCCGGTTTTAATGGCACAGAACCCGCAGGATCGTGTGCAAACATCACCAAGGATCATAAAAGTGGCGGTACCGTTACCCCAGCATTCTCCCATATTCGGGCAACGGGCTTCCGAACATACGGTATTCAGGGAATAATCATTAATTATTTTTGAAACATCTTTGAATTTCTCCCCAGACGGAAGTTTTACGCGCAGCCAATCGGGCCGGCGTTTTTTATCCGTTGGTGCCTGGTCCGGTGAGGATATTACATCTAATTCTTTAATCATATCAAAGTTCCGTGCTTTTTAGATCATTACGTCAAATTGGGTGGTTAATTCTCTATGATACGGTTTTTATGGTCCAAATAATTTCGTTTGATGATGAAATCTCAGATTGCCAGCGGGCAGTTCGGGTAATAAACCCCCCGCTTGAAGCGAAACATCAAATACCTCTTCAAAGTTTTGCTTTAACTTGACTTTGACTTGTTCAATATTAATTTTTTTCTTCAATAGTTCTTGCAGGCTGGTAACCTTTTTATCCCCAATGCCACATGGAATAATGTGACTAAAATAATCAAGATCAGGATGAACATTTAAAGCCAGCCCATGCATGGTCACCCATCTCGAGCACCGGATGCCAAAAGCCGCAATCTTTGCTCCGTTTACCCAAACTCCCGTTAAGCCTTTTATCCGCCCGGCTTTTATTTGGTAGTCAGCGCAGGTCCGGATAACAACCTCTTCCAAATAACGCAAGTACTTGTGAATATCTGTGAAATATCGCGTTAAATCCAGAATTGGATAAGCAACGATCTGCCCGGGGCCATGATAAGTAATATCGCCGCCGCGATCAATCTTAACGAACTCTGCGTCCAGGTCGTCCAACTCTTGTTCTGTTTTGAGCAAATGCCTTACATCACCACTTTTACCCAGCGTGAAGACATGCGGATGCTCAACCATGAGCAGGACATCATTGCTTCGGGAACCTGTCAACCGGTTATCCCGTTCAGCCAACTTTTCACCGATGAGGCGATTTTGGATAGCCCCTTGCAGCTTCCAGGTTTCCCTGAAAGATACTCTGCCGATATCTTGAAAGTTTACAAGCTTCATGGTAATAAAAAGGTATAGGGTATAAAGGCATAAGGTCAGCCGAACCCGAAGTTCCACACTATACCCTTATATCTTATACCCTATACCTGCTTTTAATGTTTCTTTGCCGGAGTTCCCAGATGCACACCCTCGCCGTAAGCTTCCGCAGCAGCTTCCATAACGGCTTCAGAAAGTGTCGGGTGCGGATGGATAGCATTAATGATTTCCGGGCCTGTCGTCTCCAATGTACGAGCTACAACGGCTTCAGAGATCATTTCTGTCGCCTCGGCCCCGATAATGTGGCAACCCAGCCATTCGCCGTATTTCTCATCAAAAATCACCTTTACAAAACCTTCATTGTGTCCTATGGCAGTAGCTTTGCCATTGGCCTGGAACGGGAATTTTCCGACTTTAATTTTGTAACCGGCTTCTTTGGCCGCCTTTTCAGTATAGCCAATAGAGGCTACCTGAGGCTGGCAATAGGTACACCCGGCAATATTATCATGATCAACAGGCTTGGGATCCAGACCGGAAATTCGTTCTACACAATTGATTCCTTCATGGGTAGCTTTATGGGCCAGCCACGGAGCACCATTGATATCACCGATAGCATAAATGCCATCAACATTGGTTTTGAAGTTCGCACGATCAACCAGGATGTTTCCTTTTTCATGCTTCACGCCTATTTCATCCAGGTTAAGCCCCTCTACATTACCCTGAACACCTACAGCCGATAAAACAACGTCTGTCTCAATTTCCTGAGTCCCTTTTGGTGTTTTAACTTTAACCACCAGGCTTTTGCCTTTTTTCTCGACAGATTCCACCGAGCTCTCGGTATGAATGTTCATGCCGGCTTTTTTATAGATCTTACCAAGCTCCTTGCTTACCTCTTCATCTTCTATCGGGAGGATGGTTTTCTGCAGTTCCACCAAGTTGATCTCTGTGCCTAATGTATGATAAAAATAAGCGAACTCAACGCCTATCGCACCGGCGCCTATAACAACCATTCGCTTGGGCTGCTTTTCCATTTTCAGTGCGGCTTCATAGCCAATTATGCTTTTACCGTCAATTTTTAGATGAGGCAATTCACGGGCACGAGCCCCGGTAGCGATTACAAAATGTTTGGCTGACACACGCTCGGTCTCTTTGCCATTGCCGTCAGCAATCTTGATCTCTTTTGGGGAAGTAAAGCTTGCCACGCCTTTGATGACCTCAACCTTATTGGCTTTCATCAAAAACTGGACACCTTTGCTCATTTTATCAGCAACGCCACGACTTCGTTTAATAATTTTCGGGAAATCAGTTTTAAAATCTTTGACTTCAATACCATGGTCGCCGGCATGTTTAACATAGTCTAATACTTCTGCTGATTTCAAAAGGGCCTTTGTTGGGATACACCCAATATTAAGACAGACGCCACCCAAATCTTTTTTCTCAATAATTACCGTTTTCAAACCTAACTGGCTCGCCCTAATAGCGGCCACGTAACCACCAGGTCCGGAACCAATCACACATACGTCAAATTCTTTAGCCATTTCTTTTTACGTTTTCTCTGTTAATAATTTTTTGAATACGTTGAATAGAGCTTCAATCAATCTTTTTAACTATTTGCCGTTTTAATTTACGGAAAAGAAGGAACTTTTCGAAGCAGAAGTTGGACTATTACACCAGTGCCTATACCCAAAACCATGCCGCATAAAGAAGAATACTTGTAGGACCCGTCTGTTCATCCAAAAAAACTCCATCTCGTCAGGCAGACATTTTTGCATAAACCTAATTAAAACCTCGCCTCTATGAAACTAAAACAAATGGGATCATACATTTCCCCTACCTTAAGTAGATACAAATCAATATATAAGCTGCATATATTACCTGTTTATGCCATTCCTCAATTTTGGACTGTATAAGTGGCCGAAAAAGCTACTATCAAAAATACATAATGCCACACCCAGGCACATCAGTCCACACGGCATCCGCTTCATTTTTAAGTTAAATTCCCGGTAAAATTTGACCGTGCCAAATCTATACTAGCTCCATGGTTGCTCCGTATCTCCTCCGTAGTTGCTCCGTATTTTACACGAAGGAAATATGGAGATAACATGGAACAGATTTGGAGAAGAATAAGACAAGTCCATAATAGGGCTGGTCTTACTATATTCAGATATTGAATTATATGTTATATAATAAATTTATATCTTCTTTATATGGTTGTTTTTTAAATGAATAGTGATAAATAATTAAGGTTGCATTTTAAAAAATCACACTTGGTCCCATTCATCCCTTGTTCAGATAGTCAAGACCTTCTGAAGATTGCCCTTTTTTTGATTTGTCATTAAAATATATTAACCTATTCTTGCTTTTTTAAGCTTGGGGTGCGGTGATTTAATCCCTTATGGCTTATGAAATGAAATGGAAGACAGAGCTATGACAATAAAAAAAGCAAGCATTTAATTTGACCAATTAAAGGTTTGTTTCATTTAAGCAAAACTCAATATCTATGAAATACTCGGAACTTGTTTCTGCCACCCTTGCGAACGATAAAAAGCGTCTTAATCAAATTGTTGACAAACTGCATTCCGCTTTGGTCCTTTATTTATGCGGTACCATGCAATGCTCATTTACTGATGCCGAAGATTGTTCTCAACAAGCCATTCTGGATACACTGGAAAAAATAAAAGCTAATAGGATTAGAACCCCTGATAGAGTATATCTTTATTTGCAAAAAACCTGCCGCAACAATTACTACCGGTTGGTAAGGCATAATAACAGAATGGTATCAGATGAACACTTTTCCTATATGATCGAGCCTGCTGAACAACTCCGAAATTTATTGGATGATGAAAAACTTGGTATTTTGAATGAATGCCTGGATAAATTATCTGAAACACTCAGAACATTTATTGACTACTTCATAAGTCGGCCCGGTATTGATTCTGAGCAAGTTGCCGTAGAATTCAATACGAGTGTCGCTGGCGTATGGAGCAAAAAACATCGGATAATCCGGATATTAGCTAACTGCGTCAAAATAAAAATGAGATAATTGCAAGGCGATTACTTCTATTGTACCTATACCCTTTGTATTTTTTCTGTTTTCAGAAAGGCTAAAATAATTTAATGTAAGTTATTGATAAATCTAAAGCATCTTATTGATTCAGTGCTGCATTGCGGAATGCAATGAAGTTTAACAGCCCCGAAGCGGGCGGCAGGACCTAGCCCAGTGCCAAACCGTGGGTCAGGATTTATAAAATACAGACAAATCCAACAGCCTCAATGAGGCGGCAGAACCTAGCCCAGGGTGTCAACCCTGGGTCAGAATTTATAAATTACAGGCAGACTCAACAGCCTCAACGAGGCGGCAGAACCTAGCCCAAGGTGTCAACCCTGGGTCAGAATTTATAAATTACAGGCAAACTCAACAGCCTCAACGAGGCGGCAGAACCTAGCCCAGGGTGTTAACCCTGGGTCAGAAATGTGTCTCGTCCTAAAAAAAGTTTACAGGTTATTTGATTAATCCTAACCCAAGTTTA
>JBBDMV010000013.1:0-8164 GCA_040878115.1 Balneolales bacterium
CGGAACGGCTATCAGTTTTCTCTGTTTGAAACCCCCTTCTGCCACGACGGTAAAATTGATATCGAACTGGAGGGGGGCAATACTAAAACAATAGGCATCACCCGAATTCATATGGAAGAAGATGCCGGAAAATCCATTCACGATCAGGATCCTTACAACACTCTGGTTGATCTCAACCGTGCCGGAGTTCCATTGATTGAAATTGTCTCAGAGCCTGACCTTCGTTCACCCCAGGAAGCTTACGCATATCTGACCAAGATCAAGCAAATTGTGCAATACCTGGAAATTTGTGATGGAAATATGGAAGAAGGCAGTCTTCGTTGTGATGCCAATATTTCTATTCGTCCCGTTGGTCAGGAAAAGCTCGGCACAAGGACCGAGGTAAAGAATGTTAACTCATTCCGAAATGTGGAAAGGGCCCTTGCCTACGAAGTGGAACGGCAAAAACAGGTAATCCGCTCAGGCGGGCAGGTCGTTCAGCAAACTCTTCTTTGGGATGCCAACACGCTGGAAACCCGGCAGATGCGTTCCAAAGAAGAGGCCCATGATTACCGTTATTTCCCCGAGCCTGACATACCGCCGGTTGTGGTAACCCCAAAGATGATGGATGAGATTCGTGCCGAGTTACCGGAGATGCCTAATGACAGACGAGAGAGGTTTAAGAATGAGCTTAAGCTTCCTGAATTTGATGCCCATGTACTAACCGACAGTCGTTACCTCGCTGATTATTTCGAATCAGTCCTTGAGCATGTCGCAAACCCCAAGTTAGTATCAAACCTTATCATTTCCGAAGTAAACCGTGTACTTAACGAGATGAGCATCTCTATACGAGAATTTCCGATTACTCCACAACGTCTTGCCGGACTCGTAAAATTGCGCGAAGATGATAAAATAAGCTCATCGGCCATGCAAAGTGTATTTAACGCTATGTTGAAAAGTGATGGACCTGCGGAAAAGCACGCTGAAAAGCTCAACTTACTCCAGGTTTCCGAAAATAGTTTTATTGAACCTATTGTTGAAGAGGTTCTCAAAAACAATCCGGATAAAGTGGAAAAATTTCTCGGCGGGAAAGAAGGTCTTCTCGGCTTTTTCATAGGTCAGATCATGCAGAAATCTCAAGGTAAAGCCAACCCCAATATGGTGAAGGAAATGGTTCTGAAAAAAATCAGAAAGTAAGTTCGAGATCAGATTAAAAGACGATAATATCCCGTTTTTAAGGGAATTACTTTGTTTGCTGTGCTTCTGGTCCATTAACTAAAATTATGCTTCTACTAAAATGACAAAATATCACATTAGTTTTTCATCCTTTGTTTTTCTCAGCATATTGCTGTTCGCATGCAATACTGAAGCCGATGGCCAATCAGATTTTCATACTCAAGTCAGCGGCAGCTTCACAGCCGGGGAAGACTATGAAGCTGCTGATAATTTAAGTGGGTACAATCTCATAATTGTTAATCGTGCCACCGAACCGGTAGACACCTTGTTCCGGGCTGTTACGAATGACTCTGGTGCCTTTGAGGGCATAGCCACTTTTAATAGGAATGGGGAATATCCCATTCTCGTTGAAAAAGACGAGGAGGTGATCGATGCATTTACTTTAGTGCTAGCCGATGATGATCCCGTTCAAATAAAAGCAGAGCTGCCTGAAATCAGCGATACAAGAACCGTTAACTCTTTTGAAAATGATGCTCTTCATACCTACCGCCGACTGGACAACCAATATTACCGGATCTATAATCTTGTCAATGCAGGTGCGGTAGATGAAGAGGAAATCCCAAAGTTGATGAATACGTGGGCTGATCTGTTTTGGTCTGTAAGGGAAGATTATCCTAACACTGTTGCATCTGACCGGGCTACCAACAAAGCACTGGAAACCCTGGATGGCTGGGATGACCAGAAAACATTAGACATGATAAACAGTGACCTTGACGATGTAAACCTGCAGGAGGCTGCCATATATTATGGCACAGTTGCCAGAATAAGGCTCGAAGGCCTCGATTCAGGCATAAGCTTTTTAGAGGAATTAGATGAGCGTACCCATGATGAAGTAAACAAACGCCTCATTGCAATGAATGAGATAGAACTGTTATATGACAGTTCTCGTGTTGATCAGGCAAGGGATGTATTTAATAAATATGAGCACCGGTTCATCGATAGTCAGGATAGTACATGGGCTTCCAGTATGGAGTATGAATTGAATAACCTGGCACCAGGATTGTCTGTGCCTGATTTTGAACTGGAAACCAGTGAACAGGGCACAATCAGCAATTATTCACTTCAGGGAGGTCCTTATTTATTAGAAGTAGCTGAATTGTCCAGCAGGCAATACCAAAGGTTCCATCCAACGGTAAATGAGCTTGTAGAAACGTATTCAGAGGCAGGGTTGAAGCTTATTACAGTGCCTCTTGAACAAAGTGTAATTACGATAAATGCCTTTTATGGAGAAAGGCCTAAACCATGGGCTGTTGGCACATCAGGGGCTTACGCAGAAGCAGATTTGATTGAAAAGTTTAATATCAACCAGTTACCTTTGCGTATCTTAGTTGATGGCGATGGAAAGATTGTAAGAAAATACCTCGGAACCAATTTACAGCAACTCGAATCCGACATTGAAACCCTAAATTAAATACAAAATCAATGAGAAAATTCTTCATAGCAGGAAACTGGAAAATGAATATGGGGCCAAAAGAAACGGCTTCCTTCTTTAGAGAACTAGCTACCCTTAAACCAAACGCGGCTGGAAAAGTTGACGCGGCTATCTGCCCGCCAACTATTTCTTTGGCCGCCGCCTCTGATCAAACTCAGAATGGTATAAATGTAACACTCGGGGCCCAGAATGTTCATTATGAGGAGAATGGTGCTTTTACAGGTGAAGTCAGTACCAGCATGCTCAAAGAAATTGGCTGCAAATATGTGATTGTTGGTCACTCAGAACGCCGTCAATTTTTTGGTGAAACCGATGCTATCATTAACAGAAAGGTCATTAAATGTCTGGCTGATGATGTAACGCCCATTGTTTGTGTCGGGGAGTTGCTCGGGGAGCGAAAGGAAGGGGCCCACTTTGATGTCGTTAAACTACAGATTGCCGATGTGTTAAAAGATTTGACTCCAAAGCAGGTATCCAATCTGGTAATCGCTTATGAACCGGTCTGGGCTATTGGGACCGGTGAAACGGCAAGCCCGGAACAAGCCCAGGAAATGCACGCGTTCATCCGTAAAGAGTTAGTCGGATTATTCAATGATGGGGCCGCACAGAAAATCCGTATCCTGTACGGTGGCAGTATGAAACCTGCTAATGCTGAAGAATTACTTAAAAATGATGATGTAGACGGTGGTCTCATTGGCGGGGCAAGTCTAAAACCTGACAGTTTTACTGAACTTATCACCATTGCAGAGTCTGTCGGCAAGTAGTAGTTTGCATGCTAATTAAGACGGGACACTGCTAATCTAATACTGAGCATTGAATACCGAAATAAACGTATTACTAATCGGCAGCGGAGGCCGGGAACATGCTCTGGCATGGGGAATCCATAAATCCAAAAAAATTGATCAGCTCTATATTGCACCGGGAAACCCCGGGACCGCATTGTGCGGGACAAATGTAAAGCTTGATGTTACCCGGTTCCAGGATATTGCCGAATTCATTGAAGAAAACAATGTTCAATTGACTGTTATTGGTCCGGAGCAGCCTTTGGTAGATGGCATTACGGACTATCTAACAGAGAGGGGCCATAAAGTTTTTGGGCCCTCGGCCGCAGCCGCTCAGCTCGAGGGCAGCAAAACCTTTGCCAAAGAGATCATGCATAAATATGGCATCCCCACGGCGAAATACGAAAGGTTTACGTTTGCGGAACAGGACCAGGCCGAAAAATACATCAAAGATTCCACAACCTGGCCGCTGGTTTTAAAATCAGACGGATTGGCGGGTGGCAAGGGCGTTTTTATTTGTGAAGATGAAAATGATGCTATAGTCCGCTTGTATTCCATGATCAATGATCCGGCCATGAACGCTTCCGGAAGACTGATTATCGAAGAATTTATGGAAGGAGAGGAGGCGTCTGTATTTGCTGTAACTGATGGGCGACAGGCAAAAATCCTCCAACCTGCCCAGGACCATAAACGTATCGGAGAAGGAGATACCGGTCTGAATACCGGCGGAATGGGAGCCTACGCACCCGCGCCAATAATAAACGGACCTTTACTAAAAGAAGTTGAAGATAAGGTCATCCATCGTATTCTTGGCGGCATGCAAGTTGAAGGTATGCCGTATCGGGGAGTCCTTTATATCGGATTAATGATTACGAAAGACGGGCCAAAAGTTGTCGAGTTCAATTGCCGTTTCGGAGATCCCGAATGTCAGGTGCTCATTCCCGGATTAAAGTCTGATCTGCTCGAACTTCTTTTGGCTGCTGTTGACCATAAACTTGATGAAACAGATGTTGTTCTCTCAGAAGACTATCATTGTTGTGTAGTGATCTCATCAAAAGGCTACCCTAAAGCTCATGAAAAAGGTAAAAAGATCACAGGGTTGAACAATCTGTCGGATAATGTAATTGTTTTTCACAGCGGCACGAAAGAAGTTGACGGCGATATTCTAACTTCCGGTGGGCGAGTACTCAGCGTTACAGGTTCGGGCAGTAGTCTGGATAAAGCTATAGAAAACACCTATTCAGAAGTTAAAAAAATACATTTTGATAATGCATATTATCGTACCGATATCGGTAAAAAAGGGTTAAAGATCGAAACTCGCGGATACCCCCCCCACGACTAACCCCGGGCAACAGGCCGGCGAAGTCAAAGACCTGTCTGATGTAACCACCATCCATTATGTATAATCATATTCCTTATTTTTCCCATTCAAGCGTTGCCCTGTAAATGCATATTAAAAGCCCAGTCAGCGTTCTTAACGATGGAAGGCAGAAATACCTAAAATCCCCAAGTCAATCAAGAAAGTAACATGCGAGATTGGTCAGAATATATTTTGGGTCCGCCCCATCATTTTGAGGAAAAGGCTTTGCATGTTTTCGACCACCAGTTTTACCACAATTCTCATTATCACGATTTCTGCATGGCATTGGAACGGGATACGGTCAATGTATCGTCTATACAGGATATTCCGCTCCTGCCGGTTGAAGCTTTCAGAGAAGCTGTAATCTTGGGGAAGTATATTGAAAAAGCAGACCTCCTTTTCAAAAGCAGCGGCACAACAGCTATGAAATCATCCATTCATCATGTTGCCTCTGCACAAATGTACAGACAATCAATTCTGCAAGGTATGAAGCCCTTTTATAACCTGAATAACATGGTGTTTTGGGGTTATGTACCGGGTTATGCTGATAATCCTAATTCATCGTTAATATGGATGATCAAGCAGCTCATTGATCAGGATGGATCAGGCATGAGCCGCTTTCTGCCACTGGATGAGGGCTTGCATGTGGATGAAATATCAAGAATCCATGATGCCGGTAAACAGCTTCTGATATTTGGAGCGGCATTTGGCTTTTTAGATCTGATTAAAGAACGAACATACCATCTTCCTGAAAATACCATTATTATGGAAACCGGAGGAATGAAAACTCACAGACGTCATATTTCACGGGAAGCACTGCATGAAGAACTCTCGGCGGGCTTTAATTTGGATAGGGCCCGAATCCATTCCGAATACGGAATGACGGAAATGCTCAGTCAGGCTTACGCGGCAGGGGATAGCTGGTATAAAACACCGCCCTGGCTGCACATCACCATTCGAAACCCGGAAAACCCGATGATAACGATGCCTGAAGGTGAGGAAGGCCTTATCGGTGTAATGGATCTCGCTAATGTCCATTCATGTTCATTTTTGTTAACCCATGATGTCGGCATACAGAATGCTTCCGGAGATTTTAAGGTAAACGGGCGATGGCGCTATGCCAGCCTGCGTGGCTGTAATTTTTTGATAGAAGAAGAGTGAAAAAAGGAGAAAAACGGATAAAAAGCATCATCAAAGCTCTTGATATCTGGCTTAATGAGAGTGATGCCTTGCAACAGGCCGTAGACCAAACCGTGAATGATGAGCTATTCACCAGGCATGACATTGCGTTTAGCCTCGATCATATTCGTGCAAGTGTAACGGAAGATACCCTGTCCGGGTGGAGCAATAAGGCCGGTGCAGATACCGCACCGATAAAAAATAAAACGGCCCTTTGCCTTCATGCCGGAAACCTGCCGTTGGTCGGGTTTCAGGATGTCATGGCTGTGTTGCTGTCAGGATTTAATTACGCCGGTAAAATTTCAAGAAAAGACCAGTATTTGCTTCCTGGTTTTCTGGAATTGCTAAAAGAAAATGGGTTCGGGAAAAGCATTCAATACAGTCTCAATCTTAATGAGTATAAAGGTTTACAGGCCAATGTGGTGATGTTTTCGGGATCAGGCGGATCAGCCAGAGAAGTTATGGATAAATTATCCGAAATGGATATTGTTGCCCGTAACCACAAAAGGCTGATCCGCACAGCCGGGTTCTCAATGGCCTATTTGGACCGGATGGATGACCTGATCTTATCTGAACTAACTGAGGCCATGCTACGCTACGAGGGAAAAGGTTGTCGTTCTGTGGCTTTGGTTGTTAGCCCCTTTGGACCTGAAGAACTAATGGATAACCTGGGCAAGTTTGCAGAAAAATACTGGGAAAAGTACCCTCCAATAAAAAAACTATCCCCTAAAACCAGGTACCGGTACGCTTATAATAAGGCCCTTGGCAAAAAACAGCAGTTATTCAGGCACATCCTCATCCAGCAAAATGACATGGAACTGGAGAATGAAAACATCATTTGTATGGTAAAAGGAGATGATCATGAATGCAGAAAACGGGCCGAATCAAATCTAATGCGACTCCAAAATATTTACACTGTAAACCCGGATATCAACATTAAAGGGTTTGAAGATCGCATTGCACCGCTGAATTCGGTCCAAACCCCGCCCATAAACTGGCAACCAGACGGAGTTGGTCCCTTGAGATGGCTGGTTGAAAACGGTCAAAGCTAACCGGCCTTCTAACGGCCCGGCGCAAAGATTTTAAACTCAATTTAGCATGATAAACCGGAATCGCAAGGGCATCGGCTAAACCGAGGTTTAAGTTGCGTCCGGGTTAATACGCCTTGATAGGTAAGTGTAGGCCATTATGGAAGTTGAGTCTCATCTAAATTTTTACTCGAATGAAAAACAGTTAAAATATGAACTCGTTTTGTATTTAAGATATAATAAACGATGCGATAATTTTTATAAATTAACTCCCGAATACATTGATCATCGACTTCAGGAACCTTCCTTCCGCTCTCTGGGAAATGTCGTAATTGATCAACACGATAATATATTTTTTCTACGAAAAGCTTTGCTATAGATCGAGAATCATGGCTTATAAAATCAAAGATAGCATTTAAATCATCAACAGCTTGGGGTGTCCAATGAATTTTTACCATTTATCAATTTTGTTCAACACTTCTTTATGTTCTATAAGATCACCCTGCTCAGCTTGCTTAAGTCCCACTTCAATTTTGTGGATAAAATAAATGCGCTCCATAATATCATCGAGAGAAGCATTTTGAGGCAATTTGTCGATGCTATCAAGTACCTTTTGTTTCAAAGTTGTTTCAGCCATAGCGTTGTCCATACAATCAATTAGGTTTCACCTATTTTAATTTAACGGTAGCAAAAAAAATGAAGTATTTCAACATTAGAATGAATTGCCTGGACTTATCCAACCAAATTAATGATCATTCATTTAACATTATCGCCTTAGTCCATCTCCAAAGGCTTAGCTCCGGAGCGAATTGATTTAATTACAGGTCCTAATAATATTAGGCAAATGGTGCATTATGCCTTTTCGTATATTGGTTGTTTGTGAAATTAAAAGAGCAGCAATGTTACTCAAAACAAGATAATTTTGGACCAATTTACCCCTTTTTGAAGCTTCGTTTAACAGGGACTTTGTCCGTACCTCGTCCGTACCAAGTCTTACACAAAGCTTACGTTCCTGTCCCGTGCACTAAGAGCATTCCAAAGCAAGGTAGGGACCGGACAGGTGTATCTTTTGCAAGAAAAGGGAGAAATGCCGTGATTAAATAATTTATAGAAAACCTCCCATTTGCCTTAATTATGTTCACATAAAAATTCAAAGAAAAAAGACCAG
>JBBDMV010000014.1:0-1524 GCA_040878115.1 Balneolales bacterium
TTGCTTTGGCAAATCCGTACCCCTCTCAAGAGGGGATGCCATTAACTTAACTTCTATAAATTAATCTAATAACTATAGCTGGTAATTTTAATCAAAATTAGTGACACCCCTAATATGCTTAGCCCGGTACGTAGTGCCGGTAGTCCTAAAACAGGTTCATTAAAAAGGCATCCCCGGCAGGTACGGCTTTTTATCAAAAGGGAAAATTATTACCCGAAAGCGGAAAATTTAACCTCTTCATGGAAACTTTTGGAAAATATTCCTAAACAAGCCCATCTAACCAAAACCAGCTGTATTAAACAGGGAATCGTCATTTCAAGCCAGCCCTTATAGAAAAAAAATGTAAAATTTTCCCGAAACGTCACTGGCACTTTATTTGCGAATATTGTTTCTGTAAACGGTCATTACTGAATAATCCGGAAAAACCCTGTTTTGAAATTACAACTTGCGCGAGCCCAGGCTTTGTTAAATCAAAAAAAAGCCAAACCCGACTTGGTTATAAAAGTGCTGAGGCCTTTGGTGAAAAAGAAAAATGCTCCCTGGCCTGTCTTCCACTATTTAGGGGTCGCGTTCATGCAGAAAAATAATTACAAAACGGCCCTGGAGTTTTTAAGTGAGTCCGTTAAACGGGGAGCGGATGAGCCGGAAACCGATCACTCCATCTCGATTTGTCACTTTAGCCTCGGGGCTTTCGATAAAGCGGTAGATTTTGAAAAGAAAGCACTGGAAAGAAAGGATAATTTTTTTAACGGCTGGCTGCACCTGGGGATGATCTATAGAGCGCAGGCCAATCTAAATGAGGCTATCAGGTGCCTAAAAAAAGCAAACCAAATTGATCCCGAAAATGTAACAGTGGCCTGTCAAATTGCGGATATCTTTAAAGCACAGGGAAATCCCATAAAAGCCCTGGAGCTCTATAACTTTGTCCTGAAAAGAGAACCTTCTCATATTGCCGCGCAAATTTCCAAAGCGGAGATCTTAAAAAAACAGCGAAAGTTCGCGGAAGCGGAAAATTGTCTGTATACGGTGTTGAAAGAGGACCCACGTCATTTAACGGCACGGGTGGGGCTTGCGGAGCTATACAAATATCAGGGGAATTATAAAAAAGCGATCGAACTCTATCAGCGGTTGGTGGATGAATATCCCAAGTCGTACGTGCGTAACAATTATGCTTTATGTCAGCAAGATCTGGGGCTGTTTGATGAATCAGAGGCGAATTACCTGAAGGCTTTAAAAAACCAACCACAGATATTAGAATCTCTTTCAAACTACCTGATGGGATTGCATTACAATCCTGAGCGGACGAAAGAAGAAATTTTTGAAGCACACAAGCTGTGGGACGAGCATTATGCCCCGGAAGAGCGTCCACAACGCCCGGTACCCTTGAGAAAAGAGAAGAATAAAAAACTTCGGATAGGATTTATTTCAGGTGGGTTCATACGCCATCCTGTTGGGTGGATGATCGTAAAAGGATTGGAGAATTTACCCAAAAGCCAATTTGAGATTTATTGCTATTCAACCTAT
>JBBDMV010000015.1:0-25731 GCA_040878115.1 Balneolales bacterium
ATACCTTAAGCTGAGCATTTTCCCGTTTATATCAATCTGGACCGCTTTGGCCTGGCCTTCTTCAGGCAAGAATTCAGAGTAGGGAAACGTGCTGCCTATCATAAATAAGGTGTCACATTCCATCATCATGGTATAGCTTGGCTTTGTGCCAAGCAAGCCAATAGATCCGGTAACAAAAGGAAGGTCATCCGGCAGCACATCTTTGCCCAATAAAGCTTTGGCCACCCCGGCGCCCAGGGTTTCAGCTAAACTAATAACTTCATCTTTTGCATTTCTGGCCCCTGCACCCACCAGGATAGCTACTTTTTCGCCTTCATTAAGGATATCGGCGGCTTTTTTAAGTTCTTCCCGTGCGGGGACAACAGACAGCGAAGTGGTTCCGATGCCGGTATGCACGGTACCATGTTCATGAGGGGGAGTTTCCACGGCATCTTCATTCTGAAGATCATTTGGGATGATGATGCAGGTGACGGTTTTTTCTGCAAGGGCTATGCGGAAGGCCCTGTCAACAAGAGACTTCATCTGGGAAGGGACCGTAGCCATTTGTACGAAGTCACTGGCTACGTCTTTGAACAAATTTACCAGGTCAACCTCTTGTTGGTAATTTCCGCCCAATGCTGTTCTGGCTTGCTGGCCTACAATCGCAACAACCGGTTGATGGTCCATTTTGGCATCATACAACCCGTTTAATAAATGAATAGCCCCCGGCCCCGAAGTTGCTAAACAGACACCGGGCCTGCCCGTGAATTTCGCGTGGGCACAGGCCATAAAAGCCGCCATCTCCTCATGCCTTGATTGTATGAATTGAACTTTGCCATCGGTACGGTTTAGTGCTCCGGTTATCCCATTAATGCCGTCTCCGGGATATCCGAAGATTCGATTGACTCCCCATTCTGATATGCGGTCGATTAGGAAATCACTAACTGTTTGCGACATACTCTCTCCTTTTTGATGAACCGGCTTTATCTGTCGGATACATGTAATAATGTAACTTTATTAAAACTAGCCAGATGATATTTCAGGTACAAGTGATAAATCATTAATGGTGGTAGGTGTGGAAAGCAGGGTGGATGGGAAGGTAATGACAGCGAGAAGCCGCCCGTCATCTTTTTATTTAAAAGGTTCTTTATAATTGTATTTATATTTTGGATAAATAACCAAAATGATTATAATCGAATAAGAGGCATCCGTTGATCTTCTAATTCACTCCCTGAAGTAATTGGATTCCAATAAAAGAGGAGTAATAAACCTTTTTTTGAAATAATATAAACAGGCAATAAAAAGATGAAATATCTAATTTTAACAATTTTGGTATTGCAAATGAACAATTTGGCAAGCCTGGACCAACAAGTTCATGCTCAAGATGCAAAGGTCCAGGTTGCTAATCTGAGTCATGATGACAACGCCGGTTTTAAGTCCATTCAGGAGGAATTCAGGGCCCGGAATCCCGGATACGATCTAAATTACCTTTCCAATGCACAAAAGGTTGGTCCGCAGAACTATACCCAGGTGATATTTGTTCAGGGAATTGGAGGGGTGACGAACCAGGATGTGGAAGGGAATGCAACAATCACTAGTAGTTCGGGCCATCAAAAGGAATCTAAGGCCATCGTTGGTGATATTTTGGTCTTGCAGCAAGGGGAAAAGATGCAGGCCGACGTTGAGATGGGATTGCTGGTATTTGATGTTCCCGACGGGCCGGAGAACGAGCTCCCGTCATTTATACGCCCCGATTGGGACCCGAACATTACTGACGTTATGGGTGGTTGCGCAACAGAAATTGATGCATACAGACGCATACTGCTAACCTGGAAAGAAGATGTAGGAGAATACATTTACCATGCATTAAATGCACACAGAGTGCGCATCAGGGACTCTTTCAGCCATTACCATCCGGTAGAAGGAGGGTTTGATGAGTTTTACCTTGTTCAGTTAACGGAGCCGGGCGCAAAACTTATCACCAGTGAAAAAACAGAGTTAATTATTAATCCGGACAAGATAAATAAATCCCAGGTGAATGGCCTGATGCAGGAGTATGAGGTGGAAGTCGGCGACCTGATCTATTTGCCCAGGGGAGTTGTACACCGGGGATTTGGAGGCGTAATGGCCCAGGTGATTACCGTACCGGGCTTTATTCCCGGCAGTGAACTCGGGGTAGACCATCATTTGCGGTCAATTAACGAACGGCTGGGCTTGAATGATGATGAGGCGTTACCGTATAATCTGGAAGCATCAACTTCTGCGGTAATAAGATAAAATATATTTAGTGAAATTGGTTGAGAATGTTACTTGCCCCAACTTATAGAGCTATCCATTATCCATATTCAAAATAATAAATAAAATGAAGCAATATTTATACCCGTTTGCCATACTCTTTATGTCGCTATTGATTGCATCGTGTTCAGCCGTTAAGGAGTCACCGATTCAGGCACTTTTGATTACCGGCGGTGGCTGGCATGATTATGAAACACAGGAAAAGCTGCTGACAGAAGCCATCAGTGAGCGTGTCGATATTGAATGGACGATCGTCCACGAAGGTGAGGGTGAACCTGATCATCATACATCCGTTATGCAGGAAGACAACTGGGCCGCAGATTACGATGTGATTGTTCACAATTCCGGCTTTGGCCGGGTCACGGATGCTGAATTTGTGGAGCACCTTGTCCGGAACCATGAGGGTACACCTGCTGTAATCATTCACGCCGCTGTACATAGTTATCGTTACGCGGAGCCGGCAGACCCCTGGTTTGAGTTTATGGGCCTTCAATCGATGCGGCATGAAAGCCAGCGGGAATTTGAAGTTGAGAACATCGCGTCAGAACACCCCATCATGAACAAATTCCCGGAAACATGGCTAACCCCGACTGATGAAATATACATCATTGAAAAGGTCTGGGGTGATATTACCCCGTTGGCACGAGCTTACGGACCTGAGACAGAGGAATATCATACGGTGACCTGGACCCATGAAAAAGACGATACTAAGGTTTTTGCAACGTCTCTTGGCCATAACAACGAGATGTTTAGTAAAACAGAATTTTTGGATTTGGTTGCCAACGGGGTTCTCTGGGCCACGGACAGGCTGGATTGATGGGGTAACCGGGAAGGTGGATTGCACTCAACGCAAAGTTGTCAAATCTTCTCTGGTTGCTTGAAGGATGTTATCTTTATTCGAATCACCGGCTTGCCAGATTTGACAACTTTTGGAAACCATTTCGACTTCGTTCCACTACGCAGCCGGATTTATAAGCAGTTTTTGTGCTGTGTGGTTATCTATGATGAGTACATCAATCAATTCTCCTTTAAGAGCGCCTGCTATAGATTTAAACTTCTGTAGACCTCCTGCAATGCCAACCACCGTTTCAACTTCCTTTAGTTCTTCCAGGGAGATCCCAATTACGTGGCCTTTTAATTTGGTATCCACTTCCTGGCCATCCGCATCAAAGAAATTGAGGCCGATATCCCCTACAGCATTTGACCCCAGGATTTCGTGCTGCAATTCAGAAGAGATGTCATGATTTTCTTTATTGAGCACGGGGTTGGTATTCAAGGCGCCAAGGCCAACGTAGGCTGTGTTGATTTCCCTGAACAGTTCTAATGTAGATTTTACACGCCTGTCGGATAGCAATACATTTTTCGCTTCTATACTATCTACGATGCCCGGGGCAGGCAAGAGGGTTAGCCGGCTACCCAGGAGTCGCGACAACCGCCGTGAGATATCAGTCGCATGCGCCTTGGCCTCGGGCGGCCCCACGCCGCCCAGGGTTTGTACTACATGCAGGCCTTTGACAGGTTTTGGTTGTATTGAGTCTACCATGGCCTGTAGGGTTGTCCCCCAGGTAACGCCAATAATTTCACCTTCTGAAATAGTTCGGTGAAGGTATTTAGCTGCAGCCATGCCAAGTTGCCGTTGGACCATGCTGTCGTTAATAGCGTCGCCCGAGATATCACTCTCTACAATGACCACCTCTTTTAAACGATACTTCTCTTCGAGCGATGTTTCCAGGTCTATAAAATTATCTTCGGGGAAGGCTATTGAAATTTGCACGACTCCCTGTTCACGGGCCTGTTTTAAAAGCCTTGATACTTTGAGCCGGGACAGGTGCAGGCGCTCTGCAATTGCTTGTTGGTTCAAATTCTGATGATAATACAAAGAGCTTACTTTACTGATAAGGCGGAGGTCTACGGGATCATTTGGTCTTGGCATAGTAGTAAATGATAATTTTTATTAATAATTAATTAATCGGGTGCAATTAGTTACAAACTTTTCTTTTGTAAAATTTAAAAAGTTGAAAAAAATAGCTTGACATTTTAATTGATAGTTATAAGTTAAGGTAAGCATATGTTCATTAATGATCAAGTGATCATTAAATGGTTTGTGATGAAATCTAAATATTGGTTTCTATATAAATTTACAGAGTAAAAAGCGCTTTTAAATTCCATTTGTTAATCCATCTTTTGGATTAGTACATCGACAAGACACAACGGACAAACAAGTAGAAGAGATTGATACACTGCTTTTAAGGGCCATTTTGATCAGAAACACAAAGTTAGCCTAAGTTAAAAATTATATGGGCAAGAAAAGCGCTTGCATGAAATGGAGTTAATCTGGACAGGGATGTAACGGTCAAAAAACAAGTTAAAACGAGGTTACTATGTTTATTGAAGCGAATCGATCAGGATCATGGGGTAAGTCTGCAAGTGCCAATTCCAGACAGGTTTGGTCAAATATCAAAACTGGTAATAAAGATGCTTTCACCCAGCTTTATACTTTATATTACCGGCAATTATACAATTATGGTTACAAAATAGCACCCAATGAAGAGCTGATAAAAGATTGCATACAAGAATTATTTCTTGCCATGTGGAATCAGCGGGAAACGGAAAATGAGATACACTCCATGAGGTCCTATCTCATAACTGCAATGCGGCGTATTATATTAAGGCAAATTAAAAAGCAAAAGAATTGTCATGAACGAAATCGTCAATACATAGACGATTTTTTTGATGGTATTCATGATGCAGAGGATCCCGATGAGCGTTATGAAGTAACATTTAACCAACAAAAGCTCTCCAAAGCGATAAACTCACTGAGCACTCGTCAAAAAGAAGCTGTTTATTTAAAGTACTATGACGGTTTATCTAACAGTGAAATTTCATATGTAATGGAAATTAACCTTCAAAGTGTTTATAACCATATATCAGGAGCAGTGCGACAGTTACAGAAACTTATACAAAAATAACACCTTCTGGTAATGCGCGTACCGGGGGGATTTAACTTTTTTATAAAAATCACAGTAGGTTCATAAAATAGTTGTCTCTTAGTAGGGAGAATACTTTATGTAGCTGTGAAAATTCAACGTTAATCTTTAATATGATGCTATGAATGATAATAACTATCCTAAACTACATAATGCTGCGTGGCCTGGCGTGGTAGGGAAGGGGTCTGATTCAGAGCCTTTCATCACATTAGATACTTTACTTGACTTAACCGCCGCTGCTGAGGTAGACGGGAAAAAATTTGATGGGATTGATCTATTCTTATACGATCCTCATATAAACATTGATATTTCAGATGATGGCATTAAGGAGTTGGCTGATAAAGTTGCTGCACGTAACCTTAAGGTCGGAAGTGTTGTAGCACCGGTCTGGCCTGATATAGGTGGTGGTTCTGCAATGGGCAGCAAAGAAGAGCGTACAAAGTTTAAGGACCAGGTCCGAAAAGCGTGTAATATTACCCAAAAATTGAGCGATTTAGGTGTCCGCCCCTATGGTGTCGTTCGAATTGATTCAGCAACAGATCCTGCAACATGGGCAAAGGACCCGGCAGGCAACACCAAACTAATTGCCCAAACTTTCAGCGAAGCCTGCGATATCGCCGCTGATTATGGAGAAAAGCTGGCCGCCGAAGGGGAAATTTGCTGGGGTGGCATGCACAGTTGCAAAACCATGCTAGATACATTAGAAGCCGTTGACCGTCCGAACATAGGTTTCCAGGCTGATATGTCTCACACGTTGATGTACCTTTTGGGAGTTAACAAACCGGACGATCGAATCTTGCCCAATGATTTTAAATGGGAAGATCGCGAAGCTTTGAATGAAGGATTTAAATCAATGACTGCGGCACTTCGTCCCTGGACCATTGACTTTCACGTGGCCCAAAACGATGGTTCTGTTTTTGGCTCAGGTTCACACGATAAAACGGGCAGGCATTGTCTTGCCAATGATCCCAATGGTAAAATTGATATCCCGGCTGACGCTGGGCATTGGCTTCGTGACGACAATGGTGAAGTGACAAAAGCATTCAATCACATCTGCTGGGATGGTTGCATGTTTCCTAATGAAGTTATGACGAAGCCGCAGACGTGGAACGATATCCTGAGCGCGATGATCAGAGTACGCGAATCTCATGGTTGGTATGAAGCAGAGTGATACCCGCTAATAATGACATTTTATTAAACTATCACCTAAGATGAGAGAAAATGAATAATAAGACAGAATTAAGGATTGGCCTGATTGGTTGTGGTTTTATGGGCCGAACTCATACAAATGGCTATAAACGCGTTGGGAATTTTTTCCCGGACCTGGGATATAAGCCTGTACTGAAAGCTGCTTGTTCCCGAACCGAAGATAAAGTAAGGGCATTCGCCGATCAATGGGGTTACGAATCAATTGAAACAGATTGGAAAAAGCTAATCGCGCGTGATGATATAGATGCTGTAGATATTTGCACGCCCAATAACATGCACTCTGAGATTGCCATTGCTGCGGCAGAAGCCGGTAAAATGGTTCTCTGTGAAAAGCCCCTGGCCCGTACAGTCGCTGAAGCACAACCCATGGTGGACGCTGTGGAAAAAGCGGGCGTCAGTAATACGGTTTGGTATAACTACCGCAGGATTCCGGCCGTTTCTTTAATAAAGAATATTGTCGATTCCGGTAAATTGGGACGTATATTTCATTACCGTACAAACTTCCTGCAGGATTTTACGATTAGTCCCGATGTGCCGCAGGGTGGCGAGGCATTATGGCGTCTTGATAAAGATTCGGCAGGGTCGGGCGTAACAGGTGACCTTCTTGCCCATTGTATTGACACCGCTATGTGGTTGAATGGAGGGATTAAGGATGTGTCGGCGCTGGCAGAGACTTTCATAAAAGAACGGGTACATCAGGATACAGGAAAAATGCAAAATGTCAGTATTGATGACGCATGCCTTTTCCATTGTCATTTCGATAACGGATCATTAGGGCTTTTTGAGGCAACACGTTTTGCCCGCGGCCATAAAGCCTTATATACTTTGGAAATCAACGGCGAACATGCATCTGTCCGCTGGGATTTGCATGACTTGAACCGTCTCGAATATTTTGATCACGCTGATGATCCAAATGTTCGTGGCTGGCGATCCATACATGTTACCGATCCTGGAGATCATCCGTACATGGATAAATGGTGGGTTCCCGGCCTGTCTATTGGTTATGAACACACTTTTATTCATCAGGTTGCCGACTTCCTTAAGAGCCTTGAGACTGGCGAACCGTGCTCCCCTACTTTTAAAGAGGCACAGGAAACACAAAAAGTATGCGAAGCGGTACTTGATTCCGCAGCTTCAAGAAGCTGGGTCAATACCGGCGTAAATTGGCAGCTATCTGAAAGTGAAGTTTAAAAACAAAATCAATAGGACTTGCACATCAATCAGCCTAATGGGAATCCGCTTATTCATTCCGGGCAATGGGATGACAAGATATCAAACCATCATCAATTAGGGGGCATCGAAACCTCAATTATTGATGATGGTTACGGTAAAGGGAATAGAATTGCCTGGATCAATACTGGAAGTGGGTTGCGTTTTAAAGTGGTTATTGACAGGGGAATGGATATCGCAGATGCTTTTTATAACCAGCATAGTTTAGCCTGGATAAGCCATTCTGGAATAACATCACCTAATCCAACTACCGTTGCAGGAACCAATTGGTTGAATTCTTTCGGTGGAGGCCTGCTGACCACCTGTGGCCTCACTCATGTTGGCGGACCGGAAAAGGATGAGTTTGGGGAGAGGGGCCAGCATGACAGAATAAGCCACTTGCCGGCCGCAATTGAATCCATCATTCAACCGGACTTAAAAGCCGGCAAGTTAGAGATGAGCTTAACGGGCAAAATGATGCAATCCACCACATTTGGTCCGCACCTGGAATTAAAAAGGATTATATCAGCCAAGCTGGGATTGCCAGTTATTACAATTCGGGATGAAATTACCAACCTTGGTAATACGCATGCCCCGCACATGCTATTGTACCATTGTAATTTTGGATGGCCTTTAGTAGATGAAGGAGCAGAAATTAAATGGGATGGCGATTTGCAGGTCCCTAATGAAGAAAGCCGTAAAATCTTTAATTTGAAAAGAGATTATAAGAAATGTCTGCGACCTATCGATGATCATCAAGGTAATGGTGAGGCCGTTGGGTTTATTGATGCAGCGGCGAATTCCGAGGGTATTTGTGAATGCGGTATTGTTAATCAATCCATAGGGCTGGGAGTTAACCTGAAGTTTAATAAAAAGCAGCTCCACTGGCTAACCAACTGGCAACATTGGGGGAAGGATGAATATGTTATGGCACTTGAACCAGGTACCCATCCGCCGATCGGGCAATCCGCCGCACGTAAAGATAAAACATTGCTAATGATGGAACCCGGTGAAAGCAGGACCTACGATATAGAGCTGACCGTAACTTAAATTACATAACCAAACGACGAGTCAATGGAAGAAGTGAAATTGAATACAGCACAAAAAGCATTGGAACAAGGCCAGGGGATCTTAAGATTGGCCCCAAACTGGGTACCGAGGTCATTTTGCGTGCCCGGACGTAGGATCAAACTGCACCCTGATGACTATTATGCACTTGGCGGAGAGCGTGGGGGGATTGATGAACGTTGGTTTTCATCCACAACGCCTGCTGATAACGGTCCCTTAACCAGTAAAAATGAGGGTTTGAGTGAAGTTGTATTTGAAGAAAATGGAAAATCAATCAACATACTTCTAAGAGACGCCGTTGATGAACTTAAAGGTAATTTGGTAGGCGAACAGATTTGGAAAGAATATCAAAGCTGGCCTATGTATTCAAAATTCTTTGATAATAAGGGTGCATTGCCCCACCATGTCCACCACCGGGATGAGCATGCCCGATTAACCAACCAAAATGGTAAACCCGAAGCGTATTTTTTCCCTCCTCAGTTGAATAATCATGGAGGAGATTTTCCGTATACGTTTTTTGGCCTTAACCCAGGGACAACTAAAGAAGAGTTATTAGAATGCCTGAAGAACTTTACTGTAGGTGATAATAAAATAACCAACTTGTCTCAGGCCCAAAGATTACAACCTGGTACAGGTTGGGACGTGCCCCCCGGCCTCCTTCATGCTCCCGGCAGTCTTTGCACCTACGAACCTCAAAAGGCATCGGATGTATTTGCTATGTACCAGTCATTGACTGGAGATTCAATTGTTCCGGAAGAACTACTTTGGAAAGACACTCCAAAAGACCGGGTAGGTGATTTCGAATATTTGATCGAGATATTAGACTGGGAACTTAATGTTGACCCAAACCAGCAAAAGAACCGATTTATGGACCCCCTTCCTGTTAAGCCTATTGAGGAAATGAAAGCCGGCGGGTATATTGATCATTGGATTTGCTATAAATCCAATGATTTTAGTGCCAAGGAATTAACTATTCTCCCCGGTGCTTCTCTGACTATTAAAGATGCCGCAGCCTATGGGATGATTATGATGCAGGGGCATGGGAAAATGGGTGTCTGGGATATTGAAACACCCGCTCTTATTCGTTTTGGGCAACTTACAAACGACGAGTACTTTGTAAGCGAAAAAGCAGCGAAAGAAGGGGTCCATATTGTTAACCATTCCAAGACGGACCCTATAGTAATGCTGAAACACTTTGGGCCTGATAACCCTGATTTAGATCTTTAAGGCGAATATATTTGGGTGCGTGTTTTATAATTTGGTGTCCTTTAAGGTGCTTTTATAGATAGGCAGGAGAGTTATTAAGGACATGAAGGTTAACAGTCCCCGGGATTAGCTACATTGTCTGTGCCGCCCTTATCAGGGCTTAGGTGTGGGAGAAATCGTTGGGGGCTGTCTCAAAAGGCCACCATCCGTTTTTCTCGCCTAATTTATTTAGGGAATATCAATAAGAACCTGTCATTGCGAAACCTATATATGAGCAAAGCGAATAGATAGGTTGAAGCAATCTGTTTGATTCCACCCTCTGCCTTGATCAACGCATCTGTATGAGTCTTGGGCGTTGTTCACGGCAGAGGGATGCTTCCTGCAGATTGCTTCAGCTTTGTTATTCACTACCGTTCCTAACAAAGCTTCGCAAAGACAGGTGATTGTCAGGTTAAAATATTTAGGTGATATAGATTTATCCAACCCTTTTGAGACAGCCCCCTACATTATGCTACCCTTTCAGGGTAAAGGAGCTTGCAATAAGCACCTTTAGATCTTATTTACCATACTGAATAGTGATCAAGATTTTAAAATCTCAGGGTGCTGCATTGTGGAAAACAGGAGGGGCAGGATGATGATTATTTCGCCAACTGGAAATATTATAGTCGATTAACCTGATTCAATAAGGGGTTAAATAAAAAGGACCTTTCTCGCAATTCCGCAAGAAAGGTTCTTTTACTAAGTATAAACTTTTTAGCTTTGCGTAACTTTATAAGATTCTCGTTTTTCGAGTTGCTCAACCTGGTAACCGCCTCTACTTTTATCTCTGATAAACATAATCAGGAAAATAACAGCAACCGCAAATGTAAATGGCGCAAACCAAAGAAACGACATACGGCCACCATAGTTATCCGCCGGACGTAAAATGGAAAATGCCTGGTCAACTAAGGCTTGCTCCTCCTCAACCCCGGAATCCAATAAAGCCCGTAGTGCATTACCGGTTGTATTGCCATCAAGTTCACCCTGGTTACGGAAATGTGTGAGCGCTTGCTCAGCATAATGTACCACAGTCTGGACATCCGCGGCACGATATCCCAAAGATGCCAGTGCTTCCGGATCATCGGCAACAGCTTCTGCAGCTGCAGCGTGAGCAGGAAAACGATTCTCAACCTGCTCCAGAATCGTTACCGTTTGTTCTTCCGGAAGTGCATCCGGCAAGTAATTGTCGGCAACTTCTCCCATGATTCCATTAGATGTTCCGGCGGCAGCTAAACCAAAGCCGACCATAAGCACAATACCCAGAGAACCGGATTTAGGATAACGTTCACTCAACAGACCTACCATAGTCGGCATAAAAAATGCTACTCCTAATGCAAATACGGTTGCGGCTAACATAAGCGCAAACAGTCCTGTTTCAATGAAACTGAACATGAGAAGCCCTAATCCTGTTAATATTGACGCTCCCAGCAACATTCCCGTCGGTGAAAACCTTTCCACAAAGGGGCCGGCGAATAATCGCAAGACCATCATTAAGCCACTGATCCAAACCAGGACGAGAATGCCATGTACTCCTGCTGCTTGCAAGACTTCAGGGATCCATCGATTCGGGCCCATTTCAGCTGATAGGGTAAACATCATCAATAAAATTAATCCAATTACATAAGGATTGGTAAAAGTATACCTGAACAATTCACGCAAGGGAATCCCTGCCTCACCCGATTCCGTTTTTGGGAATTTCTCTGGCAGTAGAATTACTCCATAAATGATTACCGGAATGTATACAAGTGCAATTTGAAAAGTCCAGTGACCTATATTTAGTGCGCCGATCATTCCCACCTGGACCATCAGCCATCCTATCAAGCCACCCAAAACCATCCCTCCTGGGAAAAAAGCATGAAAGTGATTGAGCTTAGTGGTTTTATTATCCGGAAAAAGAGCGGGAACCAACGGGTTTCCCGCAACCTCGATCAAGCCGTTACCAATACCGAATCCAATAGCGCCAAGAAACAAGATCCAAAAACCCATAGGGTCACCTGCAAATGGATACGCTGCCAAAAAAAGTGTAATCCCTATCATATGGCCTAAGAAAGCGCCTGTTGTCGCTTTCTTTATACCAATCTTCTCTAAAAATGGTCCAATAACCAATAAAGAGATTGCCATTCCCCAAAGGGCGGACCCACCAATATATCCCACATGGGCATTGGTCAGGATGAATTCTGTCTTCAACTGATAGAGAATGTTACTTACCAGTACAAATGAAGCTCCTGTTGGTATAATGGCTAAACATATACCAAAGAATAGCTTCTTTTTGTTAATGCTGTTTGAATCAGTTTCTGTGTTCATGTAGAAGGCCTTTCAGTTTAGTTTTATATAAAATTGCTTGTTGACCATGCCAATCTTAATCACAAATAAAATGTTGTAAAATGATTAAAAGAAGGGAACGAGGCCCATTCGTTTTTTTACCATATATTTTTTGCGTTTGAGGAGTATGTCCTTTTTCCCCATTTAAAGAGCATCTGATATTGTAAACCTACTGTTAATATGCAACATATCGTGCAGGCAACCTTTTGTTAGGTCCAATGCCTGCCCTGTATTTGAAGGTAAGCCAACTAAGATAAAATGGGGTAGAGGAGGGCTAAACTTAATACCTCATTTGGCTTTAATAGCTTTGTATACAGTGAACCTGGTTCAGAAAGGGCTTTTCTTCACCATTTGATAAAGTTTTCTTAAAAAAAATAAATAAAAGGGAAAGTAGAATTAAAAACCTGTTGACTCTTACAAGAAAATACAATTCGTAGCGCTTATTGTGGATTTGTAAAAATAAAAGGACCAATATCTAACGCAATCTATCATTATGGAAAAAAAGGGATACGTAAAAAAAATGAAAGCATTTTTGTTTGTGGGCTTTCTTGGAATTCAGCTTTCTTTCTTTTGCTCTTTAGCATTAGGCCAGGATAATACAGTTACAGGCACGGTGACGGATGCTGAGTCCGGAGGAGAGTTGCCGGGTGTAAATATAGCGATACAAGGTACTACTATTGGTACAACTACCAATGCTGATGGAGAATATTCGCTGGACGTACCTTCATTAGACGAAACATTGGTGTTCTCTTATGTTGGTTACAGTTTGCAAGAAGTAGCCATTGATGGAAGAACAACGATCAATGTAAGTTTGGCATGGGATGCTATAGAAAGGGATGAATTAGTTGTCGTGGGATATGGGGTACAGCAAAGAAGTGATATTACCGGCAGTGTTGCCTCTCTTTCCAGGGAAAGACTGGAAATGTCCCCAAATATAAATGTTAGCCAGGCCATACAGGGAGCGATACCGGGTGCGTCAATACGGACCACATCTGCGGGTGCACAACCCAGTGAGTCGATTATGATAAGAGGCCGGAATTCGATAACGGCCAGCAACTCACCTTTGATCGTTGTTGACGGGGTTTCATACAGTGGAAATATTAATGACATAAATTCTAATGATGTGGAATCCATTGAGATCCTGAAAGATGCTTCTGCCGCAGCTATTTATGGTTCAAGAGGGGCAAATGGAGTTATACTTATTACGACCAAGGGTGGTGTTGAAGGAGAGACCAGAATTTCATATAACGGTCATTTCTCAAATCAAAGCCATGCCAATTTGCCTGAGCTAATGGATGGACAACAGTTTTATGATTTCAAAAGAGAACGGGAACCGGGCGTTATGTTTGCTTCAGAGCAGGAAAATTATGATGCCGGGAGGTGGACAGACTGGTATGATGTCGGGATGCGCAATGGGTATAATCAACGTCATGATCTATCTGTGTCCGGTGGTTTTGGCAATACCTCTTTTTACATCTCCGGGGGGCTGCTGGATGTTCAGGGCCTGGCTAAAAATGATGATTTTATGAGAGCCTCAAGCAGGTTGAATATAGATACCAAAATCGCAGACTGGTTATCAATTGGGACCCGCACCCAATTGTCTTATAGGGATGCAAGCGGTTCCGCACCAAATTTCAACACTCTATATCATACAAATCCGCTTGGGAGTGCGTATGATGCCGAAGGTAATATACCAATTCATCCTGTACCGGAATATCCCGTTGCTCATCCTCTTCAAGAAACCTTATATGATAACACCAGCCATTCTCAAAGGGTAGTGACCAATAACTTTGTCAATATTGAGGTCCCTTTTGTCGAAGGTCTGGAATATCGATTGAATACCGGTATAAATTTTGGATTATCGGAAAATAGTACCTACCGGGGTATGAATACTTATACCGGGTTGAGTAATCAGGGGAGTGCGGCACTAAGTAACTCTCAGACAGATGATATCCTTGTTGAGAATATCCTTTCCTATGACACACAGATAGGAGTCCATGATATTTTTACGACAGGGCTCATTAGTTATGAAACGAATAGCTATAAAGCAAATTCATTATCTGCCAGAGGATTTCCTCATGACATTCTCACCTGGCACTCCATACCTCAGGCTGATGTTATTTCTCCCTCATCATCTACAACGGAGACCACTATTCAGTCCCAGATGCTCCGGGTGAATTACGCTTATGACAGCACCTATCTTATAACATTAACCGGCCGGAGAGATGGATATTCAGGATTTGGAAGTGTGAACAAATGGGGTTTTTTCCCGTCTGTTGCATTAGGCTGGAATCTGGGAAATGAAGAGTTCTTTCCCTGGAATGATCTGTTTAGCCAATTGAAGTTGAGGGGCTCGATAGGATTGAACGGTAATCAGGCCATTGGCCCGTACCAGACACTGGCCTCAATGTCCTCAAGCAATTATGTTGATGGCAACAGTACATTAGCAGGGTATAGACCAAGCGGCCTGGGAATAGATAACCTGGGGTGGGAATCATCTCGTACCATTAATGCCGGTTTGGATTACAGTCTGCTAGATGGCAGGTTCAACGGTGATATTAATTTATACAGGACAAATACATTCGATCTTCTTTTAAACAGAAGTATATCTCCTGTGCATGGCCTTACTTCAATCACCCAAAATATTGGTGAAACGAAAAACACTGGTTTGGAGATGTCGCTTAACTCGAGAAATGTCACCACAAACAATTTTACATGGTCCACAACAGGAAATGTTTCTTTTAACAGCAACGAGATCGTCTCACTGTACGGTGACCTGGATGAGGATGGGAATGAAATGGATGACGTGGGCAATTCCTGGTTTATAGGCGAGCCTATCTCTGTCAATTATCATTATGTTGTGGATGGGGTTTGGCAGTTAGATGAAGCGGACCAGGCGGCAGAATATGGTTCGCAGCCTGGATTTATAAAAATAAAGGATTCAAACGGAGACGGACTGGATCCGGATGACAGGGAGATCATTGGACAAACAGATCCTAGTTTTTTTTGGGGCTTAACTAACGCCTTTTCTTATAACGGTTTCAGTTTGAATGTATTTATCCATGGTGTACATGGCGTAACCAAAAGGAATGCAGAGATGACGGACCTGAATGTAAATAATGGAGTCAATCGGAATACGGCCGTCAAGAACTGGTGGACACCCGAAAATCCAACTAATGAATGGGTGATGAATCATACGGACTCAGAGTATATGTCTGGTACACGGGGATTGATCTATGAAAATGCCAGTTTTGTACGATTAAGGGATGTAACCTTATCCTATGCGTTCCGTCCGGATTTTATACAAAGGATCGGCCTGAACAGACTGCAATTATATACTACAGGGCGTAACCTTCTTACCTTAACCGAGTGGAGCGGCCTTGATCCGGAGTTAAGCAGTCAGACAGCAATTCCGCTACAAAGAGAAATTGTTTTAGGTCTTAATGTTAACTTTTAAATGAATTTTAAATCACTAAATAACAGAGTCATGAAATCAATATATACTGCTGTAATCTGCCTGATCGTTTTTATATCAGGATGTGACATGTTTGATGCCAATAGTTTGGTAGAGAAGCCGTCTCATATTATGACGGCTGATAATCTTTATGTTAATTATACCGGGTTCGAGACGGGACTGAATGGTGTTTATAACGGCCTGAGGGCGGAGTTTGGAGGGGGAAATAACTACAGAGGCGCTCTAATGAACACCGGAACAGACGTAGCAGCTGTTAATCTCCATACACCTGCAGGGCCATGGAGTCTTCTGCGGGATTGGGAATCGACAAATAATTCATCAAATGGAATGTTAGGCATTACATTCAATTGGCTTTACAGTACCATAAATGATGTGAACACCATTATCACCCGTGCAGAAGGCGAGAATATTGACTGGTCAGGTGGTAGCTTAAATCCTGAAGGAAATAAAAACCTGGTATTGGCTGAAGCCAGGGCAATTCGTGCCTGGGCGTACCGGCACCTTACGTATTTATGGGGTGATGTACCTTTGAGCCTTGAAGAATCGACAGGTTCAACGATCCGTACGGATTGGGTAAGAGCGCCGGTACAACAGGTGCGGGAACAAATCATCTTCGACCTTAAGTTTGCAGAGCAACACATACCTATTGAACCTGACTTAGATGGAAGATTCAGCAAAGGGGCCGTTCAAACGTATCTCGCTGAAATGTATCTTGCCGTAAATAAGCCGGATAGTTCTTTGCTTTGGTCAAATAAAGCGATTAATACCCCCGAATATCAGCTTATAACACAAAGATACGGAACAAAAGCCAATGAGCCGGGTGTACCATTTATGGATATGTTTCATGACGGCAATGAAGATAGATCAGAGGGCAACACGGAAGCGCTCTGGGTATGGCAGTATGAGAGAGATGTGACCGGGGGAAGCGGCAATATGAGAGGGTTTACTTATGCCGGACTATTACGTCAGTTGACCAGAGATGGCGTGCAGATTATAACTCCTACAAATGAGAGAGGGAATGCCTGGGGTACTCGTCGTGCATCACTTACACGATGGGCATTGCAATTATTTGAGCCTGGTGATGACAGGGGGTCTGATTTTGCAATCCGAAGTTATTATATCCTGAAAGATGCTGATCAAAATACTCCATATCCTGCTGATCAATTAGTGCTTGATTACGAATATGGTGATACAATTTATTTTGATGATATGAGTGTCGATTTAAGCCCTGAAAAAGAGGATGACCGGACCATGCTTTGGCCCTGGTCGCGTAAGCTTGATGCAGGGACCATTCCGGGAGCTGTTTTCTCGTCGAGCAGTACCTATAATGATATTATCTATATAAGACTGGCTGAAACCTATTTGTTAAAAGCTGAAGCACAATATTTGCTGAATGATTCACCAGGTGCTGCAATGACAATCAACGAGGTTAGACGGCGGTCAAATGCCAGCGATATAACAGCAGGAATGATAGATATGGACTTCATTCTGGACGAGAGAGCTCGTGAACTAGCTTTAGAAGAGCATAGAAGGTATACATTACTCAGGACAGGCAAATGGTTGGAAAGAACCAGGGCACATAATAATAACGGGGGGCAGTTGATTACGGCAAGAGATACGCTTTACCCAATCCCACATTCTGTAATAGAGGCTAATACTACTGCTGAGATGCCTCAAAATGAAGGTTACCCACAGTAGGAATAATCATTATATAACTAAAAGCATTAAAGATTTCTCTAGATTCAAATAGAGTTTTTCTTTAATGTTTTAGGTAATCGCAAATTTTGAGGTTTTATCTAATTATACAATATTGTAAGTCGTCATATGTTAAATTCACAGCTATTTTTAACTTTTGTTTTCGGTCTGTTATTAATTACCAATATGGAGGGGTGGGCGCCAGATCAAAATGATAAAAAAATTGCCCGGGATCAGAGTGAAAAGAGAGTTGTCCTGAATCCCTATAAGCGGATAGATTGGCCTAGTTTTGGCCATCATAAAGCGGCATTGCATATCCATACACTTCAGAGTGATGGTTATTATATTGCCAAAGAAGTTGTGGAAGCTTATCGCGCTGCAGATTACAGCATTATTGCAATAACGGACCATGATTGGAATCGTCCTAATGCCCGGATCAATTGGGGGCAGGTTTCTGAGGAGCATGCAAGTCCATATCCTCTGGACCCGAAACCGGATAATTATCCTGCAAACGTAACATGGCCATGGCAGGATTTTGGAATCCAGAGCCCCAAAGAATTAGGGGTGTTAGGTATCGAAGCGGCTGAATTGACGTTCAGGCATCATATTAACAGTTATTTTTCAGATTATGGTGTATGGTATGAACGAACAGGATCGGAAGCTCCCTACGGTGGCATTGTAGATGAGGATGGAAATGAATTATGGGAAGATGACTTTCTAAATAATGCGAAAGAACACGGGGGAGTAGCCATACTTAATCACCCCGGGCTGTCGCATGACCGTGGCTTTTGGCAGCGAAAACCCGTTGAATGGTATATTGAACGTTACCAAAATCATTCGGCTGAGTACCTGATCGGCATGGAGGTGACGAATACCGATAACTATGCTGATCTGGTGGAAAGGGAAAGATATGATGAAGCATTGTGGGATCAGTTATTGGGTAATTTTATGCCACAAAGGCCGATTTGGGGTTTTGGCACCGATGATATGCACAACCTTGAAAATGTACCCGACATGCATACCGTTTTCATTATCGCAGAGTTGACTGACAAGGCTGTTCGTGAGGCAATGGTCAACGGTCAGTTTTATTTTACCAAATCTACACGAAGGGTAAATTATCTGGAAGATGATATGAGTGTATTTCCAACCATTAACCGGATTGATGTTGATCACGATGCAGGTACGATTACAATCAACGCTGATGATTATGACAAGATCAAGTGGATATCGACGCCTGAATCTTCAGGAACAGTAGAAGATTATAAAACCAGTGATCAACCCTGGGCTGCCGGCAGGATGGTGCATGAAGGTGAGAAATTGAATTTAAATAATACCTCGAATATTGGGAACTATGTTCGGGCAGAGCTTATCCGCATGGAGGGTGATGAAATTTATCGTTCGTTCACAAATCCATTTGGTATCGGCAGTTACGATTAAGCAGGTTCTGATTTCTTTGTAGTTCCGGCTAAATTGAATAACCCTTATTGGAGGGGTATTAGTTGTAAAAAAAATTAGGATTAAATATCAAAGTTTATGAAACGTCGTTCGTTTATACAAAAAACATCATCGGGATTACTTGGCATGGGGGTGACATCCCAGGGAGGCAAGATTGAAACAAGGGAGTGCGATGAAAAATTGTCTTTGCAAGGATATGTAACCATGGATGAAAACCGGGTGAACTATTATTCAAGTGCAGTAAGACAATCATTGAAAATTATACTCGCAACCGATACTCACCTTGGGATGAATGATGAACGTGGTGATCCATACCGGAAGTATAGTGACCGTATGGCAAAAGCATATAACCAGACCTCACACTTTAAGACGGGTGAGCCTACGAATCCACAAGAGTCATTCCGGCATGTTGTACAGCTGGCAAAAGAGTCAGGCGCTGATATGCTGGCCCTTCCAGGAGATCTGTTCAGTTGGCCGTCAGAGGCGGCTATAGAGTGGGTTCAGGAGATACTTGATGATGCGGGAGTTCCTTATATATTCGTAGCCGGGAATCATGATTGGCATTATGAAGGTATGGAAGGATCTATGGAGGATCTACGGGCTACATGGATCGAAAAACGTCTTCTGCCGCTTTACCAGGGTAAAAATCCCCTAATGGCCGCATATGATATCAAGGGTATTCGTTTCGTGGCCATTGATAATTCGACGTACCAGATATCTGACGAACAGCTTGCATTTTTCAGAGCGCAGGTTGAAAGTGGTCTTCCCCTGGTGTTATTAGTACACATACCCTTGTATGCTCCCGGCCGGCCTGTTAACTATGGGTGTGGACATCCCGAATGGGGCGCTGCGGCTGATAGCATCTTTGAAATAGAACGTCGTCCGAGATGGCCTGAATCAGGGCATACGGCCACAACAATGAATTTTTACAGAGAAGTATTTTCTGCGCCCAACCTGTTGGGGAGTTTTTCAGGTCATATTCACCGACCGTCATTTGAGCAAGTGAACGGAACACCCCAATTTGTTGCCGACAATAATGCCAGTGGAGCTTTTTTGGATATAAACTTGAATCCTCTATCGCAGGATGACAAGAAGTTGTTTAGTAGATTAACAGAATCCGATAAGAGGTAAAATATAGATAGAATATTGTACAATGAAGATTCTATTTATCCTGAAGCAGAAATGATGTCCAGGGGTTAGCGTCACGCACCCAGTGGGGCTAGATTTGCAAGTATACGGTGATCTTCCCTCCAACCCGGTAAATAAACATGAGCGCTTTAACTCCTAGCTCGAAAATTTACTTAAGCTTACGAAAGAGTAGAATTCAAAAATGGCAGTCTCTTAATGATAAATGCGAAAAGAAACATGTACTATACTTTAACATTATTAACACGAATTGATATATTGGGTAAATTAAGTGTAGAATCCTTTGTATGTAAAACTTTTAATTATATTTAATTTACAATAAATATCTTAATGAGCATATGTAATAAAATAGGCTACATGCCTTTCTTGTTAATATTGATTTTCTTATTCACTTTTCATTCAGCGAATGCTCAACAAGGACAAAACTGGATTACTTTTCAGCCTGCAGGTGATCAGGGCAACGGAAAGCATATTGTACTAATAAGCGGCGACGAAGAATATCGCTCTGAAGAGGCCCTACCCATGCTGGCTAAGATATTAACTAACCACCATGGGTTTGAAACGACTGTTCTATTTGCCATTGATCCTGAGACCGGTGAAATTGATCCCGATAACCAGACCAATATTCCGGGCCTGGAACAGCTTCAATCTGCTGACCTCATGGTGATTTTTACTCGATTTAGGGAGCTACCTGATGATCAAATGAAGTTCATTGATGAATATATACAAAACGGTAAACCTATTGTGGGTATGCGTACGGCGACTCATGCTTTCAGTTATCAACGAAATATGAATAGCCCCTACGCCAAATATAGTTATAACAGTGGGAAAAAAGGATGGGAAGGCGGATTTGGAAGAAAAATATTGGGTGAAACATGGATAAATCATCATGGAGTTCATGGAGAAGAAGGTACAAGAGGCTTAATAGATGGGATTTTGGAGCAAGAGAATCACCCCATTCTTAATGGAGTCGCTGATATTTTTGGGAATACTGATGTTTATGGAGTCAGGGCACTTGAAGGTGATACTAATGTATTGATGTGGGGACAGTCAACTCATGGAATGACTTCGGAATCACCAGTAAATTGGAGTAAATCTATAATGCCGATAGCCTGGACCCGGAAGTATACAAGTGAGAATGGCAAAACAGGTAGAGTTTTTAATACAACTATGGGTGGCTCACAAGACCTTCAAAGCGAGGATTTGCGAAGGTTATTGGTAAATGCCTGCTATTGGGCAATGAATTTGGAAGAAGATATTCCAGAGAAAAGCAATGTGAATTTTGTTGGTGATTATAATCCAACCATGTTTGGGTTTGGTGATTTTACCAAAGGTTTAACTCCCTCAGATTTCAAATAGCAAAGTTGACTAAAAACTAATACAAGATTTGCACTAAATTTTCACAAGCGTGATATACAATGATAAAAGTTGGATTTAACTTATTAGCATGGTCTGCGGTAGTTTCAGATGATCTAATGCCCGTTACGGAGAAATTAAAAGGAATCGGTTATGAGGGTATCGAATGCTTTGTGGGTGCATCTGAAGATAAAGCTTATAAACGGCTGGGAGACCATGTACGAAATAACTTAAATATGGAAGTAACTTGTGTTACAACTCTGGGACCGGATGAAAACCCAATTAGCCCATCAGCCCAAATTAGGTTAAAAGGACTGGACCGGCTAAAATGGGCCATTGACCGGGCCCATGATATGAATGCAGAATTCCTTTGTGGTCCTTTTCATTCTGCATTTGCTACTTTTGCTAATAAAGCACCGGAAGAACAGGAATATGAGTGGAGTGCTGAAGTACTATCGGCGGCTGGGGATTATGCTGCTCAAGCGGGTATCATGCTGACCCCGGAAGCTGTAAATCGATTTGAATGTTATTTATGCAACACTATGGAACAATTGGTCAACCTTGTTCAACGCGTAGGTCATCCTAACGTCAGAGCCCATTTTGATACACACCATGCTAATATCGAAGAAAAGAAGATGGCCGAAGCCATACACAAAGTAGCACCCGTTCTGGGGCATGTGCATATCAGTGAAAGTGATCGGGGTACGCCTGGTGAGGGTCAGGCTCTTTGGGACGAGGCATTTGCTACCCTTGCTGAAATTGAATATGACGGTTGGCTGACGATTGAAGCTTTCACACGCAATGACCCTGACTTTGCCAATTCCATAAATGTTTGGCGGGAGTATTCACAACCATGGGATGTAGCAGAAAAAGGTTTTTCTTTTATTAAGGAAATGTGCAATAAACATGGTCTTAAATGATTTCGCAAGCTTCATACTAAAGATGCAGCTTTGTTCATAAAACTTACAAACCACAATTAACTAACTTTAGAAGTCTTATTAAAAGTTAGTTTGCGATTAGTGCTTAATAACCTAAACAGGCCTATGAAAAAGAACTGCAAATTGCTGCTCAAACGAATTGGTTTATCGGTAGTTACGTTAAGTATGCTTCAGTGCACCCAATCAAATTCCCCGGCATTGGAGATAGAAGAAGATGCTCGTATCGTTCTAATTGGTAACAATCTAGGCTCAAGAATGATGAACTACGGTCATTTCGAGACCGAAATGCAGCTCCGCTACCCTGACAGCTCATTGTTTATACGGAATATGAGTGATGGTGGAAACACTCCGGGCTTTAGGCCTCATTCTTCACGCGAGTCACCCTGGGCATTTCCCGGCGCTGAAGCATTCCAGACAGAACTCGCTACAAACTCAGGTAGTGAAGGCCACTTTCCAACTCCGGACGAATGGCTGAAGCGACTTGAGCCGGATTTTATCTTAGCGTTCTTTGGTTATAATGAATCATTTCAGGGAGAGGAAGGGCTGGAAAGATATAAAGCAGAACTTGAAGCATTTATTCAGCATACCGCAAGTCAAAATTACAATGAAGGTTCGTCAACACAGCTCGCAATTGTCTCCCCCATAGCCTTTGAGGACCTTTCCGATAAGTACGACCTTCCCAATGGCAGTCAGGAAAATAAAAATCTTGCCTTATACACAGAAGCTATGCGAGATATTGCCGCCCAATATGATGTACACTTTGCAGATGTTTATACGTCAACAAAATCATGGTTTGACGCCAGTGGTGAGGAGCTTACGATAGATGGTTCTCAGCTTAACGATGAAGGTTACGCCCGGTTTTCTACACTGCTCGCCGATCAGGTTTTTGGCAATGTTGCTGCTAAGGCCGAGGAGCATCGTGAATTAGTGCATGAGGCTGTTCTTGATAAAAACTGGATGTGGCATAATGACTTCAAAATCCCTAATGGTGTTCATGCTTACGGTCGCCGATACGATCCTTTTGGCCCGGATAACTATCCGGCAGAGATAGATAAGATCCGTGAAATGACTGCGATAAGAGATGAGGCCATTTGGAGGGCGGTAAAAGGGGTGGAAATGGATATAAACGCTGCTGATCAGGAAACGGCGACGTTACCGCCAGTTGAAACAAACTATAATCCTGACGAGAATGGCAGTACTGAATATTTATACGGACAAGATGCGCTTGATAAGCTTGAGGTTGCCCCCGGATATAAGATCGAACTATTCGCTTCCGAAGAAGAGTTTAAAGATTTAGCTAACCCCGTTCAATTAACTTTTGATAACGAAGGCCGTCTCTGGGTAGCTACCATGCCGAGTTACCCTCATTACAAACCTGGAGATACAAGGCCTGATGATAAGCTCATCATCCTTGAAGATACGGATGGTGATGGTAAAGCAGACCAGCAGACAATTTTTGCAGATGGATTGCACTTGCCGGTTGGTTTCCAGCTCGCACCAGAAGGGGTGTATATATCGCAAGGTACCAATCTGATGCTGTACAGTGACACGACCGGAGACGATAAGGCCGATACCAAAGAAATTATTTTAAGTGGCTTTGATGATCATGACACTCACCATGCCCATAGCGCTTATACATCAGGTCCATCGGGTGCTATATTTATGGGTGAGGGGGTGTTCCTGCACACTAATGTAGAAACCTCTTATGGCCCGATCCGTGCTACCAATGGAGGCTTCTATCGTTATAATCCACAGCGGCGGAAACTTGAACGTACTGCACAGCTTTCCATACCTAATCCATGGGGTATTGCCTTTGATGAATGGGGGCAGAACTTCTTTGCTGAAACCTCTGGCCCGGATGTTCTTTGGATGATGCCCGGTACAGTTAAGCCCAGATATGGCGAAGCTACCCCAAAATCCCGAAACTTAATCGAAGAAGAACATAGAGTACGTCCTACCTCAGGCCTCGAAATCGTTTCCAGCCGTCACTTTCCGGATGAGGTGCAGGGGGACATGCTTATCAACAATACCATAGGTTTTCTGGGGATGAAACAGCACACGATGGAAGACGATGGCACCGGATATAAAAGCAAGCATCGTCAGGACCTTGTACAAGGAACAGACAAGAATTTTCGTCCGGTAGACATGGAGTTTGCCCCCGATGGTTCCCTTTATCTTGTTGATTGGCATAATGTGTTGATTGGTCACATGCAACACAATGCCCGTGATCCGCTCCGTGATCACACCCATGGTCGTATTTATCGCATCACATACCCATCACGGCCATTAGTCGAACCGGCCAGGATTGCCGGGGCAGGGATCGAGGAATTGTTAGATAATCTAAAACTCCCTGAATACAGGACACGGGACCGAACCCGCCGTGAGCTTCGGGGACGTGATGCATCCGATGTTCTTTCTCATATTACGAGCTGGGCCGCTGATCTTGACAAAAGCGATGCCAGGTATGAACATCACTTGCTTGAAGCATTATGGGTAAGCTGGGGACTTAATCAAGTAGATGATGACCTGCTTCGACAGTTACTTCAGGCCGAAGATTATCGGGCTCGGGCTGCCGCCGTTCGTGTGCTGCGTTATACGGGCCATCAAATAATTGATCAGGTGGATTTGCTTATGCAGTCAGCCGGAGATGGTCATGGCCGTGTACGCCTGGAGGCCATAGTAGCAGCCTCCTGGCTGGACAAGGATGACGGATTAGCCATTGTGAAAGAAGCCGGCAATAAACCACTTGACGACTGGATGCTGCCAGCGTGGGAAACAGCGCTGGCACATCTGAATGGTAAATCTGTTGAAGACATAGAGGAAGCGCCTGATGATATTGCTCTTGAAGGCAATGAACGGGAGCTTTATATAAAGGGAAAAGCAATCTATTCTCAAGATGGGTATTGTGGGACCTGTCACCAGCCTGATGGTACAGGTCTTTCTTTATCTGGCTTTCCTCCGCTTAGCGGTACTAATTGGGTGATTGGGAGCGAAGAGCGTCTTATTAAACTTACGCTTAATGGACTTCAGGGGCCTATTGAAGTGCTTGGAGAGGAATATCCTGGAAATGTACCTATGACGCCTTTTGGTGGGATGCTCGACGACGATGAGGTAGCGGCGGTATTGACCTACGTGCGAAATTCTTTTGGTAACGAAGCGTCAGCTATTTCCCCGGACAAGGTGAAAGAAGTACGAGCAGCAACCGTAAATAATTCTGGGTTCTATTCACCTGAAGAGTTACTAAACCAACATCCGCATGATTAACTTTATAGCAAAAATCTTAAAAACTGTTTAATAAAAGTAGATTTTTTATTTGGTTGTCTCTTTATGTACAATCATGTGAGGCATCATA
>JBBDMV010000015.1:25831-34663 GCA_040878115.1 Balneolales bacterium
AAAGTAGATTTTTTATTTGGTTGTCTCTTTATGTACAATCATGTGAGGCATCATATCATCAAATAAATTTTACAGGTAATGTTCAAAAATAAAAATGTATCAAAGACCTACTACACTTTTCTTGTACCGACATTAATGATTTTGCTGCTCTTCATAGAGAACAAACAACCGGTTGAAGGTCAGGTAACTGAATTGAAATTAGAAACGGATGATCAGGACTCTGATTCGACAAGGATAGAGGTATTGCCGGGTTTTGAAGTTCAGAAGCTATACAGTGTGCCGCTTGAAAGCCAGGGCTCCTGGGTCTCACTTGGACTTGATGATCAGGGACATTTAATTGCATCTGATCAACAGGAAAAGGGTACGTACCGTATTAAAGTTGATGGTGATCAAAATGGTCCCGAAGTAAATGTAGAAAAAATAACCATGCCTTTATCAGGTGCCCAGGGATTAACCTGGGCCTTTGATCATCTTTATGGTAATGTAAACGGTGTTGGGTTATACCGTATGCGGGATAGCCGGGCATCAGGTGATTATACCATGATGGAATTTCTTGGAGGGCCTGCAAATGGAGGCGAACATGGTAATCATACCGTCATAGAAACGGCTAATGGCCAGGGTTTGTATTACATTGCCGGTAATCACACACCACCACCTGCAGAACTAACCCGTAACCGTGCCGGTACCTGGGGTGAAGATTTACTGCTGCCTCGACTCTGGGATGCGCGTGGCCATGCCCGTGGAATCATGGCGCCGGGTGGCTGGATTGCACGCATAAACCCTGATGCTACCAAGTGGGAAATGGTCAGTATGGGTTACCGTAACCAATATGACGCCGCTTTAAATGAGCACGACGAGCTGTTTACTTATGATGCCGACATGGAGTGGGATTATGGTACGCCGTGGTATAGGCCTACGGCCATTGTACATGTGACCAGTGGCAGTGACTTTGGCTGGCGTAGCGGTAGTGGTAAATGGCCCAATTATTATGAAGATAAATTGCCGCCTTTACTTGAAATCGGGCCAGGATCGCCTACCGGCTTTATATCAGGGGAAGGTGCTGTTTTCCCCGACCGTTATCAACGTGCCATGTTCGCCCTTGACTGGACCTTCGGTACGATGTATGCGATTCATATGACACCGGAAGGTGCAAGTTATAAGGCAGAAGCTGAAGAATTCCTCTCGGGTATTCCACTTCCTTTAACAAGTGCGGTAATAGGAAAAGATGGTGCATTGTATTTTACAACAGGTGGCCGTAATCAGGATTCACATCTTTATCGTGTGATTTATACCGGTGATGAATCTACCGAGGCTGCCGAACCTGTAGATGATCCGGATGCACGGGCGGCACGGGAACTTAGGCATCAATTGGAGTCTTTTCATGGTCTTGAGAATCCAGAAGCTGTGGATGTTTCCTGGCCACATCTGGGCAGCGAGGATCGTATTCTGCGATATGCTGCACGGCTTGCAGTTGAAGCACAACCCGTGAATACCTGGGCTGACAGAGCATTGACAGAAGAGCGGACTCAGGCCAGAATTACAGGTTTAGTTGCCCTTGCCCGGGCCGGTTCATCAGATCATCGATCGGATGCCATTCGATCTCTTATGGAACTTAGACTGGCAGACCTAAGCCCAGAGCACCAATTAGGTTGGTTACGCGCAATGTCTCTGGTATTTATTCGCCTTGGGGACCCAAACGAAAAGGAGCGAGCGCAAATCACGGAAAGCCTTCAAAAACTGTTACCTAATGACGATAATAGAGTAAATACAGAATTGATTCGTGTACTGGTTTATTTGCGGGATCCTGATGTAATTGAAAAAGCACTGACATTGATGAAAAAGGAAGCTCCGGCTGAAACACCAGCCTGGGCCAACATTCTGGAGCGGAATGAAGATTATGGCAGTACCCTTGAACAAATGCTTGAATCTCCGCCACCGATCCAGGAACTTCATTATGCCTTTATGCTGCGTAATTTAACGGACGGTTGGACAATCGATCAGCGTCGTGAGTATTTTACCTTCATCAATGATGCTGCTGATCGGATGGGTGGGGAAAGCTATTCCGGATTTCTCGAGGATATACGTTATGATGCACTCGATAATGCAACCGATGAAGAGCGGGCTGCTGTGGCCGATATGGTCGAAGTTAGTTTGGCACAGCAGCCAAATTTCGATATTACTCCAATTAATGGGCCTGGACGTGAATGGGCCCTTGATGGGGCAATGGAAGAGTTGGCTGGTAATCTGAATAGTGGTAGTGATCGAAATTTTGAACAAGGCCGCAATGCTTTTTTTGCTACTGGTTGTGCCAGTTGTCATCGATTTGATGGCTTCGGTGGTGACATTGGTCCGGATCTCGGTACTGTAGGCAGAAGATTTAACAATCGAAGACTTGTTGAGAAGATTATTGACCCCAACATCCTGATCTCAGATCAATACAATACTTCTGAGGTAACCATGAAAAACGGCGACACCATAGTTGGCTTGATAGCTGAGCGAAGTGAGAACTTGGAAATCTATATGAGAGATCCTGATCAGCCTCCAACCGTCGTGCTGCGAGATGATGTAAGTTCAATAGAGGATGTAAAAATATCACAAATGCCACCGGGTTTAATAAACTCACTTAATCCTGATGAATTGAATGATCTTATCGCTTATTTAAGATCAGGTGGTGATCCGGATAACGATATGTTTAAGAGTGAAAGAGAAATGGAAGAGGATTCTAAAGCATCCAACAATTTTACTTCAATGTTTAATGGTCAGGATTTAACCGGTTGGGATGGTGACCCTCGCTTCTGGCACGTTGAAAACGGAGTGCTTGTAGGTGAAACAACTGAAGAAAATGCCACTGAAGCAAACACCTTCCTTATCTGGGAAGAAAATGAACCGGCGGATTTTGAAGTTTCTTTAAGCTATCGCTTCGTTATTGTCGGTGATGAAGAACATGGCAATTCGGGTATGCAAATACGCTCAGAACGCTTTGTAAGTGAGGATACCCCGGAATTAATGCATAGAGTGCGTGGCCCTCAGCCGGATATGGCTATTAGCGATTGGATACCGGGAATTATTTATGATGAAGGTGGCCGGGGCGTACTTGCTCGTCGGGGGCAACATGTTCTGATAGACGCTGAAGGTGAAAGTCATGAGGAACGGTTTGCTGACGAGGCTGATTTGGGTGAGCACATCAATCATACTGAATGGAACGAATATCACGTTTATGCGAACAAGGATACAATTCGGACCTCAATCAACGATCAACTTATGCATGAGCTTATTGATCAATCACCCCAGGCTATGAAAGATGGCATAATAGCATTTCAGCTTCACGCTGGCCCACCAATGAGAGTGGAACTGAAGGATATTCAGATTAAGCTCCTTGACTAGGTTTAATCTGATTGCCTATAGATGCTGTAAATATGCGAAATGTATAGCTTGAACTTAGATCTGATAAGGTAAAACTTCATTATAAAAATTAATGTAATAATTCAGTAGGTGTTGGTGCGGGAGGTCTCTTTATACTTGAATATTCTTACACGTAAAGTGTATTAGAAGTTGATAATTCGATATGAAATAACCCTGTTGATTGAGACCTATGGATAAAAATATCAGACAAGGGTTAAGCTATCGTCTAGACTCCATTGATGAACATGAACGTGAACCGGTACCCAAAAATAAACTTAAAGGCTGGAGAGGGTTTCTTGGAATGTACGCGGGTGAACATACTGCGGGCACAGAATTTGTGATAGGTCCATTATTTGTTATCCACGGGGTGGCTGCCTTTGATTTAATTTGGGGATTGGTAATAGGTAATGTTTTAGCGGTGTTAAGTTGGGCTTTTTTATGTGCCCCTGTAGCGGTTAAAACGAAATTAACATTATATTGGCAACTGCAAAAAATATGCGGTTCCAGGTTAGCGCTGATTTATAATGTTGTTAACGCCCTCATGTTTTGCTTTTTGGCAGGAGCTATGATTGCCGTAGCGGCTACAGCAGTAGGCTTGCCTTTTGGAATACCCATGCCCGAATTAGGTGATTGGATGCCTGCCAGCCTTGGGTGGATTTTGACCGTTTTTGCTATTGGGATGGTAATTACGGCGGTAGCTATACTGGGATATGAGTACATAGCGCGCTTCGCCAACATCAGTTTTCCCTGGATGATACTCATATTCGTGGCCGCTGCTGTATCTGTATTGCCTTCTTTAGGGGTACAAACATTGTCTGATTTTTGGAGTGTCGCCCAGGAAAAGATATGGACCGGAGAACCGGCTGAAGGAGCAAGCAAGTTTACTTTTTGGCATGTGATGTTTTTCGCCTGGTTTGCTAATATGGCTATGCACATTGGGATGGCTGATATGTCCATTTTGCGTTATGCGGAAAAATGGCAACATGGCTTCTCATCAGGGACGGGCATGTTTTTCGGTCATTTCCTGGCATGGATGGCATCAGGAATACTTACTGCTGCAGCTGCTGGAGCGATCGCCCCTGGGATAATAGCCTACAATAGCGCAGGAATAGCCGGAGCAATATGCGTAGTCATTGCAGGATGGACAACAGCTAATCCCACTATCTACCGGGCGGGTTTAGCTTTTCAGTCGGTGACCCCAAACTGGAAAAGATGGAAAGTAACATTATGTACAGGTTTGATCACTACCGTTGTAGCCTGCTTCCCCGGTGTGGTCATGAAGCTGTTGGATTTTGTAGCTTTATATGGTCTTGTTTTAATGCCGATGGGCGCTGTTATCTTTCTTGATGTTATGGTATTTACCAAGCTAGGTATGAAGACTAATTATGCTGAAACCATGGGTATAAACTTTAACTGGTCAGCCGGTATAACCTGGTTTGCAACTTTGGTCCTCTGCCTTTTTATTAATCTCTATTGGGGTATTGAAATATTCTTTCTGGGCTTGCCTGGGTGGTTTATTGCCTGCTTGCTATACGTCGGGCTAAGCAAATTGTATCAAAAACAAATTCAGGTAACAGACTACCAAACAATTTTAATCACAAAATAAACAAATAAATACACATGCAAAATGAAGCTAAGCAAAACACTACAGAAACAATTAAATCAAATGGTCAGCCCGGTAACAGGGTTAAAAAGTATTTCAAACAGGTAGAAAGCCTTTGGAGTGATGAGATAGCTGGGAAACTGGATCCTCTGGCACGTTTGGTATATCGGTCCAATTTACTGGGAAATGATTCTTACATCAATAATACCGGTGGTGGTAATACCTCCAGCAAACTGGAAGAGGTAGATCCTATTACCGGTGAAAAGGTAGAAATAATGTGGGTTAAGGGGTCTGGCGGAGATCTGAGAACAGCTAAAAAGAATAACTTTGCCTCCTTGTATCAGGAAAAGGTGCTTAAGCTCCAGGAAATTTATAATAACTTTGAAAATAAAGGAATAAAATCTTCTGCTGAAGATTCCATGGTAGGCATGTATGCTCATTGCACGTTCAACCTTAATTCACGGGCACCTTCTATTGATACTCCCTTACATGCTTTTATTCCATCCAAATATATTGATCATACTCATCCGGTTTCCTGTATTGCTATTGCGACTGCAGATAATGGTCAGGAATTGACGCGTAAAATATACGGTGATGATGTCAAGTGGGTCGACTGGATGCGTCCGGGGTTTGAACTGGGTTTAAAACTGCAGGAGGTTGTAGAAGCGAATCCTGGTATCAAAGGAATTATCCTTGGTGGTCACGGCCTTATCAACTGGGCTGAAGATGATAAAGAATGCTATGAGTTAAGTCTTGAACTAATAAATAAAGCGGGTGAGTATCTTGATGCCCATGAAAAAGGAGAAGATTCTTTCGGTGGGGCCCGTTATGAGCCGTTGCCTGAAGATGAACGGCACAATACCTTGACGGATATTCTACCTTTTTTACGAGGACAGGTTAGCCGGCAAAAGCAATTTATCGGTACCGTAGAAGATGATGAAATTATCCTTCAGTTCATCAATTCAAAAGACGCACCAAGGTTAACGGAACTGGGTACATCCTGCCCGGACCATTTTTTACGTACCAAAATCAAGCCGCTTTTAATAGACTGGGATCCAGCTGAAGGCACGATAGATGATTTGAAGACCAGCATTATATCAGGTCTGGAGCAGTATCGAAAAGATTATGAAGCCTATTATAATGATCATAAAGATGAGGAATCACCGGCCATGCGTGATCCCAATCCAACAGTGATCTTGATACCTGGTTTAGGAATGATAACCTGGGGTAAAAATAAAAGTGAATCACGGGTAACAGCTGAGTTTTATAATGCCGCTGTCGGCGTCATGCGCGGTGCTGAAACGGTGGGTAAATATACGGCATTGCCCAAGCAAGAGGCTTTTGACATTGAATACTGGGCGCTTGAGGAGGCAAAGTTAAAACGAATGCCCCCGGAAAGTGAACTATCCCGTCAAATTGTAGCTGTTATAGGTGCCGGTAGTGGTATTGGTAAAGCATTAGTGGCCCGATTGGTGAATGAAGGGGCCACAGTAGCCGCTCTTGATTTAGGTGAATCATCAGCACAGAAGACTGCTGATGAAGTTCTTGGCCGTATTGGAATGGGAATTGGCGTGGCTGGGTCAGGGATCAGTGGATCAGGTGATGTGATCGGATTAGGGTGCGATATTACAAATCGCCAATCAATACGCGAGGCATTAAAACAAACGGTGCTGGCCTTTGGAGGGGTTGATGGGGTAGCCGTCACGGCCGGACTTTATGCAACGCCTGATGAGAGTGGCAGGGTTGCTGATGAAGCCTGGGACAAAAGCTTTGCCGTAAATGTGAAAGGTGGCTACATGGTAGCAGATGAATCCCGCAATATTTGGCAGGACCAAGGTTTGAAAGGCAGACTTGTAATTACTACCAGTGCAAATGCGGTGGTACCTAAAAAAGGAAGCCTTGCATATGATACGAGCAAAGCAGCTGCCAATCATTTAATTCGGGAATTGGCTATTGAACTTGCTCCATTAGTAAATGTAAACGGAGTAGCGCCAGCAACCGTAGTGGAGGGAAGCAGCATGTTTCCCCGGGATAGGGTAATAGCATCGCTTACCAAATACGGCGTGGAGTTTGATGAAAAGGAAGGCACTGAAGCATTACGAAATCAGTTGGCCGGTTTTTATTCTAATCGGACACTGACACGGAAACCAATAACACTGGACCAGCAAACGGAAGCTATTTTCCTGATGCTTAGTTCCAGACTAGAAAATACCACCGGACATATTATACCGGTAGACGGCGGATTAGTAGAAGCTTTTTTACGGTAGAAAAGGAACTTCATTAAATAATCCCATTAACTAGTTTATTCATGAAAGTCTTCTTGTTTACCATATCCATGATTGGATTAGCTCTTACTGTGGTACCATCTATGTTTGTTTTTTCAGAGGCCATTACACTGGAAATGCACAAGCAATTGATGGTAGCCGGTATGCTGCTATGGTTTTTTTCTGCACCTTTTTGGATTAAAGAGCAGAGCCTTGTATCAGGGGAACATGACTAAATCAGGAACCTACAACAAGATTCCCAAGCGGCATGAGAATTAAAGGTGAACAGATACAGCAACATAATGTAGAAAAAGAGAAAATTGATAAACAGTCTTTTTCAGTTCTGTATGATCAGCTTACCAATAACGGACATGATGTAGATCATATAATCGAACAAATCGGCTTATTTCAGGTAGCTATACCAAGTTGGGCGCTGGGCGCCGGAGGTACACGGTTCGGCCGGTTCCCGATCGGCGGGGAACCTAACAGCCTTGAGCGAAAGATTGAGGATGTAGGCTTATTGCATGCCTTGAATCGGTCAAGTAAAGGAATATCACTGCATATCCCCTGGGATATACCCGGTGATATAGAAGCCATAAAACAACAGGCTCACGAACATGAACTTATTTTCGACGCAGTTAACTCTAACACCTTTCAGGACCAGAAAGGGCAAGAGTATTCCTATAAATATGGATCCTTATCTCATATTGATCCCGGAGTTAGAAAACAGGCTATTGATCATAATATCGAGGTGATACGTTATGGCGAGAGGTTAGGTTCACATGCCTTGACCCTTTGGTTGGCAGATGGTTCCTGTTTTCCCGGTCAGCAGAATTTTAGGAAGGCATTTCAACGGACTCTGGGGTCATTGGAAAAGATATATGGCAGTTTGCCTGAAGATTGGAGCCTATTTATCGAATATAAACCTTATGAGCCCAACTTTTACTCCATGGTGATTCCGGACTGGGGGACTTCAAGTCTGCTTACTGGAAAACTGGGGAAAAAAGCATCAACTCTGGTAGATCTGGGACATCATCTGCCGAATGCGAATATTGAGCAAATCGTTGCTACGCTTCTTATGGAGGACAAACTGGGCGGGTTCCATTTTAATGATTCCAGTTATGGCGATGATGATCTTACAGCCGGTTCCATGAAACCATTTCAGCTATTCCTGATCTTTAACGAGCTGATAGAAGGCGTGGATTCCCATTTAGCGAATGAAAAGCTATCCTGGATGATTGATGCCAGTCATAATATTAAAGATCCTATGGAAGATCTTTTGCAATCGGTGGAAGCCATAAAAACGGCGTATGCGAAGGCATTGCTGATAGACGGAAAAGCATTGGAAGAATACCGTCAATCCAATGACCCGGTGATGGCCCAACAGGTTTTACAGGATGCATTTAATGTAGATGTTCGTCCTTTACTGCGTGAAGCACGGACCCGGAATGATGCAGCTTCTGCGCCACTTGAACTTTACCGGGAGTTGAATATTAGAAATCAACTAATAGAAGAACGAGGTAAGGAAACAATGGCTACGGGTTTGTAAGTCCGCGTCTGAAT